>JBGAII010000225.1:0-4969 GCA_044225625.1 Rubrivivax sp.
CAGGGCGCCCTGCGCGTGACCACCGAGCTCGGCGTGCTGGAAGCCGCGCCCGGCCACGTGCTGCTGATCCCGCGCGGCCTGGCCTTCAAGGTCGACGTCGACGGGCCGGCGGTCGCCTACGTGTGCGAGAACTACGGCGCGCAGTTCCGGCTGCCGGAGCTGGGGCCGATCGGCTCCAACGGCCTGGCCAATGCGCGTGATTTCGAAGCGCCGGTGGCGGCTTTCGAGAGCGAGGGCGGTCCCTACCAGATGCTCAAGCGCTACGGTGGCGCGTTGTGGGCGGCGACGCAGGCGCATTCGCCCTTCAACGTCGTCGCCTGGCATGGCACGCTGGCGCCGCTGCGCTACGACACGCGGCACTTCAACACCATCGGATCGATCAGCTTCGACCACCCGGACCCGAGCATCTTCACCGTGCTGACCAGCCCGAGCGACACGCTGGGCACGGCCAACTGCGACTTCGTCATCTTCCCGCCGCGCTGGCTGGTGGCCGAGGACACCTTCAGACCGCCCTGGTTCCACCGCAACGTGATGAGCGAGTTCATGGGCCTGGTCTACGGCCAGTACGACGCCAAGCCCGAAGGCTTCCGGCCCGGCGGCGCCTCACTGCACAACTGCATGGTGCCGCACGGTCCCGATGCCGAGGCTTTCGATCGGGCCTCGTCGGCCGCGCTGGCGCCGCACAAGCTGGAGCACACGCTGGCCTTCATGTTCGAAAGCCGCTGGCGCTTCCACTTGACAGAATGGGCGCAGCGCGCCGGTGCGCGCGACGACGCCTACGCCGACTGCTGGGCGCCGCTCAAGGACAACTTCAAGGCCTGATGAACATGCTCGATGCCACACACGATGCTGCGCTGCGCAGCTGGGTCGAATCGGCGAACGCGCCGGACTGCGACTTCCCGGTGCAGAACCTGCCCTACGGTGCCTTTCGCCTGAAGGGCAGCGACGAGCCGCTGCGCATCGGCGTGGCCATCGGCGACCAGATCCTCGATCTGAAGAAGGCGCGCCAGCAATGCCCGTGGGGCGCCGGCGGCGAGGAACTGCTGGCGCCGCTGGCCGAAGGCAACCTGAAGCCGCTGATGGCCGCGCCCGTGGCCACGCGCCGCCATCTGCGCAGCGCCCTGTCGAATGCGCTCAGCGAGGGCAGCGAACAGGCGCCCTTCCTCGAGCTGTGCCTGGTGCCGCAGGCCCAGGCCGAAATGGCGCTGCCCTGCGCCATCGGCGACTACACCGACTTCTTCACCGGCATCCACCATGCCACCGCCGTGGGCAAGCTGTTCCGCCCCGACAACCCGCTGATGCCGAACTACAAGTGGGTGCCGATTGCCTACCACGGCCGTGCCTCGAGCATCGGCCTCAGCCCGCAGGGCTTCGTGCGGCCGCGCGGCCAGTCTCTGCCGCCGGGCGCCGAGACGCCACGTTTCGGCCCCTGCCAGCGGCTGGACTACGAGCTGGAGATGGGCGTGTTCGTCGGCGCCGGCAACCGCCAGGGCGAGCCGATGGACATGGCGAAGGCCGAGGACGACTGGTTCGGCATGGTGCTGCTCAACGACTGGTCGGCGCGCGACATCCAGACCTGGGAATACCAGCCGCTGGGCCCGTTCCTGGCGAAGAACTTCGCCACCACCATCTCGCCGTGGATCGTCACGCGCGAGGCGCTGGAGCCGTTCCGTGTGCCCTTCACCCGGCCCGACGGCGACCCGCAGCCGCTGCCTTATCTGGACTCGGCGGCGAACCGCGAGCGCGGCCAGATCGACATCGCGCTGCAGGTGCTGCTGCAGACCGCGGCCATGCAGCAGCAGGGTCTGCCGCCGGCCGAATTGAGCCGCTCGAATTTCCGCGACTCGTACTGGAGCGTGGCGCAGATGCTGGCGCACCACAGCAGCGGCGGCTGCAACCTGCAGACCGGCGACCTGCTGGGCACCGGCACGCAGTCCGGGCCGCAGCCGGGGCAGGGGGGCTCGCTGCTGGAGCTGTCGATGGGCGGCAAGCAGCCGGTGAACCTGCCGGGTGGCGAGACGCGCAGCTTCCTGCAGGACGGCGACACGGTGATCCTGCGGGCGCACTGCGAGCGGGCTGGCGCGCGCCGCATCGGCTTCGGCGAATGCCGCGGCACGGTGCTGCCGGCGCCGACGCCGTAGACGGCCCGGCAGGCCGGGCGGCCCTTGCAGCCGCGACTTCGGGCCCCAACTGGGTGACATGAAGACCACCCAACCCGTCAATCCGAAAGCCCGGCTCGCCGTGGCTCATCTGCTGGCGCAGTTGCTGGAACGCCTGGATCGCAGCACCGAACCGGTCGGCGCCGAGCAGTACCGCTCCGTGGTGCGCCATCTGGCCGAGGCGTTTGCCGAACTGCAAACCGCTCAGGGCCTGTCACCGCTGCTCGATGCCTTTCCGTCGGCGGCCGAGCTCTACGAGAACCTGAACTACCAGCATGCCGGACTGTGCCGTTCGCCGCTGGAGCGCTCGCTGGCGGCCGAGATGCAGGCCCGCCAACTGATCGACCGGGTGCGCCACGGGCCTGCCGCCGCGGGCTGACGGCACGCCGATGCGGTCCGCGCACTGCGCTCCCTGAGGGCGGCGCAGGCTTGCCGTCGGCCGCCGGGTCGCTAAGATCCCGGCCAAACGACGAGGAGACAGCATCATGTTCGACTACATCATCGTCGGCGGCGGGTCCGCCGGCTGCGTGCTCGCTGCGCGGCTGAGCGAGGACCCCCAGGTGAAGGTCTGCCTGCTCGAGGCCGGCCCGGCCGACAAGAGCGTGCTGATCCATTGCCCCGCCGGTCTGGCGCTGATGGCCAAGAACGGGCAGGCGAACTGGGCCTTCGACACCGTGCCGCAGGCCGGCCTGAACGGCCGCAAGGGCTACCAGCCGCGCGGCAAGGTGCTGGGCGGATCGAGTTCGATCAACGCGATGATCTACATCCGCGGCCAGCATCAGGACTACGACGATTGGGCCGCCGCCGGCAACCCCGGCTGGGCCTGGCAGGACGTGCTGCCGTACTTCCTGAAGTCGGAACACAACGAGCGCGGCGCCGACGCCTGGCATGGCAGCGGCGGTCCGTTGAACGTGATGGACCTGCGCAGCCCGAATCGCTTCGGACCGCTGTTCGTGCAAGCGGCGCAGCAGGCGGGCCATGCCGCCAATGCCGACTTCAACGGCGCCACGCAGGAAGGCGTGGGCATGTATCAGGTCACGCACAAGAACGGCGAACGCTACAGCGCGGCCAAGGCCTACCTGACGCCCAACCTCGGCCGGCCGAACCTGCAGGTGATGACCGGCGCGCACACGCTGCGCGTGCTGATGGAGGGCCGGCGCGCGACCGGTGTCGAGGTGCGGGTCGGCGGCGAGGTCAAGCAGTTGCGCGCTCAGCGCGAGGTGCTGCTGTGCGCCGGGGCGCTGCAGTCGCCGCAGATCCTGATGCTGTCCGGCATCGGACCGGGCACGCAGCTGCAACAGCATGGCATCGGGGTCGTTCACGATCTGCCGGGTGTCGGCATGCACCTGCACGATCACGTGGACGTGGTGCTGTGCTACGACGCGCCGAAGCTGACCGACCTGTTCGGCATGTCGCTCGCCTTCGTCCCGCGCGCGCTGAAGGGCATCGCCGAATGGCGGCGCTCGCGCAGCGGCATGCTGACCACCAATTTTGCCGAGGCCGGCGGTTTCATCCGCAGCCAGGCGGACGAACGCCGGCCCGACCTGCAGCTGCATTTCGTGATCGCCAAACTGGTGGACCACGGCCGCAAGACGGTGTTCGGCCACGGCTATTCCTGCCACGTCTGCCTGCTGCGCCCCCAAAGCCGCGGCAGCCTGACGCTGGACAGCGCCGACCCGATGGCCGCGCCGCGCATCGACCCCAACTTCCTGGGCGAACACGACGATGTGCAGCGCCTGGTGCGCGGCTTCCGGCTGACCCGCGACATCATGCGTCAGCAGGCCCTGGCCGCCTACGGCGCGAACGAGTTCGCCGACAGCGCCGCCGCGCAGAGCGATGCGCAGATAGAGCAGTTCATCCGCGAGCATGCCGACACCATCTACCACCCGGTCGGCAGCTGCCGCATGGGACCGGGTGCACTCGACGTGGTGGACCACGAGCTGCGCGTGCACGGCGTGCAGGGCTTGCGTGTGGTCGATGCGTCGGTGATGCCGCGCGTGGTCAGCGGCAACACCAATGCGCCGACGATCATGATCGGCGAGAAGGCGGCGGACCTGATCAAGGCCGCGGCGGCAAGACCCGCCGCGCACGCCGGCGGGATGACCGTGGCATCCTCGCGGCATGAGACTGTCGGTACTTGACCAATCGATCTCGCTCGCCGGAGCGGGCGAAGACGCGGCGATCCGCGACACGCTTGAGCTGGCGCAGCATTGCGAACAGCTCGGCTACCACCGCTTCTGGCTCAGCGAGCATCACAGCCTGTCGACGATCGTCGGCACCGCGCCCGAGATCCTGATGGCCGCGGTGGCGGCGCGCACCACGCGCATCCGCATCGGCAGCGCCGGCGTGATGCTGCCGCACTATGCGCCGCTGAAGGTGGCGGAGCAGTTCCGCGTGCTGGAGGCCCTGGCGCCGGGGCGCATCGACCTGGGCGTGGGCCGCGCGCCCGGCGCCGACATGCGCACCGCGCAGCTGCTGAATCCCGACGCCTATGCGGCCGCCGAGCGGTTCCCACAGCAGATCCGCGAGCTGCAATGGTGGACCGCCGGCGAAGCCCATCATGGCGTGATCGCCCATCCGCGCGGGCCGCACCGGCCCGAGATCTGGGTGCTGGGCAGTTCCGACTACGGCGCGCAGCTGGCCGCGCACTTCGGGTTGCCCTATGCCTTCGCCTACTTCTTTGCCGACGGCCAGGGCGTCGAGCGCGCGCTGGAGCTGTACCGCACGCTGTACAAGCCGAGCGAGCGCCACCCTGCGCCGCAGCCGACGATCTGCGTCTGGGCGCTGGCGGCGGACAGCGAAGACGACGC
>JBGAII010000226.1:0-4942 GCA_044225625.1 Rubrivivax sp.
GATCAGGTTTCGGTGACGAAGCCCGTAGTTCGCGGTGTCATAACCATGCTGCCTTTCCCGTCCTTGATGTGTCTGCAGATGCTGCGATTGTAGTCTCAGGCCAGGGCCAGCGCCTCGATCGGCCGCTCCGACGCCACGGCTTGCGCGAACTCGTCCGCCAGGCGCTGGCTCTCGGCCACGGCGCGCCGCCAGGCCGCGATGCGGGACTTCAGGTCGTCGCCGTAGGCCTTGAAGTCGCTGCGATCCGGCAGCTTCGCGTTGGGCAGCGTGGCGATCCATTCCGGCCGAGGCGACAGCAGGACCACGTTGTCCAGGTGCGCGCTGGCGCGATGCCGGTGCTTCAACGCCTTGTCCAGCCAGCCCGGAATCACGGTCTTCTGGAAATGCGGGTAGAGCACCAGCCCATGGGCCATCGCGCCGTAGTTCAG
Organism: Rubrivivax sp.; assembly: GCA_044225625.1. Classification (GTDB taxonomy): domain Bacteria; phylum Pseudomonadota; class Gammaproteobacteria; order Burkholderiales; family Burkholderiaceae_C; genus Rubrivivax. The sequence continues at coordinate 429 of JBGAII010000226.1, forward strand.
GTGCAGGTGATAGTCGGTGATGCCACCGTCCCAGTAAGCGCCGGACGGCCCGCCTGGAATGTCCTGCACTGCATCCAGCCAGAAGGGAATCGAGCAGCTGGCCAGGATGCTGGGTCGCAGGTTCTGCGCGCTCAGGCGCACCTGCTGCGTGCGGTAGTCGCGCAGCGACAGCGGCAGCGGCTCGCGCGGGTCGGAGAAGATCACCCGTTCGAGCCAGCCGCCCATCGCCTTGCGGCTGACGGTGTTGGTCAGGAACGCGCCGGCATAACCCAGCGGCGTGCGCAGCCGGCCTTCGCGGCGCAGCACGTGGCGGCCGCGGCTGGTGAAGACATGCAGGCGGTAGCGCGGGTGCGCCAGGACTTCGGTCTGATGCGCGTCGAAACGCTCGCGCAGCTTGGCGTCGAAGACCTCGCTCACATGCCGCGGCGCCGGCGGCTTGCCGGGCGCATGCTCGTAGTCCTGCGTGATGTAGTCCTCGGCCATCTGCGCAAAGCGCGCCGCCGGGTCGGCCAGGCAGGCCGTGGCCATGCGCCAGGCGCCGATCGACGCGCCCAGAAGGTGCACGCTGTGGCGGCTGCCGGCCAGCCATTCGCCGAAGATGAAGCGGTCCAGCGGGTTCAGCACCAGGCCCTTCGGGCCGCCGGCCGCAGCCGGGATGATGCGCACGTCGGCCGGGCTCAGGCCGCGTTCACGCAGGATTTTCAGCGCGGCGGGACCGGCGTGGATCTGCAAGGCTCTCATGCCCGGCACTCTAACGGCAGCGTAGGATGCGCCGATGGCACATGCGCACGACCACGACCACGACCACGACCACGACCACGACCACAGCGAGCTCGGTGCGATGGATCTTCGCGTGCGCGCGCTGGAAAGCGTACTGACCCAGAAGGGCTACATCGATCCGGCAGCGCTGGACCAGCTGATCGACACCTACCAGACGCGGATCGGCCCGCGCAATGGCGCGCGCGTGGTCTCCAGGGCCTGGCTCGACCCGGCCTTCGACGACTGGCTGCGTCGCGACGCGACCGCCGCCATCGCCTCGCTCGGCTACACCGGCCGCCAGGGCGAACACATGGTGGCGCTGCACAACACGCCGACGCGCCACCACATGGTGGTCTGCACGCTGTGCAGTTGCTACCCCTGGCCGGTATTGGGGCTGCCGCCCACCTGGTACAAGAGCGCGCCCTATCGTTCGCGGGCTGTCAGGGACCCACGCGGCGTGCTGGCCGACTTCGGCGTCGTCTTGCCCGAGACCACCGAGATCCGCGTCGTTGATTCCACCGCCGAAGTGCGCTACCTGGTGATCCCGCTGCGCCCGGCTGGCACCGAAGGCTGGACCGAAGAGCAGCTGGCCACGCTGGTGACGCGCGATTCGATGATCGGCACCGGCCTTGCGCGGGAGGCGGCACGGTGAGCCACGTCAGCCACGCCGACCTGGGCGGCCAACGCGGCTACGGCCGGGTCACGCCCGAAGCCGAAGGCGAACTTTTCCACGCCGCCTGGGAGCCCCGCGTGCTGGCCCTGACCCTGGCGATGGGCGCAACCGGCAGCTGGAACATCGACGCGAGCCGCGCCACGCGCGAGGCGCTGCCCGACTATGCCCGGCTCAGCTACTACGAGATCTGGTTCGAGGCCCTGCTGCGCTTGCTGCAAGCGCGCGGCCTGGCGCACGCCGACGAGCTCGGCGCCGGCCGCAGCCTGCATGCCCCGCCGCCGGTGGCCCGCGTACTGCGCGCCGGCGCGGTGGCGCCAACTCTGGCCCGCGGCTCGCCGACCTTGCGCCACAGCGACGTGCCGGCCCGCTTCGCCGTCGGCGACCGGGTGCGCACCCGTGCCCACGCCGTGCCGCACCACACCCGGCTGCCCGGCTATGCCCGCGGCAGACTCGGCCGCATCGAGCACGTGCACGGGCCGCATGTGTTCGCCGACGCCCATGCGCAAGGCCTGGGCGAACAGCCGCAATGGCTCTATGCGGTGGCCTTCGATGCGGCCGAGCTGTGGGGCGACGAGGCCGCACCCGGCCACAGCCTCAGCCTCGATGCATGGGAGAGCTATCTGGAGCCTGCACCGTGAGCGACGCGCCGACTGCGATGCTGCCGGGCCTGCCGCAGCGCGGCGGTGAGCCGGTGTTTGCCGAACCATGGCAGGCACAGGCCTTCGCGATGACGCTGGCGCTGCACCAGCGCGGCCTGTTCAGCTGGACCGAATGGGCCGACGCGCTGGGGCGGCAGATCGCCGCTGCGCGGGCGGCCGGCGACGCCGATCTCGGCGACACCTACTACCAGCACTGGCTGGCGGCGCTGGAGGCGCTGGTGGCCGAAAAAGGCGCCGGCTCGGCGCACGAGCTGGCGCGCTACCGCCACGCCTGGTCCCATGCCGCGGGCCGCACGCCGCACGGCCGGCCGATCGAGCTGCAGCCGGCGGACTTTCCCGCGCAGGACTCAGCTACGTGAGCGCAACTTGGCGAAGGCTTCGGCCATCGCCGAGGCCGCCTGCGGCTGCTGCGGACTGCCGCGGGGCCGCTCGTTGCGTGCCGCCGGCCTGAAACGCTGATCGTTCTGCGGCGCCGGCTTGGCGTCCAGCTTCATCGTCAGGGCGATGCGCTTGCGCTGCAGGTCCACCTCCAGCACCCGCACCTTGACGATGTCACCGGTCTTGACGATCTCGCGCGCGTCGCTGACGAAGCGGTTGGCCAGTTGGCTCACATGCACCAGCCCGTCCTGATGGACGCCCAGGTCGACGAAGGCGCCGAAAGCGGCCACGTTGCTCACCGTCCCCTCCAGCAGCATGCCCGGCTGCAGGTCGGTGATCTGGTGCACGCCTTCGTTGAAGCGGGCCACCTGGAAGTCTGGCCGCGGGTCGCGGCCCGGCTTGGCCAGCTCGGTCAGGATGTCCTTGACCGTGATCGCGCCGAAACGCTCGTCGGCAAAGGCTTCCGGCCTGAGCGTCTGCAGGACGTCGGCAGCGCCGATCAAGCGGTCGATGCTGCGCCCGGTGGCGTCGAGCATGCGCTGCACCACCGCATAGGTCTCGGGGTGCACGCCACTCATGTCCAGCGGGTTGTCGCCATCGCGAATCCGCAGGAAGCCTGCCGCCTGCTCGTAGGTCTTCGGCCCGAGACCGCCGACGTCGAGCAACTGCAGGCGATTGCGGAAGGCGCCGTGCGCGTCGCGCCAGCGCACGATGCTGCCGGCGACAGCGGCCGACAGGCCGGAGACGCGCGACAGCAGCGGCGCCGATGCCGTGTTCAGGTCGACGCCGACGGCATTGACACAGTCTTCGACCACCGCGTCCAGGCGGCGCGCCAAGGCCGCCGGCTCCAGGTCGTGCTGATACTGGCCGACGCCGATGCTCTTCGGATCGATCTTCACCAGCTCGGCCAGCGGGTCCTGCACGCGCCGCGCGATGCTGACCGCGCCGCGCAGGCTGACGTCCAGGTCGGGCAGCTCGCGGCTGGCGAATTCGCTGGCCGAATAGACCGACGCTCCGGCCTCGCTGACGACCAGCCGCTGCGGCGCGGCGCCGCTGGCCATCTTCGCCAGCCGAGAGATCAGCTCCGCCGCCAGCGCGTCGGTCTCCGACTGGCGGTGCCGTTGCCGATAACGTCAATTTTGCGCGCCATGGCGCTGCACCATCTGCCCCAACGCGTGCAGCGCGCCCTCCCAGTCCCGGCGCGGTTCATGCGGATAGACCGTACCGGTCTCCAGCACCTTGCCCGTGGCCGCCACCACCGCCACCTTCACGCCGGTGCGGATGCCGGGGTCCAGTCCCATGACGACGCGCGGGCCGGCCGGCGCGGCAAGCAGCAGGTCGCGCAGGTTGTCCGCGAAGACCTTGATGGCCACGGTCTCCGCATCCTCGCGCAGCCGGCCGAACAGGTCGCGCTCCAGGCTCAGGCTGAGCTTGACCTTCCAGGTCCAGGCCACGCAACGGCGCAGCAGGTCGTCGCCCGGGCGGCCGGCATGGCCCCAGCCCAGGTGGCGCGCGATGCGCACTTCGGCCGCCGACACCGTGCCCGGCGCGACCACGGAGCCGGGCTGCGGCTCGTCCGGCAAGGCCAGGCGCAGTTCCAGGACGTCCTGCGCGCGGGCGCGGAACAGCGCCAGCGCACGGTGCGACGGGATGCCCTGGATCGGCGCGTCGTAGTCGAAGTAGTCGCTGAACTTGGCAACCTCCGGCGCATGGGCATCCTTGCCGGCCATCAACCTGGCGCACAGGCGGCCTTCGGCCCAGAGCCAGTCGCGCAGGCTGCCCACCAGCGCGGCATCCTCGGCCCAGCGCTCGGACAGGATGTCGCGCACACCGTCCAGCACCGCGGCGGCATCGCCGAATCCGGCGTCGACGTTGACGAAGGCCGCCGCTTCCTGCGCCGGCGGCAGGCTCGGATCGGCCAGCAGCCGGTCGGCCAGCGGCTCGATGCCGGCCTCGCGCGCGATCGCGCCCTTGCTGCGCCGCTTCGGTTTGAAGGGAAGGTACAGGTCTTCCAATACCTGCTTGGTTGGCGCCGCCTCGATGGC
>JBGAII010000016.1:0-41829 GCA_044225625.1 Rubrivivax sp.
ATGATGCGGTCGGGCCGCATGAAGTCCTCGACCGCGGCACCTTCCTTCAGGAACTCGGGGTTCGAGACCACGGAGAAGTCGATCGCCGCGCCGCGCTCGCGCAGCGTGGCCGCGATCGTCTCGCGCACCTTGTCGGCCGTGCCCACCGGCACCGTGCTCTTGTCGACCACGACCTTGTACTCGCCCATGTGCCGGCCGATGTTGCGCGCCGCCTCGAGCACGTACTTCAGATCGGCCGAGCCGTCCTCGTCCGGCGGCGTGCCGACCGCGATGAACTGCAGCACGCCGTGCGCCACGGCACGCTGCACGTCGGTGGTGAAGCTCAGGCGCCCGGCCTTGACGTTGCGCGCGACGACCTGGTCCAGCCCCGGCTCGTGGATCGGGATGCCCCCGCTCTCGAGCGTGGCGATCTTCGCGGCATCGACGTCCAGGCACAGCACGTCGTTGCCCATTTCGGCCAGGCAGGCGCCTGAGACCAGACCGACATAGCCGGTGCCGACGACGGTGATTCTCATTCTTCGATACTCCCTGAATGCAGACGAACTGACGAGCCGGCCGGTTGCCGACCCGGACTACTCTTTCAACAGCCTCATCAGGTACTGGCCGTACCCGTTCTTGAGCAGCGGAGCGGCGAGCTTCTCCAGTTGCGCCGCATCGATCCAGCCCGAACGGAAGGCGATCTCCTCGGGGCAGGCGACCTTGAGTCCCTGGCGCCGCTCCATCGTGGCGATGAACTGGCCGGCGTCCAACAGGCTGTCGTGGGTTCCGGTGTCCAGCCAGGCGAAGCCCCGGCCCATGATCTGCACATGCAGTTTCGCCTGCTGCAGGTAGAGGGCATTCAGGTCCGTGATCTCGAGCTCTCCGCGCGCGCTGGGCTTCAGTCCGGCCGCCAGCTCGCAGACCTGCTCGTCGTAGAAGTACAGGCCCGTCACCGCGTAGTGGCTGCGCGGCACCTTCGGCTTCTCTTCGATGCTGATGGCACGATGCTGCGCGTCGAACTGGACCACGCCGTAGCGTTCCGGGTCGGTGACGTGATACGCGAAGACGCTGGCACCGCTGTCACGCGATGCGGCCGCGCGCAGCAACAGCGCCAGATCGTGGCCATAGAAGATGTTGTCGCCGAGCACCAACGACGAGTGCGCATCGCCGATGAAGTTCTTCCCGAGGACGAAGGCCTGCGCCAGACCGTCCGGACTCGGCTGCACACAGTAACTGAGGTTCAGCCCCCAGCGCGCACCATCGCCCAGCAGTTCGGCGAAGCGTGCCGTGTCCTGCGGCGTGCTGATGATCAGGATGTCACGCACACCCGCCAGCATCAGCGTGCTCAGCGGGTAATAGACCATCGGCTTGTCGTAGACCGGAAGCAGCTGCTTGCTGATGGCCAGCGTGGCCGGATGCAGGCGTGTGCCCGAGCCTCCCGCCAGGATGATGCCCTTGCGTTGCATGTCCTTCCCCCGTCTGCCTCAGGCGTCGCCGTACTGTCGCTCGAGCCAGTCGCGATAGGCACCGCTCTGCACCCGCTGCACCCACCCCTGGTTCGCCAGATACCACTGCACCGTCTTGCGGATCCCGGACTCGAAGCTCTCGGCCGGACGCCAACCGAGCTCGCGCTCGATCTTGCGGGCGTCGATGGCATAACGCCGGTCGTGTCCGGGCCGGTCGGTGACGAAGCGGATCAGCCGGCTGTGCGGCCCCGCCGTATCGGGGCGCAGTTCATCGAGCAGCGCACAGATGGCATCGACGATCTGCCGGTTGGTGCGCTCGTTCCAGCCGCCAATGTTGTAGGTCTCGCCCGGACGCCCGCGTTCGAGCACCGTACGGATGGCACTGCAATGGTCCTTGACGTAGAGCCAGTCGCGCACGTTCAGGCCATCGCCATAGATCGGCAATGCCTTGCCTGCCAGCGCGTTGACGATCATCAGAGGAATCAGCTTCTCGGGAAAATGAAAGGGCCCGTAGTTGTTCGAGCAGTTGGTCGTCAGCACGGGCAGACCGTAGGTGTGATGCCAGGCCCGCACCAGGTGGTCGCTGGCCGCCTTGCTGGCCGAATAGGGGCTGTTCGGCTGATAGAGGTGGCTTTCGGTGAAGGCCGGCGCTTGCGGTGCCAGGCTGCCATAGACCTCGTCGGTGGAAACATGATGAAAGCGGAACGCCGCCTTCTCGGCCGACGCCAGGCCCGACCAGTAGCTGCGCGCCGCTTCCAGCAGCGTGAAGCTGCCTTCGACGTTGGTGCGGATGAAGGCGCCGGGTCCGTGGATGCTGCGGTCGACGTGGCTTTCGGCCGCGAAATGCAGCACCGCGCGCGGCCGGTGCTCGGCCAGCAGGCGATCGAGCAGTTCGCGGTCGCAGATGTCGCCGTGCACGAACACATGTCGCGGGTCGCCTTCGAGCGCCGCGAAGTTCTCCATGTTGCCGGCGTAGGTCAGGGCGTCGAGATTCAGCACCGGCTCGTCGTGCCGCTCGAGCCAGTCGAGCACGAAGTTGCTGCCGATGAAGCCGGCGCCGCCAGTGACGAGGATCATGGATTGACTCCGGGATGGGACGAAATGCTGCGGCCGAGGCGGCGCTCAGCCGCGGCCGTAGTTGTCCTCGAAGCGCACGATGTCGTCCTCGCCCAGGTAGCTGCCCGACTGGACCTCGATGATCTCCAGCGGCACCTTGCCCGGGTTGGCGAGCCGATGCACCTGACCCAGGGGAATGTAGGTGCTCTGGTTCTCGGTCAGCAGGATGACCTGGTCGCCGTTCGTCACCTCCGCCGTGCCCGACACGACGATCCAGTGCTCGGCCCGGTGATGGTGCTTCTGCAGGCTCAAGGACGCGCCGGGCTTGACCATGATGCGCTTGACCTGGAACCGCGGGCCCGAGTCGATGCTGTCGTACCAGCCCCACGGCCGGTGCACCTGCCGGTGCAGCGACGGCTCGCTGCGACCGGCGCGCTGCAGTTCGCTGACGATGCTCTTCACATCCTGGCTGCGCGCACGGTCGGCCACCAGCACCGCGTCCGGCGTTTCCACGACCACCACGTCGTCCAGCCCGATGACGCCGACCAGGCGGCTGGTCGCATGCACCAGCGTGTCGCGGGTGTCGCTCAGCAAGGCATCGCCGGTCGTCGCATTGCCCTGAGCATCGTGCGGGCTGACCTGCCAGACGGCATCCCATGCGCCGAGGTCGGACCACGCGGCGTCCAGCGGCACCATGCGAATGTCGAAGCGGCCGCTGCCGGGGCATTTCTCCATCACCGCGTAGTCGACCGACTCGCTCGGGATCGCCTCGAAAAGGGCCTTGTCGGGCCTGACGAAGCTGGCGTCCATCGCCCGCCCCGCCCAGGCGGCGCGCGTGGCGGAAAGGATGTCGGGCCGGAACTCGCCAAGCGCCTTCAACCAGACGGAGGCACGCACGACGAACATGCCGCTGTTCCAGAAATAGCCGCCCTCGGCCAGGTAGCGCTCCGCCGTGGCCGCATCCGGCTTCTCGACGAAGCGGGACACCTTCATCGCGCCTTGTGCCGCAGCCTCGCCCCGGATATAGCCGTAACCGGTTTCGGGGCGATCGGGCACGACGCCGAGGATGACGAAGGAACCCGAGGCCGCCTCGCGCACCGCGCTTTGCAAAGCCACCGTGAAGGCCGCCTCGTCACCCACCGTCTGGTCGGCGGGCGTGACGACCAGCACCGGGTCGGCCCCGCGTTCGACGGCCTGCAGCGCCGCCAGCGTCATCGCCGGGGCCGTGTTGCGCCCGGTGGGCTCCAGCAGGACGGAACTCGGGCGCATCGACACCGCAGCCAGCTGGTCGAGCACGAGGAAGCGGTGGTCTTCGTTGCCCACCACGCACAGCGGGCCGACCTGGATGTCAGCCGCAGCCAGCGACTGCAAGCGCAGGGCCGCCTGCTGGAACAGGCTGCGGTTGCCGTGCAATGTCAGAAACTGCTTCGGGTAGGTCGATCGCGACAGGGGCCACAGGCGCGTACCGCTGCCTCCGGCGATGATGACGGGCTGCAGTTCGATCACGGTCATATCCAGGCGTTCAATGGAAGAGAAAGTCAGTGGCCGGGCGCCGCCTCGAATCCATTCGGATTCAGGCTCTGCCAGCGCCAGCTGTCGGCGCACATGCGGTCCAGGTCGAGCTGCGCGCGCCAGCCCAGCAGCTTCGCCGCCCGCGTCGGGTCGGCATAACACGCGGCCACATCGCCGGGACGGCGAGGAACGATGACATGAGGGATTCGGCGCCCGCTGGCCCGGGCATAGGCGTGAATCACATCGAGCACGCTGTAGCCCTGGCCGGTACCCAGATTGACCGTCAACGACGCATCCGCATCGAAGAGATAGCGAAGCGCCGCGACATGCCCCTCGGCCAGATCGCAGACGTGGATGTAGTCGCGCACGCCGGTGCCGTCGGGCGTGGCGTAGTCGTCACCGAACACCTGCAAATGAGGCCGGCGGCCCACGGCGACCTGGGCCACGTAGGGCATCAGGTTGTTCGGCGTGCCGCGCGGGTCCTCGCCGATCAGCCCGCTTTCATGGGCACCGACCGGATTGAAGTAGCGCAGCGTCGCCACTTTCCAGCGCGGATCGCTGGCCACGAGGTCACGCAGCAGCGTTTCGCCCATCAGCTTCGTCTGCCCATAGGGGTTGGTCGCCGACAACGGCGCCTCTTCCGTGATGGGGAGCTGCTCCGGCACGCCGTAGACCGTGGCGCTGGAACTGAAGACGATCCGCCCGCAGCCCGCGGCCCTCATCGCCTCGCAGACGCTGAAGAGCCCACCCAGGTTGTTGGCGTAGTACTCCAGCGGTTTGGACACCGACTCGCCGACGGCCTTGTGGGCCGCAAAATGGACGACGGCATCGGGCGCGTGCCTGTCGAAAAGCGCGCGTGTCGCCGACCGGTCGCAGATGTCCGCGCGCTCGAATGCGGGTCGGGCGCCCGTCAGGCGCTCCAGCCGGTCGAGAACGACCGGTGAGCTGTTCGAGAAGTTGTCGACGCCGACGACACGGTAGCCCGCCGCTGCCAGCGCGAGCCAGGTGTGCGACGCGATGTAGCCGGTGGCGCCGGTGAGAAGGATGGTTCTTCGGGTCATTGCAGGACCAGCTGTGCCGAGCAGCTGCCTCCATAAGCGGTGTAGGGCAGCAGCGTGATCGGCTGGCTCGAAGAGCGACTCTGGTTCCGGTCGTTGAGCGTCAGGCCGCAATTGACCTGCCACGCGCGGCTCGGGGTCCAGGTCGCCCCCAGCACCAGGTTGGTGATCTGATTGCGGGTGCTGTCGATGCCAACCACCGCGTTGGTCACGTCCTGCTTCTGCTGGAAGAACTGCAGCGAGGCGTTGAACGAGGTCTTGGCGCTGAAGGCGTACTTCGCGGTGAATTGCAGGCCGCTCGTCAACTGCTGCGTCTGTCCGGTCACCACCGGAATGCCGCTGCCGATGTTCGTGAAGACGCTGTTGGCCTGCGTGTCGTAGCTGATCTGCGTCTCGAAGTTCAGCTTGCCGGTCGGCGCGTAGGCCCAGGTCAGCCAACCCGTCAAGCCGTCCTGGTTGTAGGGATTGACGCCGGTGTAGTCGGTCCACGAATAGCCGATGCGGCCGCTCAGCGTGCTCTGCCCGGTCACCCGCCAGTCGCCGAAAAGGAACAGGTCATAGCGATCGAACTTCTGGCCGCTGCCGGTGTAGTCGCCGTTGGTGTAGGCCGCCCCCACACCCGCCGTCAGCTGGCCGCTGAACTCCTTGCGCAGTCGTGCGCGGACCGAAGTCTGGTCCAGGTTGTAGAGCCTGCCATAGGACTGCAGGCTGTATTCCGCCGAGCTGTAGGCCACGCGGAGATCGGCGGCCATCAGCGACACCAGGCCGTAGTCCACCGACGCATAGGCCAGCAGATCGGTCTGGATGTTCTTCTGATTCTGCAGCGTCGTGTTGAAGCCGCCGTAGTCCGCCAGGTTCCGGTTGAGCGACGCGTAGACCGTGCCCGACAGACGCTCGACCGTGGCCCAGTCCCAGCCCGCCGTCGCGCCGAAGCTGGTGTTGTTCAACTCGCTGAGCTGCCCATAGACGTTGGCCGCGACGTTGCCGTTGGCATAGAAGCGTTGGCGTCCGTAGCGCTGGTCGATCCCGCCGATCAGGCTGGTGCTGCTCCACCAGCTGCTCTGCGCGAACGCATCGATCTGCCGGAACACGTTCGAGTTGTAGCTGACAGCCTGGTTCACCCCGATGTAGTACGGGCTGGTCTGAGCGTGTGCAGCGCCGGCTGCCACCACCAGCGCGGCGATGCAGCCGCCGCGTGCTCTACCCACCAAAGCGAACATCGGGCTCTCCAGGGTTGCGCCGCCTGCAGCGCACGCGGGCGGGCTGCAATGTGGACGGACGGTCGGTCGATCAGTAGGCATTGCTTCCGCGCAGCACCACCATGATGGTGCGCGCGATGATCTGCAGGTCCAGACCCAGCGACCAGTTGCGCAGATATTCGAGATCGTATTCCACCCGTGCCTGCATCTTCTCGACCGTGTCGGTCTCCCCACGATAGCCATGGACCTGGGCCCAGCCGGTGATGCCCGGCTTGACCTTGTGGCGCACCATGTACGCCTTGATCAACTGCCTGTAGAGCTCGTTGTGGGCCACGGCATGCGGCCGCGGCCCCACGATGCTCATGCGTCCCTGCAACACGTTGATGAACTGCGGCAACTCGTCCAGCGAGGTGCGCCGAAGGAAAGCACCGAAGGGTGTGATCCGCGGGTCGTTCTTGGTGGCCTGCTTCACCACCGCGCCGTTGTCCATCGCCCGCATCGAGCGGAACTTGTAGACGATGATCTCCTCGCCGTCCAGGCCGTTGCGCCGCTGCCGGAAGATGACCGGCCCCGGCGAGCTCAGCTTCACGCCGATGGCGATGGCCAGCAGCAGCGGCGAGATCAGTATCAGAATCAGCGCCGCGAGCACGATGTCGCTGACGCGCTTGATCAGTTCGTTGGTGCCGGTGAATGGCGTCTCGCAGATGCCGACGACCGGCACCCCATTCATGTCCTGCAGGCGCCCCTGAATGATGCTGATGCCGAAGACGTCGGGCACGAAGAAGACCGATGCCGTCGTGCCCTGCACCTGCTCCAGCAGTTCGACGATGCGCGGCTGCGAGCCCAGCGGCAAGGTGATGTAGACCTCGTGCACGGAATGCTCGCGGATGTACGGCGCGGCGTCCTTCAGAGCGCCCAGCCTGCGCGGCGCAGCGTCGTTGTGCACGCGCTCGTCGGTTCTGTCGTCGAAATAGCCGATGAAATCGACGCCCTGCTCGCGGCTCTCGAGCAGGGCATTGGCAACCTTCACGCCCAACGGGCCGGCGCCAATGACGACGGCACCACGTCGGTTCTCGGCCCGCGAGGCGACCGTCTGCAGCACACGTTTGCCCACCCATACGGCCAGCCATTGCGCCACGGGAGTGACCAACGCCCACCACAGCAGCACCTGGGTGTCGAAGAAGCCAAAACTGGAGGTCGCATAGGCGCACAGCGCCAGGATCACCAGCAGACTCAGCCACGAGCCGAAGACGTCGACCGCCGCCGTCAGCAGCTTGTCCTTGAAACGGTTGCGCCCTGGAAAAGTCAGCGCCGCGACCAGCAGGCACAGCGTCAGGTCCGAACGGACGATCGGTTCTTCGAACCACCAGCACACCGCCAGGTAGCTGAGCACGGCCATCGCCGGCTCGAGCAGCGCCGCGACGAGCGAGGTCACGGACTGCGGCGCGCTGTAGAAAGTTCTGTTGTAGCTTCGTTCTTCGAACATCGGTTCGGATTGCCTATCAGGCCGACAGCGCAGCGCGGTGCAATGGCCGTGCCATGGCTGGCCCCGTGGCCACGTCGCCCGACGCCCCCTTTTCATTGTCACCCAATTGCCCTGCGCGACACCTTGAAGGCTTCACGCGTGCAGCAGGCGCGCCTCCCTACAATCGCGCAATGCTGCACAGTTTGAACGCCATGCTGGCCCCGGCGCTGATGGAGCGGGTGGTGCTGGTCGTGAACCACGTGCTCGGCGCAGAGCCCGCGGCCCTGCAGCGCCTGAAGGGCCACACCGGGCGCGTGATCTGCCTGGACCTGCAAGGCTGGCCGGCACTGCTGCCGGCGCCGCCGGCGCTGGCGTTCCGCGTGTCGCCGGCGGGCATGCTCGAATGGTGCGGCGGCGACGTCGTCCCTGAAGTGGTCGATTTGAGTGTGCGGGTCGATGCGGCGAACCCCCTGCTGCTCAGCGCCCGCGCGATGGCCGGAGAGATGCCCAGCGTCAACATCGACGGCGATGCCCAACTGGCGGCCGACGTCAACTGGCTGCTGCAGAACCTGAGGTGGGACGTGGCAGCCGACCTCGAGCGTCTGTTCGGCCCGGCCGTGGCGTACCCGTTGCAGCGCATGGGCTCGGCGCTGGCACGCGGGCTGCGCGCCGCGCTGCAGCGTGCGCCCGGGCTCAACCCGCGTACCCGTCCGCCGCCGCCATGAGGCGTTTCCTGCGGCTGGTGTTCATCGTGTACACCGTGCTGCGCTTCGGCCTGGACGAGCTGGCGTTGTCGGGGTTCCGCCAGCGCTGGGTGCGTGCGCTGGCCTGGACGGTGACGCTGGGTCGCCGCTTCGACCAGCCGCGCGGCGTGCGCCTGCGCATGGCGCTGGAACGGCTGGGGCCGATCTTCGTCAAGTTCGGCCAGGTGCTGTCGACGCGTCGCGACCTGCTGCCGCTGGACGTGTCGGACGAACTCGCCAAGCTGCAGGACCGGGTTCCGCCGATCGCCGCGCAACAGGCCGTCGCCCTGGTGGAAAAGGCCTTCGGCCGGCGTACCGACGAGCTGTTTGCGAGCTTCGATGCCGAGCCGGTGGCCAGCGCGTCGATTGCCCAGGTGCATTTCGCGACGATGCAGGACGGCCGCGAGGTGGCGGTCAAGGTGCTGCGCCCGGGCATGCTGAAGATCATCGACGACGACCTGACGCTGCTGCACACGCTGGCACGCTGGGTCGAGCGGCTCAGCAGCGACGGCAAGCGCCTGCGGCCGCGCGAGGTGGTGGCCGAGTTCGACACCTACCTGCACGACGAACTCGACCTGGTGCGCGAGGCCGCCAATGCCGCCCAACTGCGGCGCAACATGCAGGGCCTGGACCTGGTGATGATCCCGGAAATGATCTGGGACCTTTGCACCTCGACCGTGATCGTGATGGAGCGCATGTATGGCGTACCCATCAGCCAGACGCAGCGCCTGCGCGACGCGGGCGTGGACCTGCAGAAGCTGGCACGCGACGGCGTCACGATCTTTTTCACCCAGGTGTTCCGCGACGGCTATTTCCATGCCGACATGCACCCCGGCAACATCCAGGTCAGCACCGACCCGGCCACCTTCGGCCGCTACATCGCGCTGGACTTCGGCATCATCGGCACGCTCACCGAGTGGGACAAGGAGTACCTGGCGCAGAACTTCATCGCCTTCTTCCGCCGCGACTACAAGCGCGTGGCCGAACTGCACGTCGAATCGGGCTGGGTGCCGCCGACGACCCGCGTCGATGCGCTGGAGAACGCGATTCGCGCCGTCTGCGAACCGCATTTCGACCGGCCGCTGAAGGACATCTCGCTGGGCCAGGTGCTGATGCGCCTGTTCCAGACCTCGCGCCGCTTCAATGTCGAGATCCAGCCGCAGCTGGTGCTGTTGCAGAAGACGCTGCTGAACATCGAAGGCCTCGGTCGCCAGCTCGACCCGGAGCTGGACCTGTGGAGCACGGCCAAGCCCTTCCTCGAGCGCTGGATGAACCAGCAGGTAGGGTGGCAGGGGCTGGTCGATCGGCTGAAGAACGAAGCGCCACGCTATGCGCAGCTGCTGCCGGAACTGCCGCGGCTGCTGCACCAGGCGCTGCAGGCGCCGGCGCAGTCGGCCGCCGAGTCGGCGGCGCTGACCGCGCTGCTGGTGGAGCAGCGCCGCACCAACCGCCTGCTGCAGGCGCTGGCCTGGTGCCTGGTCGGCTTCCTGCTCGGCATCGTCGCCGTGCGTGCCTGGTGGTCGCTCGGCGGCGGCTGAGAACTCCTGCCCGTCTCCGGCCCGCAGCGGGCAAATCGCGGCCATCGATGCGGAGATAATCCCGCCCGCCGCAACGTCCGGACCCCGCTCGCCATGCTGTTGTCGCTCGTCATCGTCTATCTGCTGTTCACGATCGCCATCGGCTTGTGGGCAGCAAAGCGGGTCAAGACCACGGCCGATTTCGCCATCGCGGGGCGCCACCTGCCACTGGTGATGATCATCACCACCACCTTCGCCACCTGGTTCGGCGCCGAGACCGTGCTCGGCATCCCTGCCAAGTTCGTCGAGGGCGGACTGGGCGGCGTGGTCGAGGACCCGTTCGGCGCCGGCACCTGCCTGATCCTGGTCGGCCTGTTCTTCGCCGCCAAGCTCTACAAGATGACGCTGCTGACGATCAGCGACTACTACCGCGAGCGCTATGGCCGCGGCATCGAGATCGTCTGCTCGCTGATCATCATCCTCAGCTACCTCGGCTGGGTGTCGGCCCAGGTCACGGCGCTGGGCCTGGTCTTCAACCTGCTGTCGGGCGGCGCGATCGGCATCCCCTACGGCATGGTGCTGGGGACGGTGTCGATCCTGGCCTACACACTGTTCGGCGGCATGTGGTCGGTGGCGGTGACCGATTTCGTGCAGATGATCATCCTGGTCGTCGGGCTGGCCATCATCGCGATGTTTGCAGCCGACCAGGCCGGCGGCGCGGCCAAGGTGATCGAGCTGGCATCGAGCAAGGACCTGTTCCACTTCCTCCCCGAGCCGTCGCTGCATGACGTGGTCTTCTTCGTCGCCGCGGCGATCACCATGATGCTCGGTTCGATCCCGCAGCAGGACGTGTTCCAGCGCGTGATGTCGGCCAACAGCGTGCAGTCCGCGACCCGCGGTCCGGTCATCGGCGGCCTGTGCTACATCCTGTTCGCCTTCGTGCCGATGTTCATCATCGTCAGTGCGCTGATCATCATGCCCGAGCAGGCCGAGGCGCTGATCAAGGAGGATCCGCAGAAGGTGATCCCGACGCTGGTGCTGGAACGCATGCCCTTCGTCATGCAGGTGCTGTTCTTCGGCGCACTGCTGTCGGCGCTGAAGAGCACTGCCTCGGCCACGCTGCTGGCGCCGTCGGTGACCTTCGTCGAGAACATCTGGCGCCAGTTCTTCCCGCGCCAGAGCGACCGGCAGGAACTGCGCACGATGCGCATCGCGGTCTTCCTGTTCAGCGTCTGCGTCTGCGCCTATGCGATCGCGCTGCAGGGCACGTCGATCTACGACATGGTCTCCGGCGCCTACCAGGTGACGCTGGTCGGCGCCTTCGTGCCGCTGGCGGCGGGGCTGTACTGGAAGCGCGCCAGCACCCAGGGTGCGGTGTTCTCCATCGTGCTCGGCCTGCTCGGCTGGCTGCTGTTCCTGGCCACGCCGGCCGGCGAGGCCTTTCCAGCCCAGCTGGCCGGCTTCCTGATGGCCATGGTCGGCATGGTGCTCGGCTCGCTGGGACCGCAGACGCTGGTGAAGAACCGGCATGGGACGCACCACCACATCGTTGGCGTGCAATCCTGAGCGGACGCGCTGCCCTGGCCGGCGTGGTGCCTCACCGCCGGGTGCAAAGCCTATAATTCGCGGTTTTGCCGAATCCGTCCAGCCATGCCGATCTACGCCTACCGCTGTGGTGCTTGCGGCCACACCCAGGACGTGCTGCAGAAGCTGTCCGACCCCGCCCTGGTGACCTGCCCGGCCTGCGGTGCCGACGCCTATGCGAAGCAGGTGACCGCCGCCGGTTTCCAGTTGAAGGGTTCCGGCTGGTACGTCACTGACTTCCGCGGCGGCAACAGCAACGGCGCAGCCGCGGCCAAGGGCAGTGAATCCAAGCCCGCCGGCGAGGGTGGTGGCGCCGCAGCGGCGCCGGCCGCGGCGGATGCGAGCGCCGCGACGCAGAAGAGCGCCGCGCCGGCCGCGGACAGCGGCCCCAGCAAGCCCTCCGAGTCGGCGTGAAAAAGTATCTGCTGGCCGGGCTGCTGGTCTGGACGCCGCTGGCCATCACCGTCTGGGTGCTGACGTGGATCCTCGGCGCGATGGACGGGCTGTTCGCCTGGCTGCTGTCGGCGCCGCAGGCGCTGCTGCCCGCCTCGGCCCACGAGAGCATCGAGAAGCTGCGCCACGTGCCGGGCATGGGCGTGCTGGTGCTGGCGCTGGGCCTGCTGCTGACGGGCGTCTTCGCCACCAACATCTTCGGCCAGTGGTGGCTGCGCCAGTGGAACCGTCTGCTGCACCAGATTCCCATCGTGCGCTCGGTCTACAGCTCGGTCAAGCAGGTGTCGGACACGCTGTTCTCGAGCAGCGGCAATGCCTTCCGCGAGGCCGTGCTGGTGCAGTATCCGCGCCACGGCTCCTGGACCATCGCCTTCGTCACCGGCAAGCCCAGTGGCGAGGTGGCACACCACCTGCCCGGCCCGTTCGTCAGCGTCTACGTACCGACCACACCCAACCCGACCTCCGGCTTCTTCCTGATGATGCCGCGGGCCGACGTCGTGCCGCTGTCGATGAGCGTGGACGAGGCGCTGAAGTACATCATCTCGATGGGCGTGGTCGCGCCCTCGAACCGGTCACCCCTTGCGCCCCAGGCGCGCCATCCGGACGGCTGAACGCGTCCAATGACAGTCGCGGCCGGGCCGCCGCGGCGCTGGCCCGGTGCCACGGCACCACGTGCAGCGCCACAGAGGCAGCCGGCACCGACGCGAAGCGGAGCACACACATGAGAACCACCTACTGCGGCCTTGTCAGCGAAGCGCTGATGGGCCAGACGGTCACCCTGATGGGCTGGGCCCACCGCCGGCGCGACCACGGGGGCGTGATCTTCATCGACCTGCGTGATCGCGAGGGCCTGGTGCAGGTGGTGTGCGACCCCGACCGCCCGGAGATGTTCGCCACGGCCGAGGACGTGCGCAACGAGTTCTGCCTGAAGGTCGTCGGCCTGGTGCGGGCGCGGCCGGCCGGCACCGACAACGCCAACCTGACCAGCGGCAAGGTCGAGGTGCTGTGCCATGCGCTCGAGGTGCTGAACCCGAGTGTCTCGCCACCGTTCCAGATGGACGACGAGAACCTGTCGGAGACCACGCGCCTGACGCACCGCGTGCTGGACCTGCGCCGGCCGAGCATGCAGCGCAACCTGATGCTGCGCTACCGTGTGGCGATGGAGGTGCGCAAGTTCCTCGACGCCAACGGCTTCATCGACATCGAGACGCCGATGCTGACGAAGAGCACGCCCGAAGGCGCGCGCGACTACCTGGTGCCCAGCCGCGTGCACGACGGCATGTTCTTCGCGCTGCCGCAGAGCCCGCAGCTGTTCAAGCAGTTGCTGATGGTGGCCGGCTTCGACCGCTACTACCAGATCACGAAGTGCTTCCGCGACGAGGACCTGCGCGCCGACCGGCAGCCGGAATTCACGCAGATCGACATCGAGACCTCGTTCCTCACCGAGGAAGAGATCCGCACGATGTTCGAAGGCATGATCCGCAGCACCTTCCAGCATGCCATCGGCGTGGAACTGCCGGCCTTCCCGGTGATGAAGTACGCCGACGCGATGCGGCTGTACGCGTCCGACAAGCCGGACCTGCGCGTCAAGATGGAGCTGACCGAACTGACCGACGTCATGCGCGAGGTCGAGTTCAAGGTCTTCGCCGGCCCGGCCAGCCAGCCCGACGGCCGTGTCGTGGCACTGCGCGTGCCGGGCGGCGCCGAGATCAGCCGCAGCGAGATCGACGCCTACACCGAGTTCGTCAAGATCTACGGTGCCAAGGGGCTGGCCTGGATCAAGGTCAACGACATCGACAAGGGCCGAGAGGGCCTGCAATCGCCGATCGTCAAGAACCTGCACGACAAGGCGCTGGAGCAGATTCTGCAGCGCAGCGGCGCGGCCAACGGCGACCTGCTGTTCTTCGGCGCCGACAAGGCGAAGATCGTCAACGACGCGATGGGCGCGCTGCGCGTCAAGATCGGCCACAGCGACTTCGGCAAGGCCAACGGCCTGCTCAAGGGCGACTGGGAGCCGCTATGGGTGGTCGACTTCCCGATGTTCGAGTTCGACGACGCCGCCGGCCGCTGGAACGCCGTACACCACCCCTTCACCGCGCCGAAGGACGGCCACGAGGACTGGCTGCAGTCGGACCCGGGCCGCTGCATCGCCAAGGCCTACGACGTGGTGCTGAACGGCGTCGAACTCGGCGGCGGCTCGGTGCGTATCCACCGCGAAGAGGTGCAGAGCAAGGTCTTCCGCGCGCTGAACATCGGGCCTCAGGAGGCGCAGGCCAAGTTCGGCTTCCTGCTCGACGCGCTGCAGTACGGCGCACCGCCGCATGGCGGCATCGCCATCGGGCTGGACCGCTTCGTCATGCTGATGACCGGCGCCGAGTCGCTGCGCGACGTGATCGCCTTCCCGAAGACGCAGCGCGCGCAATGCCTGCTGACCGGCGCGCCGAGCGCCGTGGACGAGGCCCAGTTGCGCGAACTGCACATCCGGCTGCGCAACGCCGTGCAAGCCGGCTGAGCCGCCGGCCGCGGCGTCTCAGAGACGCCAGGGGTGCACGCCGGCGGCCCGCAGCTCCGCCGGGTCGTAGGCGCTCTTCACGTCCGCGAACACACCGCCCGGCACCAGCTTGCCGAGCAGGCCGGGCACGCCCATCGCCGCATATTCGGCATGGGACACGGCGGCGACGAGGGCCGAGGCCCGCGGCAGTTCGTCCCAGGGCGTCAGCTCGATGCCGTATTCGTGCGCGCATTCAGCGGAGTCGGCGATCGGGTCGTGCACCAGCACCCTGGCACCGAAGCTCTGCAACTCGCGCACCACGTCGATCACCCTGCTGTTGCGGATGTCAGGGCAGTTCTCCTTGAAGGTCATGCCCAGCACCACGATCGGCGCGCCTTTGACCGCGAAGTCGTGGGCGATGAGCTGCTTGACCGTCTGCTCGGCCACGTACTTGCCCATGCCGTCGTTGATGCGGCGGCCGGCCAGGATGACCTGCGGGGTGTAGCCGAGCATCTCGGCCTTGTGGGTCAGGTAGTACGGGTCGACACCGATGCAGTGCCCACCCACCAGCCCGGGCCGGAACGGCAGGAAATTCCACTTGGTGCCGGCCGCCTTCAGCACCTCCAGGGTGTCGATGCCGATGCGGTGGAAGATCAATGACAGCTCGTTCATCAGCGCGATGTTCAGATCGCGCTGCGTGTTCTCGATGACCTTCGCCGCCTCGGCCACCTTGATGCTGCTGGCCGCATAGACGCCGGCGGTGATGATGCTCCCGTAGACCTGCTGGACACGTTCCAGCGTCTGCGGCGTGTCACCGGAAACCACCTTGACGATCTTGGTGACCGTGCGCTCCTTGTCGCCGGGGTTGATGCGCTCCGGGCTGTAGCCGACGAAGAAGTCCTGCTTCCACTTCAGGCCCGAGTGTTTCTCGATCAGCGGAATGCACACGTCTTCGGTCGCGCCGGGATAGACCGTCGATTCGAACACCACGGTCGCGCCGTGCTTGAGATGCTGGCCCACGCTGACCGAAGCTCCGACCAGCGGGCTGAAATCCGGCTGGTGGGCATCGTCCACCGGCGTCGGCACGGCCACGACGATGAAGTCCGCTTCCGCCAGGCAGCGCGCGTCGGTGCTGAACTGCAGGTGGACGGCGGCACGCAGCTCGTCGGTGCTGACCTCGCCTGTCGGGTCGACATGGCGGCTGTAAGCCGCGATCTTCTGCGCCGACAGGTCGAAGCCCAGCGTCTTGAACTTCTTGCCAAACTCGACGGCCAGCGGCAGTCCCACGTAGCCCAGGCCGACGACGGCGATGGTGGTTGCAGTCATGTCATCCCCGGTCGTTGAGGGCCGCCAAGGCACTTTGCTCGACGCTAGGCCCGATAGTAGTCACGGTACCAGTCGACGAAGCGCTGCACGCCCACGTCCACCGGCGTGCCGGGGCTGAAGCCGGTCCACGCCGCGAGCGCGGAAACGTCGGCGGACGTGGCAGGCACGTCGCCGTCCTGCATCGGCAGAAAGTTCTTGCGTGCTGTCCGGCCAAGCGCCTTCTCGATCGCATCGATGAAGTCCATCAACGGCACCGGCGCGGCGTTGCCGATATTGAACACGCGGTAAGGTGCGTTGCTGCTGGCCGGGTCCGGCCGCGCCGCGTCGAACGCAGCATCCGGCGTCGCGGGACGGTCGAGAGTGCGGACGATGCCCTCGACGATGTCGTCGATGTAGGTGAAGTCGCGCACCATCCGGCCGTGGTTGAACACGTCGATGGCGCGGTCCTCGAGGATGGCCCGGGTGAAGAGGAACAGGGCCATGTCCGGCCGGCCCCAAGGTCCGTAGACGGTGAAGAAGCGCAGCCCGGTGGTCGGCAGGCCGAACAGATGGCTGTATGTGTGCGCCATCAGCTCGTTGGCCTTCTTGGTGGCGGCGTACATGCTGACCGGATGGTCGACGTTGTCGTGCTCCGAGAACGGCAGCCGCGTATTGCCGCCGTAGACGCTGGAGCTGGAGGCATAGACCAGATGGCCTACCCGTCCATGGCGGCAACCTTCGAGCACGTTCATGAAGCCGACGACATTGCTGTCGATGTAGGCCTGCGGGTTCTGCAGCGAGTAGCGCACGCCGGCCTGGGCGGCCAGGTGCACGACCCGATCGAAGCCCTCCCGGGCGAAGAGGCCGTCCATCGCCACCCGGTCGGCCACGTCCTCGTGTACGAAGCTGAAGCCGGCCTCGGCGCCGAGCCGCGTCAGCCGGTCACGCTTGAGCTGTGGGTCGTAGTACGCGTTGAGGTTGTCCAGCCCGACCACGGTGTCGCCGCGCGACAGCAGCCTTTGCGAGACATGCATGCCGATGAAGCCCGCCGCCCCGGTGACCAGGATCTTCATGGTGTTCAGACGCCTAGCGCGCCACGCCCTCGTTGATCAAGGGGCCCGAGTCCCGGCCCCTCGGCTTCCCGCTGGACGCGTTAGAACAGGCTTTCGCGCACGTAGACCACGTCGCCATCACGCAGCAGGTCGTCCATCTTGGGCTCGATGACCTGCAGCTTGCCGTCGGCATCGCGACGGTGCACGCGCAGCCCCTTTTCGGTGCCGCGCAGGTTGAGGCCGCCGCCGGTGGCCAGCGCCTGCATCACCGTCATGTCGCGCTCCAGCCGCATCGGGCCGGGCCGCTGCACCTCGCCGTAGATGTAGACCATCGGTGCCCGCTCGACATAGATGACATCGCCGTTCTGGATGATCACGTCGTCGCTGCGGCTCGGGCTGCGGAACAGGCCCGGCAGGTCGATCACCTGGCGCGTCGGCTTGCCGTCGCGCGTGCCGACGAGCGTCAGCGTGTCCGCGCCCGACGGGGCGATGCCGCCGGCCGCAGCCAGCAGATCGGACAGCCGCATGTCTGCCACCTCGATCGGGTAGCGGCCCGGGCGATTCACCTGACCGAGTACGCTGGCCTGGCTGCCGCGCACCTGCAGCAGCATGACGCTGACCTGCGGCTGCTTGACGAAGTTGCCGTTGCGCAAGCCGTCGGCGATCAGCTTTTCCGCCTGGCTCACGGTGTTGCCGCCCAGGCGGACGGTGCCCAGCAGCGGGTAACTCGCGACGCCGGATTCGCTGATGCGTGTCTCCAGCGTCAGGTCCGGGTTCTGGTAGACGCTGACGCGGACCACGTCGCCCGGGCCCAGGCGGTATTCGTTGGGCGTGGCGGCCGCCGTCTGGGCCGACGCGACCTGCGCGATGCCGACCCACGCTGCGCCGGCGACGAGCAGCGCCTGCAGGATCACCTTGGCTGTCTTCATCATTTGAGTCCCATCCCTTTGGAGATTGTCGCAGCGTCCAGTACGCCGGAGGCGGCCGCCGGCGGCGCTGCCGCGGCAGCCGGCGCGCTGCCGGCGGCCGCTGCACCCTCGGCGAACTTGCCCACATATTCGATCTTCGCCGCCTCGCGCATCGCCTTCATGTCCTTGGCCAGGATCTCGCGCTTTCTTTCGTTCAGCAGGAACTGCTCGATCGCCGGCGTCGCCTGTTCGAGCGTCACCGGCTGAGCGCGCGAGCCCGCCAGGACGATGACCTGCGCCCCCGTCGGTGCCGGGCTCAGGATCGTCTGCCCGTCCTTCATCGCAGCGAAGGTGCCCAGGCTGGCCAGCGGAAGCTGCTCGGCCGCACGCACGGCCTGATTTGCACTGAAGCGGAAATCGTTGGCCTTCAGGTATTCGACGAAGTCGTTGATGCTCTTGGCATTCGCCAGCTGCGTGCGCAGCTGCGGCACCTGCTCGGGCTTGGCTTCGATGGCGATTTCCTGCAGGCTGTAGATGCGGCGCTCCTTGAAGAGCGCCGGATTCGCCTCGTAGTACTTCGCGATCTCTTGCGCAGTCGGCTTGCTGGCCGCCTCGCCGGCCTTGTCGAGATAGGCGCGGGCCACGATCTCGCGCTTGGCCGCCTCGAGCTGCTGCATGACGCGCGGGTCGCGGTCGAGCTTCAGCTCCTCGGCCTTCTGGATGGCCAGTTCCTGGTCGATCAGCCGCTCGAGAATCTGCTTGCTTGCGGCATCAGCCTGCTCGGGCTTCAGGCCACGCTGCTGCTGCAGCACGAAGTTGATCTGATGGACCGTGATCTCTTCCTTGTTCACCTTGACGGCGGTCTGCGAGGCCAGCTTGTCCTTCTTCTTGTCGCCGCACCCCGCCAGGAGGAATGCCGTGCTGACCGCCGCCACGACGGTCAGGCGCATCAGGCCTCGCGTACTGCATCGGGATTTCAGGCTCTGCATGTCTTTGCTCAGCTCCAGTACTCGGTCATGGCCGGACGCACCGGCAATAGGCCTGCCGCCCAGGGCTTTGGAGTGTAAGCGCGGGAAAACACGCGGAGCACGGGGTCTTGTCGCCGATAAGGACCAAACACACAGCGGCGACGTGAAGAACGACACACGGCTACGAACCGGGCCGCCCGTTGGCCCGGCGCGTCAGCACTTGACGCCGACGTGCAGCGCCACCACGCCGGCGCTGAGGTTGTGTACGTCCACATGGCCGAAGCCGGCCGCCTGCATCATCGACTTCAGCTCGGCCTGGGACGGATGCATGCGGATCGACTCGGCCAGGTAGCGGTAGCTGTCGGCGTCACCGGCAATCCACTGGCCCAGCCGCGGCAGCACGTTGAACGAGTACCAATCGTACGGTTTGCGCAACGGCTCGGCCACGCGCGAGAACTCCAGCACCAGCAGCCGACCACCCGCCCGCAGCACCCGGCACATCTCTGCCAGTGCCTTGTCCTTGTGGGTCATGTTGCGCAGGCCGAAGGCCACGCTGACCACGTCGAAGTAGCCGTCCGCGAACGGCAGCCGCTCGGCGTCGCAGACCACGCTCGGCAGCAGGGCGCCATCGTCGAGCAGGCGGTCGCGGCCGGCGCGCAGCATCGCCTCGTTGATGTCGGTGTGCACCACCTGCCCGGTTGGCCCGGCCTGCCGGGTAAAGGCCCGGGTCAGGTCGCCGGTGCCGGCCGCGACGTCCAGCACCTTGTCGCCGGGCCGCACGTTGGCCACCGCCACCGTGTAGGCCTTCCAGGCGCGGTGGGCGCCCAGCGACATCAGGTCGTTCATCAGGTCGTACTTCGAGGCGACGGAATCGAAGACCGCGCGCACGCGCCCCGCCTTCTCCGATTCGTCGACCGGCGTGAAGCCGAAATGGGTCTGACTCATGGGCGGTACTCGAACAAGTCAATGCCGGCTGCAGGCCGACCCGGGCTTGACCGGCATCGGCGCGTCGCGCTCGACACCGGCAGCAGTCAGGCGTTCCTCGTAGCGGCGCCACAGGTCGGCCTGCTCCCGGCCGAGGAAGTACAGGTAGTCCCAGGAAAAGATGCCGCTGTCGTGGCCGTCGGAAAAATGCGGCTGCACCGCATAGTGGCCCACCGCATCCAGCGCCACGATCTGCACCTCGCGTTTGCCGGTCTGCAGCACTTCCTGCCCCGGCCCATGGCCTTGCACTTCGGCCGAAGGCGAATACACGCGCAGCAGCTCGAAAGGAAGACGGAATGTGCTGCCGTCGTCGAAGCCGACTTCCAACACGCGCGACGCCTGGTGCAGGGTCAGCGCGGTCGGCTTCGGGGTGTCAGGCTGCAGTCCGGCCATGATGTCGATCGGCGTGAGCGGGCAGTGTAGACGCTGCTAGACCAGCACGCGCTCGATGCCGCCGGCATTGGCGACCGCCACGTAGCGCGGCAGCCAGTCCGGGCCGAGGATCCTGCTCGCCATCTCCACCACCACGTAGTCGGCTTCGAGCAGACCGTTGTTCAGGTCTTCGCCGTAGCGGCTCAGGCCCTGCAGGCAACTGGGGCAGGAGGTCAGGATCTTCACCGGCCCGCTTACGGCCACGCTGCCGGTGGCGCGCAGCGCCGCCTCGTCCTTGCGCAGTTCTTCTTCCTTGCGGAAGCGCACCTGCGTGGAGATGTCCGGCCGCGTCACGCCCAGCGTGCCGCTTTCGCCGCAGCAGCGCGCGCTCTGCAGCACGTTGCTGCCGACCAGCGCCTTGACCGTCTTCAGCGGCTCCTGCAGCTTCATCGGGCTGTGGCAGGGGTCGTGGTACAGATAGCCGCCGTCGCCTTCGAGCCTGACGCCCTTCTCCAGCAGGTATTCGTGGATGTCGACGATGCGGCAGCCGGGGAAGATGTCCTCGAACTTGTAGCCCTGCAGCTGGTCGTAGCAGGTGCCACAGCTGACCACCACCGTCTTGATGTCCAGGTAGTTCAGCGTGTTGGCCACGCGATGGAACAGCACCCGGTTGTCGGTGATGATCTTCTCGGCCTTGCTGAACTGGCCCGAACCGCGCTGCGGATAGCCGCAGCACAGGTAGCCCGGCGGCAGCACGGTCTGCACGCCGGCATGCCACAGCATCGCCTGCGTCGCCAGCCCCACCTGGCTGAACAGCCGCTCCGAGCCGCAGCCGGGAAAGTAGAACACCGCCTCGCTCTCGGCCGTGGTTGCCGCCGGATTGCGGATGATCGGCACGTAGTCACGGTCTTCGATGTCCAGCAGCGCACGTGCGGTCTTCTTCGGCAGGCCGCCCGGCATCTTCTTGTTGATGAAGTGGATGACCTGTTCCTTCACCGGCGCCGGGCCCAACGTCGCCGGCGGCGTGGCGGTCTGCTTGCGCGCCAGGCGCTTGAACAGATCGTTGGCGATGCGCTGCGCCTTGAAGCCCAGGCCGACCATGCCGGCGCGCACCGTCTTGATCACGCGCGGGTCGGTGGCATTGAGGAAGAACATCGCCGCCGCGTTGCCGGGGCGGAAGCTTTTTCGCCCCATCTTGCGCAGCAGGTTGCGCATGTTCATCGTCACGTCGCCGAAGTCGATCTTCACCGGGCAGGGCGACAGGCACTTGTGGCACACGGTGCAGTGGTCGGCGACGTCCTCGAAATCCTCCCAGTGCGCCAGGCTGACGCCGCGGCGCGTCTGCTCCTCGTAGAGGAAGGCCTCGATCAGCAGGCTGGTGGCCAGGATCTTGTTGCGCGGGCTGTACAGCAGGTTGGCGCGCGGCACATGCGTGGCGCACACCGGCTTGCACTTGCCGCAGCGCAGGCAGTCCTTGACGCTGTCGCTGATGGCACCGATGTCGCTCTGCTGCATGATCAGCGACTCGTGGCCCATCAGGCCGAAGCTGGGCGTGTAGGCGGCGCTCAGATCCGACGGGCGCAAGTCGTTGCCGAAGCTGGCGCCCGGCCGGGCGCCGGGCCGCCCCAAGCCCGGCGCGCCCCCTTGGGGGTCCGGCATCGCTGGCGATGCCTCGGGGGCCCTGATGAGCTTGCCCTTGTTGAAGCGACCGTCGGGGTCGATGCGCGCCTTGTAGTCGGCAAAAGGCTGCAGTTCGGCATCGCTCAGGAATTCGAGCTTGGTGATGCCGATGCCGTGCTCGCCGCTGATCACGCCGTCGAGCCGGCGCGCCAGCGCCATGATGCGCGCCACGGTTTCGTGGGCCGTCTGCAGCATCGCGTAGTCGTCGCTGTTGACGGGAATGTTGGTGTGCACGTTGCCGTCGCCGGCATGCATGTGCAGCGCCACCCAGACGCGGCCGTGCAGCACCTGCTGGTGAATGCGCTGGCATTCGCGCACGATCGGCTCGAAGGACGCGCCCGAGAACAACGCCTGCAGCGGCGCCAGGATCTGCGTCTTCCACGACGCCCGCAGGCTGTGGTCCTGCAACTGGGCGAATAGGCTGCGGCCGCTGTCCGGCTGCACCACGTCCAGTTGCGCCAGCCAGAACTGCCACAGCTCGCGCACTTCGCGCAGCAGTTGCAGCACCTGCTGCACCCGGTCTTCCAGCAGCTCGGCGCTGGGCAGCGCGGCGGCATCGTCGGCCTTGCCCAGCGGCAGCTCGCCACGCGCGAAGAAGGCCTCCAGCCTTTCGGCCAGCTCGATCTTGTTGCGCAGGCTCAATTCGACGTTCAGCCGCTCGATGCCCTCGGTGTACTCGCCCATGCGCGGCAGCGGGATCACCACGTCCTCGTTGATCTTGAAGGCGTTGGTGTGGCGCGAGATTGCGGCGGTGCGCTTGCGGTCGAGCCAGAACTTCTTGCGTGCTTCGGCGCTGACGGCGACGAAGCCCTCGGCGCCGCGCGAATTGGCGATGCGCACCACCTCGCTGGTGGCCCGCGCCACCGCATCCGGGTCGTCGCCGACGATGTCGCCGAACAGCGCCATCTTCGGCAGCCCGCCACGCTTGCTCTTGGTGGCGTAGCCCACCGCACGCAGGTAGCGGTCGTCCAGATGCTCCAGCCCGGCCAGGATGGCACCGCCCTGCGCGGCCTGGGCGAACAGGTAGTCCTTGATCTCGACGATGCTCGGCACCGCATCCTTCGGGTTGCCGAAAAACTCCAGGCACACGGTGCGCGTGTGCGCCGGCATGCGGTGCAGCAGCCAGCGCGCGCTGGTGATCAGGCCGTCGCAGCCTTCCTTCTGCACGCCGGGCAGGCCGGCCAGGAACTTGTCGGTGACGTCCTTGCCCAGGCCCACCTTGCGGAAGGTGCTGCCGGGGATCTCCAGCCGTTCGCTGCGCTCCAGCGTCTTGCCGCTGGCGTCGAAGTACCTCAGCTCGAAGGTGGCGACCGGCGCGTCGTGGATCTTGCCCAGGTTGTGGTCCAGCCGGGTGACTTCCAGCCACTTGGCCTCGGGCGTGACCATGCGCCAGCTGACCAGGTTGTCCAGCGCCGTGCCCCACAGCACCGCCTTCTTGCCGCCGGCGTTCATCGCGATGTTGCCGCCGATGCAGCTGGCTTCGGCCGAAGTCGGGTCGACCGCGAACACCAGGCCGGCGCCTTCGGCCGCATCGGCCACGCGCTGCGTCACCACGCCGGCCTCGGTGCGGATGGTCGGCACCTCGCGGTCGACGCCGGGCAGGCGCTGCCATTCCACCGCGCTTAAGCCTTCGAGCTTCTCGGTGTTGATGACCGCGCTCTTCCAGGTCAGCGGCACCGCGCTGCCGGTGTAGCCGGTGCCGCCGCCGCGCGGGATGATCGTCAGGCCGAGCTCGATGCAGCCCTGCACCAGCGCCGCCATCTCGGCCTCGCTGTCGGGCGTCAGCACCACGAATGGGTATTCGACGCGCCAGTCGGTGGCGTCGGTGACGTGCGACACCCGCGACAGGCCATCGAACTTGATGTTGTCCTTGGCGGTGACGCGGCCCAGCACCCGGCGGGCGGTCTTGCGCAGGTCCCAGACGTGGCGGAACTGCGCCGCGAACTGCTCCACGGCCAGCCGCGCCGCCGCCAGCAGTTCGCCCACCCAGGCATCGCGCTCACTGGCGGCCGCGGCATCGCGGCGGCGTTCGACCTCGTTCAGCCGGTGGTGCAGTGCGTCCACCAGCAACTGTCGGCGCCTGGGGTTGTCCAGCAGGTCGTCCTCGAGGTAGGGGTTGCGCTGCACGACCCAGATGTCGCCCAGCACCTCGTACAGCATGCGGGCCGAGCGGCCGGTACGGCGCTCCTGGCGCAGCAGGTTCAGCAGTTCCCAGGCCCGCGGCCCGAGCAGGCGCAGCACGATCTCGCGGTCGGAGAACGAGGTGTAGTTGTACGGAATCTCGCGCAGCCGCGGTGCGCCGTCCGCCGCGTCCGCGCCTGCAGCGTGCGTCAGGACCGGCTCGATGGAAAGCGGAGCGTTCATGTCGTCGGCGGCGGCAACGAGCTTCGACCGGTGGCGCCTGCCCAGGGGAATGGAGCCGCGCATTATCGCAGCGCAGCATTGGGCCGGACACATCCCCCCACTGCGGCGGGTTATCCCCGTAGCCGTAAGGCCCGCAGGTATGAAAGAAACGCGGTTGTCATGCGGGGACGGCATATTGGCCGATTCCGCATTCCCGAACGTCATGGAGTCGTCATGAAACTGAAATTCCTCGCGCTGGCCGCGTCGGCTGCAACCCTGCTCGCGGCACTGCCGGCGCACGCGCAGACCGAGATCCAGTGGTGGCACTCGATGACCGCCGTGAACAACGAGTGGGTCAACGACCTGGCCAAGCAGTTCAACGAAAGCCAGAAGCAATACAAGATCATCCCCACCTACAAGGGCAGCTACACCGATTCCTTCACCGCGGCGATCGCCGCCTTCCGCGCCGGGCAGGCGCCGCACATCCTGCAGGTGTTCGAGGTCGGCACCGCCACGATGATGGCCAGCAAGGGGGCCAGCGTGCCGGTCGGCAAGGTGATGAAGGACGCCGGCTACAAGTTCGACCCCGCCGCGTACATCCCGGCGGTGGCCGGCTACTACACCGCGCCCAACGGCGAGATGCTGAGCTTTCCCTTCAACAGCTCGACCACGGTGTTCTACGTCAACAAGGACGCGTTCAAGGCCGCGGGCATCGACACCGCCAAGCTGCCGGCCACCTGGTCGGAGGTGGTTGCCGCGGCCGCCAAGCTGAAGGCCGCCGGCCACAAGTGTCCGCTGACCGTGGCCTGGCAGGGCTGGACGCAGTTGGAGAGCTTCTCCACCTGGCACAACGTCGAGCTGGCGACCAAGAAGAACGGCCTGGCCGGCTGGGACGCCCGGCTGGTGGCGAACTCGCCGCTGCACGTGCGCCACATCGAGAACCTGGGCAACCTGGCCAAGCAGGGCATCTTCATCTACAAGGGCCGCGACAACATTCCCGAGGCCACCTTCGTCTCCGGCGAGTGCGCGATGATCACCACGTCCTCGGGCTTCTATGGCAACGTGAAGAAGAACGCCAAGTTCGACTTCGCGGTGACCACGCTGCCCTACTACGCCGACGTGCCCGGGGCGCCGCAGAACACCGTCATCGGCGGGGCCAGCCTGTGGGTGATGAGCGGCAAGAAGGCCGAGGAATACAAGGGCGTGGCGGCGTTCTTCAACTTCCTGTCCAACCCCGAGGTGCAGTCGGCCAGCCACAAGCGCACCGGCTACCTGCCGATCACGATGGCGGCCTACCAGCTGACCGAGAAGTCGGGGTTCTACAAGGAGAACCCGGGCACCGACACGGCGGTGAACCAGATGATCCGCAAGGTCACCGACAAGTCGCGTGGCATCCGGCTGGGCAACTACGTGCAGATCCGCCGCATCGCCGACGAGGAACTGGAAGGCGTGTGGGCCGGCAAGAAGACCTCCAAGGAGGCGCTGGACGCCTACGTGTCGCGCGGCAACGAGTTGCTGGAGCGCTTCGAGAAGTCGATCAAGAACTGAGGCCAGCCGATGGCCGCTGAGAAGCGCGTCGTCTTTCGCTCGCGCTGGCTGCCCTGGGCGCTGCTGGCGCCGCAGGGGCTGGTGATCGCGGTGTTCTTCTTCTGGCCGGCGGGCCAGGCGCTGGTGCAGTCGTTCCAGCAGTCCGACGCCTTCGGCACCTCGGTCGAATGGGTCGGGCTGGAGAACTTCCGCAACCTGTTCAACGACCCGACCTACCTGGCCTCGTTCTGGACGACGGCCGTGTTTTCGGTGCTGGTCGCCTCCATCGGCATCGGCGTGTCGCTGTTCCTGGCGGTCTTCGCCGACCGCGTGATCAAGGGCTCGGGCTTCTACCGCACGCTGCTGATCTGGCCCTACGCGGTGGCGCCGGCGGTGGCCGGCGTGCTGTGGATGTTCATGTTCGCGCCCAGCGTCGGCATCCTGTCCTACGCGCTGGAACAGTTGGGCGTGCAATGGAACTTCCTGCTCAACGGCACGCAGGCGATGACGCTGATCGTCACCGCCGCGGTGTGGAAGCAGCTGTCCTACAACTTCCTGTTCTTCCTGGCGGGGCTGCAGGCGATACCGAAGTCGCTGCTCGAGGCGGCCGCGATCGACGGCGCGCAGCCGTGGCGCCGCTTCTGGACGATCCAGTTTCCGCTGCTGTCGCCGATCACCTTCTTCCTGCTGGTGATCAACGTGGTCTACGCCTTCTTCGACACCTTCGCCATCGTCGATGCGTCCACGCAGGGCGGCCCGGGCAAGGACACGGCCATCCTGGTCTACAAGGTCTACTACGACGGCTTCAAGGCCATGGACCTGGGCGGCTCCGCCGCGCAGTCCGTCGTGCTGATGATCATCGTCGTGGCATTGACCGTGATCCAGTTCCGCTTCATCGAGAAGCGCGTCACCTACTGATCTCATGGTCGAACGCCGCCCGCTGCTGACGCTGCTCGCGCACCTGGTGCTGTTGCTGGGCGTGGTGGCCGTGGCGCTGCCGGTGTACATCACCTTCGTCGCCAGCACGCGGACGAACGACGAGATCATCCATCCGCCGATGCCGATGACGCCCGGGCCGCACCTGGTGGAGAACTACCGCACGGTGCTGGACGGCACGCGCGAGGGCCAGGGCTCGAAGGCGCCGGTGGCGCGCATGATGTGGATCAGCCTGGTGACGGCGCTGGTCATCGCCATCGGCAAGATCGTCATTTCGCTGCTGTCGGCCTTTGCGCTGGTGTACTTCCGCTTCCCGTTCCGGCAGGTCTGCTTCTGGGCAATCTTCGTCACGTTGATGCTGCCGGTGGAGGTGCGCATCGCACCGACCTACAAGGTGGTGGCCGACCTGGGGATGCTGAACACCTATGCCGGGCTGACGGTGCCGTTGATCGCCTCGGCCACCGCCACCTTCCTCTTCCGCCAGTTCTTCATGACCGTGCCGGACGAGCTGGTGGAAGCCGCGCGCGTCGACGGCGCCGGGCCGATGCGCTTCTTCAAGGACGTGCTGGTGCCGCTGTCGTCGACCAGCATCGCCGCGCTGTTTGTCATCCAGTTCATCTACGGCTGGAACCAGTACCTGTGGCCGCTGCTGGTGACCACCGACGAATCGATGTACCCGGTGGTCATCGGCATCAAGCGCATGATCTCCGGCGGCGACGCGCAGACCGAATGGAGCGCGGTGATGGCCACGGCGATGCTGGCGATGATCCCGCCGGCGATCGTCGTGATGCTGATGCAGAAGTGGTTCGTCAAGGGTCTCGTGGACAGCGAGAAATGAGACCACCCCCTACGCGCTTCGCGCGCCCCCTCGAGGCAGCACCGCTGACGGCCCGGCAAAGCCGGTTCCGCGGCGGTCGCTCGATGTGCCGCTGGCATACGGGCTTCGATTGCATTTGCACGCACCAAGAACTCAGATGAGCGCCATCTCACTTCGCAGCGTCGTCAAGCGCTACGGCAGCGGGCCGAAGGCCAACCCCGTGATCCATGGCGTGAACGCCGAGATCGGCGACGGCGAGTTCGTCGTCATCGTCGGCCCCAGCGGCTGCGGCAAGAGCACGCTGCTGCGCATGGTGGCCGGCCTGGAGGAGATCACCGCAGGCGAGATCGCCATCGGCGGGCGCGTCGTGAACCAGATGGAACCCAGCGAGCGCGATATCGCGATGGTGTTCCAGAACTATGCGCTCTATCCGCACATGAGCGTGTTCGACAACATGGCCTACGGCTTGAAGATCGCCAAGCTGCCACCCGAGCAGATCAAAGCGCGCGTGGCCAAGGCAGCGCAGATCCTGGAGTTGTCGGCGCTGCTGGACCGCAAGCCGCGGCAGCTGTCCGGCGGGCAGCGCCAACGCGTGGCGATGGGGCGCGCGATCGTGCGCGAGCCGGCGGTGTTCCTGTTCGACGAGCCTCTGTCGAACCTGGACGCGAAACTGCGCGCGCAGACGCGGCTGGAGATCCAGAAGCTGCATCGCGAACTGGGCATCACCTCTCTGTTCGTCACCCACGACCAGGTCGAGGCCATGACGCTGGCCCAGCGCATGATGGTGATGCATGCCGGCCGCATGGAACAGTTCGGCACGCCCGAAGAGGTCTACCAGCGGCCGCAGACCACCTTCGTCGCCGGCTTCATCGGCAGCCCGCCGATGAACCTGCTGCGCGGCCATGCCGACGGCACGCGCTTCAGCGTCGGCGGCCAGACCTTGCCGCTGCCGCAACCGGCGCCGCGCCAGGGCGAGCTGGTCCTCGGCCTGCGGCCCGAACACGCCGTCTGGGGCTCCGGCCAGTGGGAACTGGTGGTCGACGTGGTCGAAACGCTGGGCGCCGAGCGCCTGGTCTATTGCAGGCTCGGCGAAAGCCTGTTCACCGTGCGCATCGACGGCATGCTGCCCGCGCCGGCTCCCGGCAGCCGCGTGCCGCTGGGCATCACGGCCGAGCGGCTGCACTGGTTCGACGCGGCCAGTGGCCAGCGTCTGGCATGAGCGCGAACGACGCCTGGCCCTACCCGCTGTGGATCGCGCACCGCGGTGCCGGGAAACTGGCGCCGGAAAACACGCTGGCCGCGTTCCGGCGCGGTGCGGACTTCGGCTACGAAGCCTTCGAATGCGACGTCAAGCTCAGCGCGGACGGCGTGCCCTTCCTGCTGCACGACGCCACGCTGGAGCGCACCACCGACGGCCACGGCGTGGCCGGCGAGCTGTGCTGGAGCGACCTGTCGCAACGTGACGCCGGCGGCTGGCACGGCGCGCGCTACGCCGGCGAGCCGCTGCCCACGCTGCGTGCGCTGGCCCGCTACCTTCAGGCCAATGGCTTCATGCTCGACCTGGAGATCAAGCCGACGCCGGGCACCGAGGCGCACACCGGTGCGGTGGTCGCCGCCGAGGTGCTGAGGCTGTGGCACGGCCAGGCCCGGATGCCGCTGCTCAGTTCGTTCCAGCCCGAGGCGCTGCGCGCCGCGCGGCAGGCAGCGCCGCAACTTGCCCGCGCCCTGCTGCTCGACCGCCTGCCGGCCGACCCGGTCGCCGCGGCGCTGCAGTTGCAGTGCGCGGCGCTGATCACCGATCACAGGCTGATGGACGCGCCCCTGGTGGCCGCACTGCATGCCGCCGGGTTGCGCGCGCTGGTCTATACCGTCAACGACCCCGACCGCGCCCAGGCGTTGATCGACGAGGGCATCGACGGCATCGTCACCGACGCCGTCGACCGCCTCGGCCCCGGCGCGGCGCGCTAGCTGCGATAGTCGGCGTTGATGCTGACGTAGTCGTGTGAGAGGTCGCAGGTCCAGACCGAGGCGCTGGCGGCACCGCGGTGCAGGTCGACGCGCACGGTGATCTCGGCCTGCTTCATCACGCGCTGGCCCTGCGCCTCGGCATAGTCCGGATGGCGCCCGCCCTGCGTGGCAACGTGCACGTCGTCGAGGTACAGGTCGATCAGCGTCTGGTCCAGGTCGGCAATGCCGGCATAACCGACCGCCGCCAGGATGCGCCCCAGGTTCGGGTCGCTGGCGAAGAAGGCCGTCTTGACCAGCGGCGAATGGGCGATCGCATACGCCACCTGGCGGCACTCGACCACGTCACGGCCGCCATCCACCTGTACGGTGATGAACTTGGTTGCGCCTTCGCCGTCGCGCACGATGGCCTGCGCCAGCTGCTGCGCGACATCGATCAGCGCAGCGCGCAGCCGAGCGCCATCGCCGGCATCCAGATCCGCAACCGGGGCGTTGCCGGCCTGGTGCGTGGCGATCACCACGAAGGAGTCATTGGTCGACGTGTCGCCGTCGATCGTGATGCGGTTGAAGGACGCGTCGGCCGCCTCCTGCACCAGCCGCTGCATCAGCGCCGGGGCGATGGCGGCATCGGTGGCGATGAAGCCGAGCATCGTCGCCATGTTCGGCCGGATCATGCCCGCGCCCTTGGAAATGCCCGTGATGTTCACCGTCCTGCCGCCGATCTGCAGCTGCCGCGACGCGGCCTTCGGCAGCGTGTCGGTCGTCATGATGGCTTCGGCCGCCTGCGCCCAGTGGTCGGGCCGGGCATCGGCCAGCGCCGCCGGCAGCGCGGCTTCGATGCGCTCGTGCGGCAGCGTTTCCATGATCACGCCGGTGGAGAACGGCAGCACCTGCTGCGGCGCGATGTCCAGCAGCTTGCCGAGTGCGACACAGGTGGACCGGGCGCGAGCCAGCCCGTCTGCGCCGGTGCCGGCATTGGCATTGCCGGTGTTCACCAGGATGGCGCGGCTGCCCAGCCCGGAGGCCAGATGCTCGCGGCACAGCAGCACCGGCGCTGCGCAGAAGCGGTTGGACGTGAACACGCCGGCCACGCTGGCGCCTTCGGCCAGCTTGACCACGGTCACGTCGCGCCGGTTGGCCTTGCGCACGCCGGCCATGGCCACGCCGAGTTCGACACCGCGTACCGCGTGCAACGCGGCCGGATCCGGAGCAGTCAGGTTGACGGGCATGGCGGCTCCGTTCAGGCGAGTTTGCCGTGGCAGTTCTTGTACTTCTTGCCGCTGCCGCAGGGGCAGGGCTCGTTGCGGCCGACCTTGGGCAGATTGGCTGCGGCGGCACCGGACGCGGCTTCGGCATCGCTGGACACGCTGCCGTCCTCGTTCGGATGGGTGTACGTGACGTTGCCGACGTGCGAGGCGCGCGCCTCGATCGCCTCGGCCGCCTGGGTCGCCTGTTCCTGCGACTGGATGCGAACGGTCAGCAGCAGGCGCGTGACCTCCATCTTCACCACGTCCAGAAGCTGCGAGAACAACTCGAAGGCCTCGCGCTTGTATTCCTGCTTCGGGTTCTTCTGCGCATAGCCGCGCAGGTGGATGCCCTGGCGCAGGTAGTCGAGCGCCGCCAGATGCTCGCGCCAGTGGCTGTCCATCGACTGCAGCAGCACCATGCGCATGAAGGGCGTGAACTGCTCGGCGCCGACCGCCTGCAGCTTGCTGTCGAACAGCGCATTGGCCGCAGCGACCACCTTGTCGACGACATCCTCGTCGCTGATGCTGTCGCTGGCCTCGACCTCCGCCTGCAGCGGCACTTCGAGTTGCCATTCCTCGCGCAGCGTCTTCTCCAGACCCGGAATGTCCCACTGCTCCTCGACGCTCTGCTCCGGCACGTAGGTGCGCACCACCGATTCCATCGCGCTGCGCCGCAGGTTGGCGATCTGCTCGTCGAGCGTTGTCGCTTCGAGAATCTCGTTGCGCTGCTGATAGATGACCTTGCGCTGGTCGTTGCTGACGTCGTCGTACTCGAGCAGCTGCTTGCGGATGTCGAAGTTGCGCGCCTCGACCTTGCGTTGCGCGCCTTCGATGCTGCGGCTGACGATGCCGGCCTCGATCGCCTCGCCCTCCGGCATCTTCAGCCGGTCCATGATCGCGCGCACGCGGTCGCCGGCGAAGATGCGCATCAACGCATCGTCCAGGCTCAGGTAGAAGCGGCTGGAGCCCGGGTCACCTTGGCGGCCGGAACGGCCGCGCAGCTGGTTGTCGATGCGCCGGCTCTCGTGCCGCTCCGTCGCGATGATGCGCAGCCCGCCCTGGGCCTTGACCTGTTCGTGCAGTCCCTGCCATTCGTCGCGCAACTGCCGGATGCGGGCGTCCTTGTCCTCGTTCGACAGCACCTCGTCGACTTCGACCATCTGCACCTGCTTCTCGACGTTGCCGCCGAGCACGATGTCGGTGCCGCGGCCGGCCATGTTGGTGGCGATGGTGATCACGCCCGGCCGGCCGGCCTGGGCCACGATCTCGGCCTCCTTCGCATGCTGCTTGGCGTTCAGCACCTGGTGCGGCAGTTTCGCCTTCTGCAGCAGGTCGGAGATCAGTTCGGAGTTCTCGATCGAGGTCGTGCCCACCAGCACCGGCTGGCCGCGTTCGTGGCAGCTGCGGATGTCGGCAATGACGGCGTCGTACTTCTCCTTGGCCGTCTTGTAGATCAGGTCGTTCTCGTCCTTGCGGATCGTCGGCCGGTTCGGCGGGATGACCACCGTCTCCAGGCCGTAGATCTCCTGGAACTCGAAAGCCTCCGTGTCGGCCGTGCCGGTCATGCCGGACAGCTTGCCGTACATGCGGAAGTAGTTCTGGAACGTGACCGAGGCCAGCGTCTGGTTCTCGTTCTGGATCTGCACGCCTTCCTTGGCCTCGACCGCCTGGTGCAGCCCATCGCTCCAGCGCCGGCCGCTCATCAGCCGGCCGGTGAATTCATCGACGATGATCACCTCGCCGTTCTGCACCACGTAATGCTGGTCGCGGTGGTACAGGTGGCGCGCGCGCAGCGCCGCGTAGACGTGGTGCATCAGCGAGATGTTGGCCGCGTCGTACAGGCTCGCGCCCTCGGCCAGCAGCCCGGCCTCGGCCAGGATGCGCTCGGCGTTCTCGTGGCCGTCCTCGGTCAGGAACACCTGGTGGCTCTTCTCGTCGAGCGTGAAGTCGCCGGGCTCGATCACGCCCTCGCCGGTGCGCGGGTCGGCCTCGCCGATCTGCTTCTTCAGCTTCGGCACCACCGCGTTGATGCGCAGATAGAGGTCGGTGTGGTCCTCGGCCTGGCCGCTGATGATCAGCGGCGTGCGCGCCTCGTCGATCAGGATCGAGTCGACCTCGTCGACGATGGCGTAGTGCAGGCCGCGCGCGACGCGGTCGGTGGTCTCGTAGACCATGTTGTCGCGCAGGTAGTCGAAGCCGAACTCGTTGTTCGTGCCGTAGGTCACGTCGGCCAGGAAGGCCAGCTGCTTGTCGTCGCGACCCATGCCGGGCACGTTGACGCCGACGCTCAGCCCCAGGAAGTTGTAGACGCGGCCCATCCATTCGGCATCGCGCCGGGCCAGGTAGTCGTTGACCGTGACCACATGGACGCCCTTGCCGGCAAGCGCGTTCAAGTACACCGGCAGCGTGGCCGTGAGTGTCTTGCCTTCGCCGGTGCGCATCTCGGCGATCTTGCCTTCGTGCAGCGCGATGCCGCCGATCAGCTGCACATCGAACTGGCGCATCTTCAGCACGCGCTTGCTGGCCTCGCGCACGGTGGCGAAGGCCTCGGGCAGCAGCTGGTCCAGCGTCTCGCCGTTGGCCAGCCGCTGGCGGAACTCGTCGGTCTTGGCGCGCAGCGCCGCGTCGTCCAGAGCCTCGAAGGCCGGCTCGAGCGCGTTGATCTGCTGTGCGGTGCGCCTATAGGTCTTCAGCAGGCGGTCATTGCGACTACCGAAAATCTGGGTCAGGATTTTTGGCAACATGCGGCATCACGAATGGGTGGAAGCGCGCCCGGCACCACGAGCCGTACCGCGCGCGCGCCCGAACACCATCCGGGCAGAAGTGAGCTTCAGATGAGTGCGGGGCCGTGATTCGCAAGCCCCACCTGCACCCGAAAAGGGTCGATGAGTTTAGCATCCGCGCCCTTCGCGTCGCCGCCGTGCGGCGCACGAAACTGTCGCTGGCTAGACTCTGCAGCATGGCCGACCGCAAGCCTCCGCTTCCACTAACACCAGGTACCTGGGCGCTGGGCGCCGCGCTCGACCAGAGCGCGCCGCTGGCCCAACTGCTGCAGCGGCTGCAGCAGTCGCAGGCCCGCTTCGACGCGCTGCAGCGCCTGCTGCCCGAAACATTGCGCGCGGCGGTGCGTCCCGGTCCGCTGGACGACGGCGGCTGGACGCTGCTGGTGCCCGGCGGGGCGGCCGCGTCCAAGCTGCGCCAGTTGCTGCCGACGCTGGAGTCTGAATTGCAGGCGCGTGGCTACGCGCCGCTGAAGATCCGGGTGCGCGTGCGCTCGGCCTGAGGCGCGATGCCACGCTGCATGGTGCCGGCTGTCAGAGTCGAACTGACGACCTTCCGCTTACAAGGCGGGTGCTCTACCAGCTGAGCTAAGCCGGCACGGGCCGAAGCCGGGATTCTAGGAGCGGAGCGTCGCTATTTGATGCGCTTCAGCGACGGGGGGGGCGGCGTCGGCTCCGGCGGATCTTCGGCCGGCGGGCGCGGCGCCGCGCCGGCGGCAGGCGGTGCGTCGCTCTCGCTCGTCGCCAGCCGCAGGCCACGCGTGGCCGACGGGGCCTGCGGTTCACCCGGCGCCGCGTCGCTGGCGGCGGCCGATCCGGCGGGCACCGGGAACGCCATCCCCTGCCCGTTTTCGCGTGCATAGATGGCGACGACGTGGTCCACCGGCACGACGATATCGCGCGCCACGCCGCCGAAGCGCGCCTTGAACTCGATGAACTCGTTACCCAGCTTCAGCCCGGTGGTCGCCTCTTGAAGCCGACGTTGAGCACGATCTCGTGGCCTTCACGTATTCACCGGAGAATCGCACGCTTCGGCATCATCGTGCGCCACCGCGACATAGGGCGCAGTCGCTGTCGGTGCACCAGTCGTGCAGCGCGCGGATCAGGTACGGCCGGGTGGACGTTCCCGGCGGCTGGCGCGGTGGGCTTGTTCATGCGCGGATGCTGCCGGAGCGCGGCCATTTGCGCATCTTCGACGGCGTCAGGCCTCGATGTAGGCTTTGCCGCGGTAGATGCGCTCGGCGTACTTCAGCAGTGGCAGCGGCGTTCTTCGACAGGTCGATGAAGAAGTCCAGGCGCCACAGCAGCGGCAAGGATCGCCACGTCGAGCATCGAGAAGTCGTCGCCCAGCATGTACTTGTTCTTCAGGAAGATCGGCGCCAGCTGCGTCAGCCGGTCACGGATCTGCGAGCGTGCCTTCTCCAGTTGCTTGTCGGTGGCCTTGACGCCGCGGCTTTCGAGCAGGTTGACATGCGCAAACAGTTCCTTTTCGAAGTTGAACAGGAACAGCCGCACCCGGGCGCGCGCCACCGGGTCACCCGGCATCAGCTGCGGATGCGGGAAACGCTCGTCGATGTACTCGCGGATGATGTGCGATCTTCGTACAGGATCAGCAGGTCGCGCTGATCGAGGATCAGCACCTCGTTGTACGGGTTCATCAGCGCGATGTCCTCCGGCTTGGCGAACAGGTCGACGTCGCGGATCTCGAAGTCCATGCCCCCCAAACAGCACGAAGCGGCAGCGGTGCGAGTACGGGCAGGTGGTTCCGGAATAAAGCACCATCATCGGGGTGGGCTCCTTGTCAGCAGTGCGACGTGGGCCGTCGCGGCAAGGACGCGCGGCCTGCAGGGGCGTACCTGCGCACGGGCGGGGCGCGGCCAGCATCCGCGCCGCGACGGGCGGCTTACTTGACGTCTTTCCAGAATGCGGCGTTCAGGCGCCACACGATCACCGTGAACACGGCCAGGAACAGCAGCACGAACACGCCCAGACGCACCCGCTGTCCCTGGGCCGGCTCGGCCATCCACTGCATGAAAGCCACGAGGTCGGCCACCGCCTCGTTGTATTCGCGGGCGTTCAGCTGGCCGGCCGTCACCGGCTCGAAGCCCTTGAACGCCACATGGGTCTTGCTCGGGTCGTGCGGGTCCTTCTCCTGCTCGAAGACGGCGCGCTGCTGGCCCTGCAGTTCCCAGAGCACGTGCGGCATGGCCACACTCGGGAAGACCAGGTTGTTCCAGCCGGTGGTCGTGCTGTCGTCCCGGTAGAAGCTGCGCATGTACGTGTACAGGTAGTCGGCGCCGCTGCCGCCGTTGCCGGCGCGCGAGCGCGCGATGACCGTCAGGTCGGGCGGCGCGGCACCGAAAAAGTCCTTCGCCTGCACCGGGTCGAGTGCGATCGACATCGTGTCGCCGACCTTCTTGCCGGCGAACATCAGGTTGTTCTTGATCTGCTCGTCCGTCAGGCCGATGTCGCGCATGCGGTTGTAGCGCATGTAGTTGGCCGAATGGCAGTTCTGGCAGTAGTTGACGAACAGCCTGGCGCCGTTCTGCAGCGCAGGCAGGTTGGTCACGCGTTCCGCAGGGAACTTGTCGAGCGCCGGACCTCCTTCGGAGGCCTGTGCGCCCGCCAGCAGGCCCAGCGCGAGCAGAAGGCCGAGAATGAATCGCTTCGTCA
The DNA here is from genome assembly GCA_044225625.1 of Rubrivivax sp. Classification (GTDB taxonomy): domain Bacteria; phylum Pseudomonadota; class Gammaproteobacteria; order Burkholderiales; family Burkholderiaceae_C; genus Rubrivivax. Next base: position 36,081 of record JBGAII010000016.1, read on the forward strand.
TGTTGTTGTGCTCCGCCGGCGCGTCAGTGGGGATGGAAGGGCACGCGCTCGGGCACAGGCTTGAAGGTGCCGAGGCGACTCCACCACGGCATCAGCAGGAAGAACCCGAAGTAGAACAGGGTACCGACCTGAGACACCACCGTACCGATCTGCGACGGCGGCTTGATGCCCAGGTAGCCAAGCACCAGGAAGTTGATGATGAAGATGCCGTACAGCCACTTGTTCCAGCCCGGACGGTAGCGGATCGACTTCACCGGGCTCTTGTCCAGCCAGGGCAGGGGGAAGAGCACCATCACGGCCACGCCCATCACCACCACGCCCCAGAACTTGGCATCGAAGGCCTTCAACAGCGCGATCACCACCAGCGCGCCGACCAGTACGGCCACCTTCGCGACGCCCGACAACTTGGCCCGCAGCACCGTCAGCACCGCAGCGATCGCCACGATGGCGACGAAGACGGTGACCATCTGGTCGGTCACCGCGCGCAGCATCGAATAGAAGGGCGTGAAGTACCACACCGGGGCGATGTGCGCCGGCGTCTTCAGCGGGTCGGCGGGAATGAAGTTGTTGTATTCGAGGAAGTAGCCGCCCATCTCCGGCGAGAAGAACACGATCGCGCTGAAGATCAGCAGGAACACGCCGACGCCGATGAGGTCGTGCACCGTGTAGTACGGATGGAAGGCCACACCGTCCAGCGGAATGCCGGTGGCCGGGTCCTTGTGCTTCTTGATGTCGACGCCGTCGGGGTTGTTCGAGCCGACGTCGTGCAACGCCAGCAGGTGGGCGACGATCAGTCCGATCAGCACCAGCGGTACCGCGATCACGTGGAACGCGAAGAACCGGTTCAGCGTCGCGTCCCCGACCACGTAGTCGCCGCGGATCAGCAGCGACAGGTCCGGGCCGATGAACGGGATGGCGGCAAACAGGTTGATGATCACCTGCGCGCCCCAGTAGGACATCTGGCCCCAGGGCAGCAGATAGCCCATGAAGGCCTCGGCCATCAGGCACAGGAAGATCGCCACACCGAAGATCCAGACCAGCTCGCGCGGCTTCTGGTAGCTGCCGTAGATCAGCCCGCGCCACATGTGCAGGTAGACGACGATGAAAAACGCGCTGGCCCCGGTGGAGTGCATGTAGCGGATCAGCCAGCCCCACGGCACGTCGCGCATGATGTACTCGACCGACTCGAAGGCCTTGGCCGCGTCGGGCTTGTAGTGCATCACCAGGAAGATGCCGGTGACGATCTGGATCACCAGCACCAGCATCGCCAGCGAGCCGAAGAAGTACCAGACGTTGAAGTTCTTCGGAGCGTAGTACTCCGACATGTGCTTCTTGTATTCGGCGAACGCGGTGGGGAACCGGTTCTCCAGCCACACCGTCGCCTGCGTCGTGACCGACGCACCGGCCGGAGCTTCCTTGAAATCAGCCATGGCTATCCCTGTGAAATCGACGTTCCGTTCAGGCCTTGTCTTCGCCGATCAGCAGCAGCGTATCGGACAGGTACATGTGCCGCGGCACCTCGAGGTTGTCGGGTGCGGGCTTGTTTTTGAACACGCGACCGGCCATGTCGAAGGTGGAGCCGTGGCAGGGGCAGAGGAAGCCGCCCTGCCAGTCGTCGGGCAGCGAGGGCTGCGGCCCCGGCGTGAACTTGTCGGTCGGCGAGCAGCCCAGGTGCGAGCAGATGCCCACGCAGACGAACACTTCGGGCTTGATCGAGCGCGGCACGTTGCGCGCGTATTCGGGCGTCAGTTCCGACGGGTTGCGCTTGGAGAAAGGGTCGGCCAGCTGGCCGTCGAGCTTGGGCAGCGCGGCAACCTGTTCCTCGGTGCGACGCACGATCCACACCGGCTTGCCGCGCCATTCGACGGTCATCTTCTCGCCGGGGCGCAGCGCACTGATGTCGGCCTGCACCGGAGCCCCGGCCGCCTTGGCCCGCTCGGACGGCGCGAAACTCGAAACGAAGGGAACCGCCACCGCGGCGCCACCGACCGCTCCGGCTCCGCAGGTAATCGCGATCCAGGTGCGCCGGCCTGAATCGACTTTGGCCTCACTCATGCTTTCCTCTGCTCGAAGACGAAGTCGGGTCAACCCGGGATTCTAGCCGAGCGTCGCACCCCTTCCGTCGCGGCCCGGTGGCGTTAGCCTCCGCCACCGCCACAGATCCGCGGGGATCTGGCTCGATGAGGAGAAATTGCAGCATGGGATTTGCGACCGAGTTCAAGGAATTCGCGCTCAAGGGCAACGTCATGGACCTGGCCGTGGGGGTGATCATCGGCGGCGCGTTCGGCAAGATCGTCGATTCGGTCGTCAGCGACCTGATCATGCCCCTCATCGGCGTGGTGGTCGGCGGACTGGACTTCAACAACTACTACGTCCCGCTCGCCGGCCAGACGGCCACCAACCTGGCCGATGCGAAGAAGGCCGGCGCCGTCTTCGCCTATGGCAGCTTCATCACCGTGGCGCTGAATTTCATCATCCTGGCCTTCATCATCTTCATCATGGTGCGCCAGATCAACAAGCTGCGTGCCGCGGCGGCACCGCCGCCAGCGCCGCCGGCGCCGGAGCCGCCGACGCCGGAAGACGTGCTGCTGCTGCGCGAGATTCGTGATGCATTGAGGAAATAGCACGCTTGGCCCGGGCGCGGGCCTCGAGATGTCGGACCGGCTGCCGATGCATGTCGCATACTGGTCTGTCCATGAATCCGACGCCCGCTTTAGGCCTGCCGCCGGCCATCGAAGCTGCCGTCCGACGCGTCAAGCTGGCTGCGCGGCGGGCGGCTGAACGTACTGTCGACAGCCTGGGCGTGTCGGCCCTGGCCTCGGCCAACATCTTCCAGCGCGACAACCTGCTGGGGGCGCAGTTCGAGCTCAACCGCAAGCTGGCGCTGTTCTGCAACGGCTTCGAGGAGAGCCTGGACCAGCGCGTCGAGCGGGAGCTGTTGCGCCGCGGCACCAGCGCGCAGGCACTGCCGTCCGAAACCAGCTGGGACGCGCTCAGCCTGGTCGACAACCACGAGGTCGAGCTGCAGGTCAGCGCCGAGCGATTTGGCCTGCAGATCGCCCAGGACTGCGAAGCCGAGCAGCGCGAGCTCGAGGGTTTCGTCGGCTCGGTGCTGCAGGGCTTCGGCGACGCCACCCGCAACCCGCTGCGCCCGGAGGTCATCGGCGACGCGATGATCCGCAGCGTCGACCAAGTGACCGATCGCCCCGAGTTGCGCAAGGTGCTGGTGGCCGAACTCGGCCGCTCGATGGCCACCTCGATGGCCGAGACCTACGCCAGCATCGTCGCCGACATGCGTGCCGCCGGGCTGAAGCCCGCGCTGCCCCATTTCCGCAGCTCCGAACGCGGCAGCGGCTATCGCACCAGCAGTTCGGGCTACGACACCAGCAGCCGGCCGGTCGGCCTGGACCCGCCTGCCAGCTCCGACTCGCGGCACGGCGGCTGGCGCGGCGACGGCGGGCAAGCTTCCGAGCGCCACCGGCTGAATAGCAGCACCGGCCCCGGCGGCCTGGCTTCGGGCCAGGGCGGCGGCCGCGGCGCGCCGCAAGGCACACCCATCGGCCATGTGGACGCGGGCCTGATGGCGCTGATCCGCCGCCTCGCTTTCACCGACCCGGGCCCGGCGGCCGAGGACACCGGCTTCGCCGTGGACGCGACGGCGGTTTCCGGTTACGGCGGCTTCGGCCCCACCGGCAGCGGCGCCCACGGCGTGCCGGTTGCACCGAACCTGATACGCACACACCGCGACGCGCTGCGCGAAGCGTCGAACGGTTCGCTCGATCACATGGTGATCGACGTCATCGGCAGCCTGTTCGACCAGATCCTGTCCGACCCCAAGGTGCCGCCGCAGATGGCACGGCAGATCGCGCGGCTGCAGCTGCCCGTGCTGCGCGCGGCACTCGGCGACCCGAGCTTCTTCTCGTCGCGCAAACACCCGGTGCGGCGCTTCGTCAACCGGATCGCGTCGCTGGGCAGCGCGCTGGAGGACTTCGATTCCGAGTCGAGCCAGCGCTTTCTGAAGCTGGTGCGCGAGCTGGTGCAGGAGATCGTCGAGGGCGATTTCGACCAGATCGAGGTCTACGAACAGAAGCTGTCGGTGCTCGAGACCTTCATCGTCGAGCAGTCGCGGCGCGAGGTGCAGGAAGGTTCCGGTGCGGCCAGCCTGCTGGCCGAGAAGGAAACCGACCTGCGCCTGCAACAGCGCTACACGCAGCAGCTGCAGGCGCTGCTGAAGCCGCTGCCGGCGCCCGACTTCATCCGCGATTTCATCAGTCAGGTCTGGAGCCAGGCATTGATGCGCGCCGCCAAGCTGGAGGGCAGCGACGGAGCACGCGTCAAGCGGCTGCGCCATGCGGCGCGCGAGTTGATCATGAGCGTGCAGCCGAAGGGCTCGCCGGAGCAGCGTAAGGCCTTCCTGATGCAGCTGCCCACGCTGATGAAGGAACTGAACGAGGGCATGGACCTGATCGGCTGGCCCGAAGGCGCGAAGAAGACCTTCTTCGGCCGGCTGCTGCCGGCGCATGCCGAGTCGCTGAAGGGTCAGGCGCTGCGCACGCTGGACTACAACCTGCTGGCACGTCAGGCCGACAACGCGCTCGGCGAGGCCATGCCCGATGCGTCGGAACTGCCGCCGCCGCAGGCTCACGTGCCGGTGCTGCGCGACGAGGTGATCGAGCCGAACTTCTCGCCCGAGGAGGCGCAGCGCATCGGCCTGGTCGACGAGGCGGCAGTCAACTGGAACGGCCAGATCGACATCGACCTCAGCGCGGAACCCGAGCCGGTCGGTGCCGAGCTGGACATCGCCGGCCTGCCGAAGATGGAGTCGCCTGCCGAGCCGGCCAGCGGGAAGTCGCTGGCCGACCACGTGCAGATCGGCTTCGCCTACCAGATGCACCTGGAAGACAAGTGGCAGAAGGTGCGGCTGAACCACGTCAGCCCGGGCCGCAGCTTCTTCGTCTTCACGCACGGCGGGCGTCACAAGAAGACCATCTCGATGACGCACCGCATGCTGGTGCGGCTGTGCGAGACCGGCCGCCTGCGGGCCTTCGAGAACGCCTATCTGATCGAACGCGCGACGGCGCGTGCGCGCCGGCAGCTGGCCGCGCTGGGCGGCAACGCCACGGCCTGAGGCGACCGTTCACCCATCCCCGCGACTCGGGGGTCAGTCGCCTGCGCGCGACGTCGCACCGAACGGCGGTTGTTAGACTTTGCAGGCACCCACAGGAAGTCGGCCCGCGCAGGGCCGGCGATCGGGACGCGCACCCCCTCATGCGGTCTGACATCTATCGGCGCCTGGCCGTCTGGCTGGCTGCCCTGTCCACCCTGACGCTGGCCTCCTGCAATGACGGCGACGATGGCCGATTCAGCGCCGCGCTCTACGGCCCCGTCAACTCCGCGGCCTTCGATGCGCTGCGCGGCATGTTCACCGTCGGCGAGCCTGTGGCATCGGCAGGCGTGCTGGTGGTCGACGGCGACGCGCATTCGCCGGGCGAACTGGCCCGCGACGCGGTGATCCAGCAGCACCTGCGCGACGGCAAGTGGGTGCTGCTGGTGGACCTGACGAAGAGCCACAACGACCGCGACCTGGTGCCGCTGGCCCACTCTTCCGGCGCCGGCGACAGCCACGTGGCCATCGTGCGCCGCCGCAGCGATGCCTTCGGCCGGCCTGCGGTCGACCTGTACGACTTTCCCCGCCGCGGCGCCACGGCACCGACCGCCGCGCAACTGGCCGACCTGCCGCGATCGGTGG
>JBGAII010000017.1:0-42811 GCA_044225625.1 Rubrivivax sp.
GGGCAACGACCACCACGTCACCGAGTTCATCACCGACTACCTGCGCATGATGGTCTCGGGCAACCTCAACGCGCACGAGATCGAGTCGCTGATGGACAGCGAGATCGAGACCCACCACCACGAGGCCCACGCGCCCGCCGCCGCGGTGGCGCGCCTGGCCGGTGCGCTGCCGGCCTTCGGCATCGTGGCCGCGGTGCTGGGCGTGGTGAACACCATGGGCTCGGTGGGCCAGCCGCCGGCGGTGCTGGGCGGCATGATCGGCTCGGCGCTGGTCGGTACCTTCCTGGGCATCCTGCTGGCCTACGCGGTGGCCGAGCCGCTCGCCGGCCTGATGGAGCAGAAGTGCGACGAAGGCTCCAAGGAGCTGCAGTGCATCAAGACCACGCTGCTGGCCAGCATGCAGGGCTACGCGCCGCAGGTGGCCGTCGAGTTCGGCCGCAAGGTGCTGTACTCGACCGAACGCCCGACCTTCTCCGAGCTGGAAGGCCACGTGAAGGGGAAGAAGTAAATGGCCGGCGACAGCAAGAAGCTCCAGCCGATCATCGTCAAGAAGATCAAGAAGGGCGGGCACGGACACCACGGCGGCGCCTGGAAGATCGCCTATGCCGACTTCGTGACGGCCATGATGGCCTTCTTCCTGCTGATGTGGCTGCTGGGCAGCACCACGGAAGGGGACAAGAAGGGCATTGCCGACTACTTCCAGAGCCCGCTGAAGATCGCGCTGCTGTCCAGCGGCTCGGGCGCAGGCGATGCGTCGCACGTGCTCAAGGGCGGCGGCGAGGACATGACGCGCAGCACCGGCCAGGTCAAGCGCGGCGATATCGAGTCGCCGCGCAAGACGGTGAACCTGCAGGCGCTGAAGGCCGAGCAGGTGCGCGCCGAGGTGGCCCGGCTCGAGCAGCTGAAGGGCAAGATGGAACAGAAGATCGCCGAGAACCCGAAGCTGGCGGCGCTGAAGTCGCAGATCCGCCTGGACATGACGGCCGACGGCCTGCGCATCCAGATCGTCGACGAGAACCAGCGTCCGATGTTCAGCAGCGGCAGTGCGGTGGTGCAGCCCTACATGCGCGAGTTGCTGCGCGAGATCGGCGCGGTGCTGGCCGAGGTGCCGAACCGGCTGACGCTGGAGGGCCATACCGACGCCGCACCGTTCGCCGGCGGGGCCGTTGGCTATGGCAACTGGGAGCTGTCGGCCGACCGGGCCAACGCCTCGCGCCGCGAGCTGATGGCCGGCGGCCTGCCGGAAGACCGCATGCTGCGCGTGCAGGGACTGGCGGCCAGCCTGCCGTTCGAGCCGAAGGACCCGCTGGCGGCGTCGAATCGGCGCATCAGCATCATCGTCATGAACCGCGAGGCCGAGGACCGCATCTTCCGCAGCGGCGCCGAGGCGCTGGAGACCCAGCCGCAGAGCGGGCAGGGCTCGGGCACGGGCTGGTTGCCGAACCTTCCGGCACGCTGACCGAGCCGTTTCGTGCACCGCCGGCAACACGGCGCAGCCATCGCGTTCGAGTCGCGCCCGTCAAAGCCCTGAATCGGGATACCATTTCTGTCCCGCCGCAAGGCTTCCATGAAAGACTGTTCCGTGCGACCCCACTTCCTGCTGACGATGGCCGTCGTCATTGGCCTCTCAATACTCTCTACAGGCTGCGCCACCATCACCAGCGGCACTTCGCAAACGATCGCGGTAACGACCGATCCGGCGGGCGCCGACTGCCAGTTCACCCGTGACGGCAAGCTGGTCGGACGGATCAATCCCACTCCTGGTGTCATGCCGGTGAGCAAGGCCACCGGCAACATCGGCGTGTCGTGCACCCGCGAGGGCTACCAGCCGACCGTGGGCTCGGTGTCCAGCGAATTCCAGGCCGCGACCTTCGGCAACATCCTGCTCGGCGGCGTCATCGGCGTGGTGGTCGATGCGGCCAGCGGCGCCATGAACAAGTATCCGGAGCAGGTGTCCTTCGTGTTGATCCCGCTGTCGTTCCCCAGCGCCGCCGACCGGGATGCCTTCTTCAACAAGATGCGCGATACCTTCCTCGTCGAGTATGGCGAGGTGGTGGCGCGGATCCAGGCGGTCTGCCGGCAGGACTGCGACCGCCAGCTGCAGGCGGCCGACACCAACAAGAAGGAAAAGCTGGCCGAGATCGAGGCCAAGCGCCAGGCGGCGACCGTCCGCTCCGGCTGATCCCACCGCAGAGCGGTGGGGCCGGCGCCGCGCAACAGCGAACATCGACGGCTTTAGCCCTCTTATCGGGCTCAAGTTACAAGTGCCGACGGGCACCATGGCGGACACGCATTCGAATGCGCCCCGCTCGCCATGGCCGACGCCCAGGACCGCCGACTTCCCGCCAGTGAACGCAAGATCCGCAAGGCCCGCACCGAGGGCCAGGTGGCGCGTTCGCGCGACCTGTCGCACTTCGCGGCGATCGGTCTGGCCGCCGGGCTGCTGGCGGCCGGCGCGCCGGCGGCGATGTCCTGGCTGCAGGCGGCGCTGAGTGCCGGCCTGCGCTTCGATGCCCGTACGCTGGCCAGCGCGCAGTCGATGCCGCAGCGCTTGGCCGACATCGGCCTGCCGGCGCTGCTGATGGTGCTGGGCGTGGGTCTGGCGATGCTCGCCGCCGCGCTGCTGGCCGGCGTGCTCAGCGGCGGCTGGAACTTCACGATCCAGGCGCTGCAGCCCAAGTTCGAGAAGATCGATCCGCTGGCCGGGCTGGGCCGGATGCTGTCCGGGCGCCAGCTGATCAATACGCTGAAGTCCTGCCTGCTGGCGCTGATCCTCGGCACCATCGGTGCGCTGTATTTGCGGCACGTGCTGCCGCGTTTCGGTGACGCGATGGGCATGCCGCTGCCGGCCGCCGTCGCCCATGCCGGCGGGCTGGTGCTCGGCGGGCTGCTGCTGCTGGTGCTGGCGCTGGCGCTGTTCGCCGCGATCGACGTGCCGCTGCAGCGGCACCAGCTCGCACAGACGCTGCGCATGAGCGTGCAGGAGATGAAGCAGGAGCAGCGCGAGGTCGAGGGCAGCGCCGAAATCAAGTCGCGCCAGCGCTCGCGCATGCGCGAGCTGGCCAACCGGCGCATGCTGGCCGCGGTGCCGAGCGCCGATCTGGTGGTGATGAACCCGACGCACTATGCGGTGGTGCTGAAGTACGAAGAAGGCCGCATGAGTGCGCCGCGCGTCGTCGCCAAGGGCATGGACCTGATGGCGCTGCGCATCCGCGACGCGGCCGAGGGTGCGCAGGTGCCGGTGCTGCAGGCGCCGCCGCTGGCGCGCGCGCTGTACGCGCATGCCGAGCTCGACGGTCCGGTGCCGGCGGCGCTGTTCGGCGCGGTGGCGCAGGTGCTGGCCCACGTCTACCAGCTGCGCGCCCACCTGCAGGGCCGCGCCGCGAAGCCGGCGCCGCTGGCGCCACTGCGCGTGCCGCCGGAGCTGGACCCGAAGCACGACGACCCGGAGGCTGAACAGTGAACCCCCTGGTGCTGAAGCTGCAGGCCGTGCTCGGCCCGCGCGCCGGCATGCTGAAGGCGCTGGGCGTGCCGCTGATCGTCGTCATGGTGATGGCCATGATGGTGCTGCCGCTGCCGCCGTTTGCGCTGGACCTGCTGTTCACCTTCAACATCGCGCTGGCGCTGATGGTGGTGATGATCTCGGCGCACATGATCCGGCCGCTGGACTTCGCGGCCTTCCCGGCGGTGCTGCTGATCACCACGCTGCTGCGCCTGAGCCTGAACGTCGCGTCGACGCGCGTGGTGCTGGTCGAGGGCCATACCGGGCCGGGCGCGGCCGGCCAGGTGATCGAGGCCTTCGGCCACTTCCTGATCGGCGGCAACTTCGCGGTCGGCCTGATCGTCTTCGCGATCCTGGTGGTCATCAACTTCATCGTCGTCACCAAGGGCGCCGAACGCATTGCCGAGGTCGGCGCGCGCTTCACGCTGGATGCGATGCCCGGCAAGCAGATGGCCATCGACGCCGAGCTCAACGCCGGCATCATCGACGAGAAGGAGGCGCGCCGCCGCCGCGCCGAGGTCGGCGAGGAGGCGGACTTCTTCGGTTCGATGGACGGCGCCAGCAAGTTCGTGCGCGGCGACGCGATCGCCGGCATGCTGATCCTGTTCATCAACATCGTCGGCGGCTTCGTCATCGGCGTGGCGCAGCATGGCCTGAGCGCGTCCGAGGCGGCCAGCAGCTACATCCAGCTGGCCGTCGGCGACGCGCTGGTGGCTCAGGTGCCGGCGCTGCTGATCTCGGTGGCCGCGGCGATGGTGGTGTCGCGCGTCGGCAAGGAACACGCCATCGGCGCGCAGATCGGTGCGCAGCTGTTCAATTCGCCGAAGGCGCTGGTCATCACCGCCGGCATCGTCGGCTCGCTCGGCCTCGTGCCGGGCATGCCGCACCTGGTGTTCCTGCTGATCGGCTCGGCCATCGGCGCGCTGGCCTGGTGGGTGCGCAAGCGCCATCTGCAGGAGCGCGCGGCCGCGGCGCTGCCCAAGCAGGTCGAGGCGCCGCCGCCGAACCCCGAAGCCAGCTGGGACGACCTGGTGCCGGTGGATACGCTGGGCCTGGAGGTCGGCTACCGGCTGATCGCGCTGGTCGACAAGGCCCGCTCCGGCGACCTGCTGGCGCGCATCAAGGGCGTGCGCAAGAAGTTCGCGCAGGACGTCGGCTTCCTGCCGCCGGCGGTGCACATCCGCGACAACCTGGAGCTCAAGCCCAGCATGTACCGCGTGACGCTGCGCGGCGCCGTGGTGGGCGAGGGCGAGGCCTTCCCCGGCATGTGGATGGCCATCAACCCCGGCGGCGCCACCCAGGCGCTGCCCGGCACCAAGACCATCGACCCGGCCTTCGGCCTGCCCGCGGTGTGGATCGAGGAACGCCACCGCGAGATGGCGCAGATGGCCGGATTTACCGTGGTTGATTGCGCGACCGTCGTGGCCACCCACCTTTCACACTTGATGCAGGTGAATGCCGCGCGCCTGCTGGGCCGCATCGAAGCCCAGGCCCTGGTCGACCATGTCACGAAACTCGCACCCAAACTGATGGAAGACGTGGTTCCCAAGCTGGTCGGCGTGGCCACGGTGCAGAAGGTGCTGCAGCTGCTGCTCGAAGAAGGCGTGCACATCCGCGACATGCGCTCGATCGTCGAATGCCTGGCCGAGCACGCACCCACCACCACCGATGCGGCCGAGCTCGCGCGGCGTGTGCGGGTGCACCTGGCACCGGCCATCGTGCAGCAGATCTACGGCCCGGTGCGCGAACTCGACGTGATCGCGCTCGACCCCGAACTCGAGCGCCTCGTCACGCAGGCGCTGAACTCGCCGCACGGCGCGGCGCTCGACCCGGGCGTGGCCGAGGCGCTGACGCGCCAGGCCGCGAACAGCGCGCGCACGCAGGAAGACCAGGGCGTGCCCGCCTGCCTGCTGGTGCCGGACCTGATCCGCGCGCCGGTGGCCCGGTTGCTGAAGCGCGCCGCCCCGCGCCTGAAGGTGCTGTCGCACAGCGAGATTCCCGAAACCCATTCGATCCGCATCGGTTCCATCATCGGAGGCACGACATGACTGGCCACGGCCCAACGTCCACGCCGCAGTACCGCGGCCGCAGCAGTTCCACCGAGACGGCGCGTCGGGAGGCGGCATGAACGTCAAGCGATTCAGCGCGCGCACGCCGCGCGAGGCCCTCAACCTGGTGCGCCAGGCCTTCGGCGAGGACGCCGTGGTGCTGTCCACCCGGCCGTGTGCCGAAGGCGTCGAGGTCATGGCCATGGCGCCCGAGGGCATGCAGCAGATCGAGCGGCTGTCGGCCGGGCAGGGCGACGCGCCCATGGCGCCGGCCGTGCCGCCCAAGGCGGTGGCCGAGACCACGGTGGAGCAGGACGTGGCCCAGCTGTCGATGAGCACGCTGTCGTTCCAGGACTACGTGCGCGAGCGCATGCTGCGCCGGCGCCGCGCCGAGCAGGAGGCCGAAGCCCAGGCGCAGGCCGAGGCGGCGGAGGCCGCGGCGCGTGCCGCCGAACTGCGCACGCGCCCGGCACCGCCGGCCAGCAACCTGCTGCGCGTGCGCGCCGGTGCCGGACAGACCGAAGCGACGCGCAGCGCGCCGCCGCTGCTGCACGAGCCGCCGGACGAGACACCGCGTGCCGCGGCGATGGCCGCCGCCGCGCCGGTGCTGCCGGTAGTCGAGCCGGCCGCGGCGGCACCGATGGGCATGTCACAGGAGCAGATGCTCAGCGAGCTGCGGGCCGTCAAGGGCCTGATCGAGGACCGCTTCGGTGCGCTCGCGTTCATGGAAAAGATGCAACGCCAGCCGCGCCAGGCGCAGCTGACACACCGCCTGCTGGACCAGGGCTTCTCGCCGGCGCTGATCCGCAAACTGGCCGATGGCCTGCCCGATGACTGCGACGCCACCGCCTGGGCGGCCAGCGTGCTGGAGCGCAACCTGCTGAGCGGCGAGGCCGAGACGCCGCTGGAAGACGCCGGCGGCGTGTTCGCGCTGGTCGGCGCCACCGGCGTCGGCAAGACCACCAGCACCGCCAAGCTGGCCGCGGCCTTCGCCACGCGCCACGGCGCGGCGAATCTCGGGTTGATCACGCTCGACGCCTACCGGGTGGCGGCGCACGAGCAGCTGCGCGCCTACGGTCGCATCCTCGGCGTGCCGGTGCACACCGCGCACGACCGCGCTTCGCTCGACGACCTGCTCGACCTGCTGTCGGGCAAGAAGATGGTGCTGATCGACACCGCCGGCATGGCGCAGCGCGATGCGCGTACGCGCGAGCTGCTGGACATGCTGTCGCACCGCAGCGTCAACCGCCTGCTGGTGGTCAATGCCGCGGCGCAGGGCGAAACCATCGACGACGTGCTGCAGGCCTACAAGGCCAATACCTGCCGCGGCGTCATCCTGTCCAAGGTGGACGAGGCGGTGAAGCTGGGCCCGGCGCTGGACGCGATGATCCGCCACAAGCTCAAGGTGCTGGCGGTAGCCAACGGCCAACGCGTGCCCGAGGACTGGCATCGGCTGTCGGCCCACGCCCTGGTGCAGCAGGCGCTGCGCAGCGCGCCGACAAGCGCCTGGCGCATGGACGCCTGCGACGTCAACCTGGTGTTTGCCGGCCTGCGGGCCGCACCGGCCGCGGTGGCCCATGCCTGACGTGAGCGTTCGTCCGACCGGCCGCGCCGACCAGGCGCATGGCCTGCGCCGCCTGTTCGCCGCGGCGCAGCGCCAGCACCTGGCGCTGGTGGCCAACCCGCACGTGGCTTTCGGCAGCGTGGTGCTGGAACGCCTGACCACCGTGCTCGACGCGATGGGCCTGCACACGCTGGTGGTCGACGCCGCCGCCACGTCGCCGGCGCCGCAGGAGCTGGCCGGTCTGGACCTGCGTGCCTGCATCGAGCCGTTGTCGGCGCGCGTGTCCTACCTGGCCGCGCGTGGCCTGCCGCTGCGCCATGTCGACGCGCGCGGCTCGGCGGCGGGCTTCCTCGATCAGCTGCAGGCGGCAGCGCCGGACTGCGGCGTGCTGCTGCTGCATGCCGACGCGGCCGACCTGGCCAGGCTGTACCCGCAGCGCGCATTGCGTCCGCTGCTGCTGGCTGCCGACCATGCCGAAAGCATCACCCACGCCTACGCGGCGATGAAGCTGCTGGTGATGCGCAACGCGCTGATGAGCTACGACCTGGTGCTGGCCGCGGCGCCGCAGTCGCCGCGCGTGCCACTGATCGCGCAGCGTCTGCGCAGCTGCGCAGACAGTTTCCTGGGCGCGGCGCTGCACGACTGGGCCGCGGTCGACCCGGCCTGCGACGTGCGCGAGAACCCCGGCACGGCGCTGGTGCGGCTGGTGGCTGCACAGCTGCATGCGCAGCTGCCGCTGGACGAATTGGACGACGCGGCCCCGCCGCCGGCGGCCTGGCGCGGCCCGGCCGTGCGCGACGCCTTGCTTGCGATGTGAAGAGATAGCCCGGAGCACGAGAGACCATGTACACCGCCAAGGGGCGTCTGGACGCCAACGCGATGATCAAGCAGTACAGCCCGCTGGTGCGCCGCCTGGCCCACCAGATGATCGCCAAGCTGCCCGCCAACGTGGAACTGGATGACCTGATCCAGGTCGGCATGATCGGCCTGTCCGACGCGCTGAGCCGCTTCGATGCGGCGCAGGGCGTGCAGTTCGAGACCTTCGCGACGCAGCGCATCCGCGGCGCGATGCTCGACGAGCTGCGCGGCAACGACTGGATGAGCCGCGGCGACCGTCGCCATCAGCGCAGCATCGAGGCCGCGGTGCGCGCGCTGGAGCAGCGCCACGGACGCGCGCCCAGCGAAGGCGAGATCGCTGCCGAGCTGGGCATGAAGCTGGCCGAATACCAGGAGCTGCTGGGCAAGGTGCGCGGTACGCAGCTGGTGTGCCTGGAGGACATGAGCGGTGACGATGGCGACGAGGATTTCCTGGACCGCCACGTGGCCAGCGAAGACCACAATCCGCTGGCGCTGCTGCAGGACCAGCGCATGCGCATGGCACTGGTCGAGGCGATCAAGAACCTGCCCGAGCGCGAGCAGTACGTGATGAGCATGTACTACGAGCACGACATGAATCTGAAGGAGATCGCGGCGGTGCTCGGCGTCACCGAGAGCGTCTGCCAATTGCACAGCCAGAGCTGCTCGTCTGCCAACTGCACATTCGCTGGCCGGGCCGATGACAGAGCATTGCCCGGCTGCGCCCTCGAGCCAATCGTCGGGCTGGCCTTGCGGCGCAGGCCCCTCGGCGCGCCTGGCGAATGCCAGACCGTCCGTCGGCCGCCAGGCCGACTTGTCAAACAAACTGGAGCGCCCCTCTTGGAGGGGTCGTGTGCGCCTTGGCGGCCGTAGGCCGCTATGCGCCGAGAACAGACACGGTGCTCGCCGCCCAGGGCGGTGTATGGCCAAGGCCGAGTATCAGGCCGGCGTGTGCTGCGCAGGTCTCTCGGCCGCCGGCAACGGGGCGTCGACGAGCGGCAAGGTGAATTCGAAGCAGGCACCCTGGCCCTGGGTGCCTTGGGCCAGCACGCTGCCGCCATGGCGCTCGACGATGCGCTGCACGATGCTCAGGCCGATGCCGCTGCCGCCGAATTCGTCGCGCGCATGCAGCCGGCTGAAGGGCTTGAACAGCAAGTGTGCGCGTGCCGCATCGAAGCCGGCGCCGTTGTCCTGCACGCTGATGCGCAGCAGCCCGCTGCCTTCGGCACGCAGGCCGACCCGCGCCCGCGGTACGGTGCTGTCGCGGGTGAACTTCGCGGCATTGCCCATCAGGTTCTGCAGCACGATCTTCAGCGCCGCCGGGTTGGCGGTGACGCGCATGTCCAGCTGGATGTGCCAGCGCAGCGGTGCGCGCCGCGGCAGCGCGGGCAGCTCGTCGGCCACCTGCTGGGCGAGCGCGCTGAGGTCCACGCTTTCGAGCGGCATCGGCTGCAGCGTCGAACGGGCCAGCGACAGCAGCGCATCCAGCGTCTCGCGCATGCGCTGCGCCGCCTGCACCTGCAGCTGCAGCACCTCCTGGTCTTCGGGTTGCAGCCGCGCCGCGGCCCGGCCGGCGAGCATCTGCGCCAGGCCCTGCACCTGGCCGATTGGCGTGCGCAGCTCGTGCGCCAGCTGGCGGGAGAAGGCCTCCAGGTCCAGATTCATCTGCTGCAGGTCGCGCGTGCGCTCCTCCACCGCGCGCTGCAGCGCCTCGTTGTGGCGCAGCAGCAGCGCCTGCGCCTGCTGGCGTGCGGTGATGTCGCGGCCGACGCCGTGGTAGCCGATGAAGCGCCCGCCGGCGTCGAAGCGCGGCATGCCGCTGAGCGAGATCCAGAGCCAGCGGCCCTCGCCGGCCTCGACCTCCATCTGCAGCGAGCGGAACGGCCGGCGCGCCTCCAGGTCGGAACGGTGCTCGTCCCACTGCTCGGGCGTCAATGCGTCCTCGTGCACGTCCCAGTAGGCGTGGCCCTCCATGCGGTCGGCCAGCTCGGGTCCGACGCGCAGCCGCTGCTCCTCGCTGAACGGCAGCAGCCGGTGTTCGGTGTCGGCCTGCCAGTACCAGTCGGCGGCCAGCCGCGTCATCGTCGACCAGCGCTGCTCGCTGGCCAGCAGCTGTTCATGGGCCTGGCGGCGCTCGGTCACGTCGCGGCCCACGCCTTCGAAGCCGATGACCGCGCCCTGTGCGTTGCGGCGCGGCCGTCCGCTGATCGCGATCCAGCGCACCGGCCGGCCCGGCGCCGCCACCTGGAACTCCACGTCGCGGAAGGCCTCCAGCCGTGTCATGCGCGCCTGCAGCGCCGCCCATCCCTGCTCGGGCGGTCGGAACAGCGTGATCTGGTCGTGGCGGCGGCCCAGCAGCGTGCCTTCGTCCAGCCCGGGCGCCAGCGCCTGCGGTGCCGCACCGGACAGCCAGCTGAGCCGGTGTTGGCGGTCGGTCTCCCAGTACCAGTCGGCCGACAGGTCGGCCAGCGCCTGCCAGCGGCGTTCGGTTTCACCCAGCACCGTTTCCACGCCGCTGGCCAGCGCGGCGAAACCGGAGGAGGCGCCCGAGCGCTCGTCGCGCAGCGAGCGCACCGCGTCGCGCCAGTTCTTCTGCGGATCCAGCCCGTCGGAGAAACGCCGCAGCGTCTGACCGACGCTGCGGCGCCGGCTGCGCAGCGCCTGCAACGGCAGCAGCAACGCCAGCAGCAGCAGCAGCAGTGCGGCCAGCGTCTGCATCGCGTCGGCCCCCCGGGCGTGCAGCCACAGCAGCGAGCCGACCGACGCCAGCAGCAGCAGCGCCGACAGCGCCAGCAACCCGCGTGGCACGGCGCCGCCCGGGCTGCCTGCGGAGCGGCCGCGCGGGTTCTGTTCCCAGGGATCCACCTGCTCGCGGCCTGGCCGCTGCGCGTGCTGGCGTCTGTTCATTCCCAACCGGCGTTGTGGCATGCCTGTCGTGCGCAGGCCTCGGTTGGCAAGTATCGCCGCTAGTCAGGGCCGCCGGATCGGCGGCGACCCGCGGGCGTGGCGCGCGCGCGTCAGCGCGCCGGCCTCAGGCCTGGGCCCAGCCGCCGCGCTTGTGGCGTTGGGTCAACCCGTCGGGCGAATAGCCGGCCGATGCGGCGGCAGCCGGCAACAGCAGGTTGAGCCCGCGGTCGAGTGCGCTGCCGGCGCGGGCCAGCGCGTCGCGCTGCGCCGCCAGGCGGCCGGCCGCAGCGGCCAGGCGCCGGCGCAGCGGCGGCGCCAGCAAGCCGGCGTCAGCGCTCCGGCGCAGCGGTTCCAGCGCGGCGGCCAGCACGCGCTGCAGTTCGGCCGCCTCCGCCTGCAGCGCATCGGCCTGGGGCGAGCGCAGCGCGGCGCCAAGGGCGCCCAGCCGGGCTTCCAGTTCGTCGATCGCGCGTTCGGCGTCGGTGCTCATCGGTTCGGAGTTCAGGCAGCGGGAGCCGCCCTCAGTGTGCGGCCTTGGGCAGCAGTTCCTGCGCGTTGGCGATCAGCTGGTCGGCGATGGCCTCGGCGTTGATCTGAAAGCGGCCCTCGCGGATCTCGCGGGCGACACGCTCCACCTTCTCGGCGTCGAAGTCGGCGCGGCTGGCCTCGCTGCCGCCGAGCGCGGCCTGGCTGGACAGCTGGACCTTTGCGCTGGGCTCGGCCGCCGACACCGGTTCGGCCGGCGCCTTGCGTTCGGCCGCGGTCGCGACGGCGGCGCTGTGGGTGAGGTCGATGGGGCCGATCTTCATGACGAACTCCTGTGTGGCCGTGCGGACCAGGGGGTCAGCAGGCGGGCGGCCAATTGCCGCGCCGTTGCCCTTCCGGCGGCCATGCGCGGGATATCGGACGTGCCCGGCGCAAACTTGAGGCCGCCGGCCGCAGATTCTGTCATTCCCCCCGCGATCCAGGGGGGAAACCGTGTCGGGCGGGCCGGGCAGGCGCCGGTCCGGGGGTGAATCACAGCTGCACCTCGACGCGGTTCTGCCCGATCGGCATGCCGCTGAGCACGCGGCCGCTGTCGGTGCGCACACGCACGCTCTGACCTTCCAGCCCCGTGCTCAGCGCCTGGCCCTCGCCGCTGACACTGAAGCCGGGGCCGTTGGCCACCAGCTGCACCGTATCGCCGGCATTGAACCACTGGCGCTGCTTCAGGTCGCTGCCGCGCACCGCGCTGCCGGCGGCCAGCGGCCGCGACAGCTGGCGCCCGACCAGCCGCGACACGTCGGCCAGCGGCGGAGTCGGGCCGGCGGCCCAGTCCACCTCGGCCTGCTGCAGATGTTCGGCCTGCAGCACGCTGCCGGCGGGCATGGCGCCGGCCAGCACCCAGGCGGGTGCGAACACCTTCACCGTCACCGGCAGATACACGTTCCAGGCACTCGGGCCCTGCACGCAGCGCAGGCCGACGCGGCTGCGGCCCCAGGGGCGCGCGCCGGGCGGCAGGTAGGGCTCGATGCGCTCGCAGGGCGCCAGGCGCAGCCGGGGGTCGAGCCGGCCGGGCTCGATCTCCACACGCATGGCACCGGGCGCCAGGCCTTGGCCGGCCTGTTCGCCCAGCGCCTGGATACGCGCCAGCGTGTCGGCGTCGAGGCCGTTGTCGTCGGCCACCGCCGGCGGCACGAGGCCGGCAGCCAGCGCGAGCGCGGCTGCAGCGCGGGCCCAGGCGCGCGACGCGGAGAGGGGGGATGCGAAAGGCTTCATCACGGCTCGGCACTCTAGGCCCGCGGCCGCCACGGCGGCGGCGCGAAATGACGGCTGTTCAGCGTGTTATTCCCGCTCATGTCGGCGCGGCCCGCTGCCCACAATGCCGCGGCATGACGACCTGCGCCCCGGAGCCGCGATGATCAACCGCCTCGGCGACAGCCTCGACTTTCAGAGCCAGGCGCTGGTGCTGCGCGCCGAGCGCCAACGGCTGCTGGCGAGCAACATCGCCAATGCCGACACCCCGGGGTACGTGGCGCGCGACATGGATTTCTCGTCGGCGCTGCGCGCCGCCACCGGCACGGCGACGGTGGCCGGTGCGGCGGCGGCCGCGGTCCAGGCCGCGCTGGGACAGGGTGGCCAGGGCAACGGCTTCTCGGCCAGCACCGAAACCTTCCTGCGTTATGCCGCGCCCAGCCAGAGCAACCTGGACGGCAACTCGGTGGACATGGACCGCGAGCGCGCCACCTTCGCCGACAACAGCGTCAAGTACGAAGCCACGCTGCGCTTCATCAACGGCCAGGTGCGCACGATGCTCGACGCGATGAAGTCGCACCAGCAGGGCTGAAGACCATGACACACACCGATCCAGCCCGCACCTCCTCGGGGGGTGGGTCGATGTACTCGTCGAATCGGGGGCTGACGATCCGGGCCGAGCGCCGGGCCGCTCCCAAGCCGGCCCGCACCCCCTCGGGGGGTGGGTCGATGTACTCGTCGAACCGGGGGCTCACATGAGCATGTTCAAGATCTTCGACGTCAGCGGCAGCGCGGTCAGCGCGCAGAGCCAGCGGCTGAACGTGGTGGCGTCCAACCTGGCCAATGCCGACACCGTGGCCGGACCCGACGGCAAGGCCTACAAGGCGCGCCAGGTGGTGTTCCAGACCGAACTGATGGGCGAGCTCGGCGCGGCCGGCGTGCGCGTCGCCGCGGTCGGCGAGGACACGACGCCGGGCCGGCGCGTGCACGACCCGAAGCACCCCGGCGCGGACGCCGAGGGCTACGTGACCTACAGCAACGTCAACACGGTCGAGGAGATGGTCAACATGATCTCGGCCTCGCGCTCGTACCAGAACAACCTGGAAGTGATGAACACCGCCAAGAGCCTGCTGATGAAGACACTGCAGATGGGGCAGTCATGAACGGCACCTGCCCGACGACCGCTGAAGCCGCGCTGCCGCGCCGCGGGGAGATCGCATGAGCACCGTCAGCGGGGTCGATGGCAGCGGCAGCGGCGTCACCACCAGCCCGACGCAGAACCAGGCGGCCAGCGAAGACCGCTTCCTGAAGCTGCTGGTCGCGCAGATGAAGAACCAGGATCCGATGAACCCGCTGGACAACGCCCAGGTGACCAGCCAGATGGCGCAGATCAACACCGTCAGCGGCATCGAGAAGCTGAACACCACCGTCTCCGGCCTCAATGCCCAGATGGTGCAGCTGCAGGCGGTGCAGGGCACGTCGCTGATCGGGCGCGAGGTCAGCGTGGTCGGCGACAAGCTCGCCGTGGCCGACGGCGTCGGCGTCGGCGGCTTCGACCTCACCTCGGCTGCCGACCAGGTGAAGGTCGAGATCCTCAATGCTGCCGGCCGCGTGGTCGACACGCTGAACCTCGGCGCATCCGGCAGCGGGCTGCATGCCTTCGAATGGCCGTCCGGCACCGTGGAGCAGGGCGACGGCTACCGCTTCCGCGTCACCGCCAACGCCGGCACCAGCAGCGTGCTCGGCAGCACGCTGATGCGCGACGAAGTGGACGCGGTGCGTGCCTCGGGCAGCACGCTCAACCTGGAGCTGCGGCGCTCCGGCACCGTGGCCTACGACAAGGTCAAGGCCTTCAACTAGCTTTTTGCACAGGACCGATCACCATGAGCTTTCAACAAGGTCTTTCCGGACTCAATGCCTCGAGCAAGAACCTCGAGGTCATCGGCAACAACATCGCCAATGCCAACACCTTCGGCTCGAAGGCGGCGCGGGCCGAGTTCGCGTCGGTCTATGCCAGCGCGCTGAACGGCTCGGGCGGCAGCGCGGTGGGCATCGGTACCGCGCTGCAGTCGGTGGCGCAGCAGTTCACGCAGGGCAACGTGTCGACCACCGACAACCCGCTGGACCTGGCGATCAACGGCTCCGGCTTCTTCCAGGTCAACGGCGGCGGCCAGACCACCTACACGCGCAACGGCCAGTTCAAGGTGGACCGCGACGGCTACATCGTCAACAACGGGCAGGCCCAGCTGATGGGCTATCTCGCCGACGGCAACGGCCTGATCCAGCCGGGCCAGCTGATGCCGCTGCGCCTGCCCACCGGCGGCATCGAACCGAACCAGTCGACGCGCGCCGAGCTCGAGGTCAACCTCGACTCGCGCAAGGCGGTGACGCTGCCGGCGGGCTCGCCGCAGATCGACTTCTCGAATGCCAAGACCTACAACAACGCCACGTCGCTGACGGTCTACGACGTCAAGGGCCAGGAGGTGGCGATGAGCCTGTACTTCCAGAAGTCGGCCAACGACACCTGGAACGTCTATGCCACCGCCAACGGCACCACCATCGGCGGCACCGCCGCCGCGCCGCTGCCGATCACGACCATCACCTTCCAGAACGACGGCAGCGGGCCGATCTCGCCGACCGGTCCGGTGGCACTGAACATCCCGGTGTCCACCAATGCCGCCGGTGCGCAGACCGAGGCGATCAGCCTGAACTTCGACTTCAGCGGCGCCACGCAGTTCGGCTCGGCCTACGGCGTGACCGACATGCGCCAGGACGGCTACAGCGCCGGCCTGCTGAGCTCGATCGCGATCGAGGACAACGGCATCATCACCGCGCGCTACTCCAACGGCCAGTCCAAGGCCGCCGGACAGATCGAGCTGGCCAGCTTCCGCAACCCGCAGGGCCTGCAACCGCTGGCCGACAACTCCTGGGGCCGCACCCATGCCTCCGGCGACCCGGTCTTCGGCGTGCCCGGCGATGCCAACTTCGGCGTGCTGCAGGCCGGCGCGCTGGAGGAGAGCAACATCGACCTGACCGGCGAGCTGGTGAACATGATCACCGCGCAGCGCATCTACCAGGCCAATGCGCAGACCATCAAGACACAGGACCAGGTGCTGCAGACGCTGGTCAACCTGAGGTGAGATTGACGGCCCCCGGCCGCCTGGCGGCCGCCCCCCGAGGGGGCACCGGCCCCGACCGGGAGACCCGGATCGAGGCCGGCCCGCTGGGACGCACCGCTCGTCGCCTGCGGCGACATGGCTCGCTGCGGTCGGGCCGCTGACCGACCTGGACTTCTTGAAGGACGCGCATGGACCGCATGATCTACCTGTCGATGTCGGGCGCGAAGGCGACGCTGCAGCGCCAGGACGTGCTGGCCCACAACCTGGCCAACGTGTCGACCACCGGCTTTCGCGCCGAGCTGGCGGCCTTCCGCGCCGTGCCGGTGCAGGGCGACGGCGCCAGCACCCGCGTCTATGCGCTGGAGAGCACACCCGGCTACAGCGACGCACCCGGCACGGTGGAGACCACCGGCCGCGCGCTCGATGTCGCGGTGGGCGGCAAGTCGTGGCTGGCGGTGCAGGCGCTGGACGGCACCGAGGCCTACACGCGCGGTGGCGCGCTGGACATCGACCCCGAAGGCCAGCTGGTCACGCGTGGCGGGCTGCCGGTGCTCGGCGACGGCGGCCCGATCACGGTGCCAGCCAATGCGCAGGTCGACATCGCCGCCGACGGCAGCATCACTGCCCGCATCGGCCAGGGCAAGACGCAGACGCTCGGCCGGCTGAAGCTGGTCACGCCCGAAGGCCCGCTGCAGCGCGGCGACGACGGCCTGTTCCGCGCCCCCGCCGGCGACCTGGATGCCGACCCCGCGGCGCGCGTGCAGCAGGGCGCGCTGGAAGGCAGCAACGTCAGCGCGGTGGAGACGATGGTGGCGATGATCACCGCCGCGCGCCAGTTCGAGCAGCAGATGAAGATGCTGCAGACGGCAGAGCAGAAGGAGCAGGCGGCGACCAAGCTGCTGTCCAACGGCGCTGCCTAGCGCACGGCATACTCGGCGCTTCAGCACGGGAGGCCACAGCTTCGATGCGCCGCAGAACCGCCGCCATGCGCCAGGACCCGTTCGGCCCGGTGCCGGACCGCTTCGACGACGCCTATTGCCACCTGCCGCAGCTGCGCGATCGCATCGCGCCGGCGGCAACCTCGACGCTGCGGTTGACGCCGGAAGTGCTGGCGCAATGGGACGAGCGCGCGCGCGTGGAAGGACGCGGCGTCGACTGGCGCTGGTCCGACGCGCAGCTCGAGGCCACGCGCCAGGCGCTGCTCGGCCCGCTCGACGATGGCGAGGACCTCTGGGTCTTCGGCTACGGATCGCTGATGTGGGACCCGGGCATCCACTTCTGCGAAGTGCGCCTGGCCGAGCTGCCGCGGCACCGGCGCCGCTTCTCGCACCGCACGCGTCTCGGCCGCGGATCATCGGAACGCCCCGGCCTGATGCTCACGCTGGAGCCGGGCGAAGGCGGCTGCACCGGTCTGGTCTTCCGCGTCGAGGCGGCGCTGGCCGATCACGAGTCGGCGCTGCTGTGGCGGCGCGAGATGCTGCGCGGCATCTACCGCCCCTGCCTGCTGCCGGTGCACACGCCGCAGGGACGGGTGTCGGCGCTGGTCTTTGCCGCCAACCCCGCGCATGCCGACCACGTGGGCGAACTGCCGCTGCCCGAGACCGCAGCCATCATCGCCCGCGCCAGCGGCGTGCTGGGCAGCAACCTGCAGTACCTGGAGCAGCTGGTGCGCCAGCTCGAGCACCTGGGTCTGTGTGACGACTACCTGAAGCAGCTGCTGGCCTGCGCACGCGCGTCGGCATGACTTCCGAGCTGTGGCTGCTGGCCGGTGGCGCGGCGCTGGCCGGGCTGGTGCAGGGCATCTCCGGCTTCGCCTTCGCGATGGTGGCGATGTCGGTCTGGGTGTGGGGCGTGGAACCGCGGCTGGCGGCCGCCATGGCGGTGTCGGGCGGGCTGCTCGGCCAATGCGTGGGCCTGTTCACCGTGCGTCGCGGCCTGCAGCCGGCGGTGCTGCTGCCCTTCGTCGCTGGGGCCCTGCTGGGCGTACCGGTCGGCGTGTGGGCGCTGCCGCGCCTCGACCCGGCCTGGTTCAAGCTGTTGCTGGGGCTGTTCCTGGTGCTGTGCTGCCCGCCGATGCTGCTGGTCGGGCGCCTGCCGCGCGTCAGCGCCGGCGGCTGCTGGGCCGACGCGCTGGTCGGGCTGCTGGGCGGGGTGATGGGCGGCATCGCCGGCTTCAGTGGTGTGCTGCCCTCGCTGTGGGTGACGCTGCGCGGCTGGGACAAGGATCTGCAGCGCGGCGTGATCCAGAACTTCAGCCTCGCTGCGCTGGCGGCCACGCTGGTGGCCTACATCGCCTCCGGCGCGCTGACGCTGCAGATGGCGACGAAGTTCGCCGTGGTCGCGCCGGCGATGCTGCTGCCGGCGCTGCTCGGTGCGCGCATCTACCGCGGCCTCAGCCCGCTGGCCTTCCGCCGCGTGGTGCTGTTGCTGCTCAGCGCGGCGGGCCCTCGGCGATGCTCGCGGCCGGTCTGCCGGCCGTGGCGAACATGAGGCCGGTCTGCCGGCCGTGTGGCGAACATGAGGCCGGTCTGCCGGACGCCTTGCCCGTGTAAGTAAAGCCCCGAAGGCGGCGCTTTTCACCCGGCCGGCAAGCTCAAGTTCGCCGGACACTGCCTCCCAACACTCGGGAGCCGGGCGCATGAATCGTTCACTTTGGATCGCCAAGAGCGGCATGGAAGGCCAGCAGTTCAAGCTGGACACCATCGCCAACAACCTGGCCAACGTCAACACCAACGGCTACAAGCGCGGCGGTGTCGTCTTCGAAGATCTGATGTACGACAGCCTGCGCGGGGCGGGTGCCGCCAGCAGCGAGCAGACGCAGCTGCCCACCGGCCTGCAGGTCGGCCTGGGCACGCGCGTGTCGGCATCGACGCGCAACTTCGGCCAGGGCAACCTGCAGCAGACCGGCAACAACCTGGACATCGCCATCAAGGGTCAGGGCTTCTTCCAGATCCAGATGCCCGACGGCAGCACCGCCTACACGCGCGACGGCTCGTTCCAGCTCGATGCCACCGGCCAGCTCGGTCACCGCCAACGGCCAGGTGCTGATGCCGGGCATCACCATCCCGCCCAACGCGCAGAGCGTCAATCTGGCCGCCGACGGCACGGTCAGCGTCACCGTGCCCGGCCAGGCGCAGGCGCAGACGCTCGGGCAGCTGCAGCTGGCCACCTTCATCAACCCGGGCGGCCTGGAGCCGCGCGGCGGCAACCTGTACGCCGAGACCTCGGCCTCGGGCACGCCCAGCACCGGCGCGCCGGGCACCGACGGCCGCGGCTCGCTGATGCAGGGCACCGTCGAGGGCAGCAACGTCAACGTCGTGGAAGAGCTGGTGGCGATGATCGCCACGCAGCGCGCTTACGAGCTGAACTCCAAGGCGATCCAGACCACCGACCAGATGCTGGCGCGGCTGGGGCAGCTGTGATGCGCAGATTGCTGCTGCTGCCGCTCGTCGCCGCGCTCGGCGGCTGCCTGACGATGAATCCGCGGGTCGAGGTGGCCGAGCCGACCAACGTGATTCCGCGCACGCCGCCGCCGCCAGCCCCGACCAATGGCGCGATCTTCCAGGCGGCGCAGTATCGCCCGCTGTTCGAGGACTACCGCGCCCGCCACCGCGGCGACACGCTGAAGGTGGAGATCGTCGAGAAGGTGGTCGCCAGCCAGAAGTCGACCAGCTCGATCGACAAGAGCGGCAAGATCGACGCGTCGGTGACGGCGCTGCCGGGCGTCAACCCGAGCCGGCTGACGCGGGCCAGCGCCGAAGGCACCAGCACCAATGCCTTTGCCGGCAAGGGCGCCACCGAAAGCAGCAACGACTTCTTCGGCAGCATCAGCGTGGTCGTGGTCGACGTGCTGCCGAACGGCCATCTGCTGATCGCCGGCGAAAAGCAGATCGGCGTCAACAGCAACGTCGACGTGCTGCGCTTCTCGGGCCAGGTGGACCCGATGCTGATCCAGCCGGGCAACAGCATCCCCAGCGTGCAGATCGCCAACGTGCGTGTCGAGCACCGCGGCCGCGGCGCGCAGGCCGATGCGCAGACCATGGGCTGGCTCAGCCGCTTCTTCCTCAACATCCTGCCGATATGAACCACCCCCTACGCGCTTCGCGCGCCCCCTCGAGGGGGCACCGCTGGCGGCCCGGCGGAGCCGGTTCCGCGGCGGTCGCTGGATGGACTTCGCCCGATCGCTTCGAGGCGATCGTCGAGCGCTTGCTGCGCTGGCTGATGGCGCTGACCTTCGTGCTCGCCTCGGCCGCACTCTGGTGGCCTCTGGATTCGCACGCCACGCGCATCAAGGAAGTGTCGTCGGTGGCTGGCGTGCGGCCGAACCAGCTGACCGGTACGGCTTGGTCGTGGGTCTGGACGGCAGCGGCGACCAGACCACGGCGGGCGCCCTTCACCAGCCAGGAGCCCGGTGTCGATGCTGCAACAGCTGGGCGTGAACATCCCGCCGGGCACCAACCTTGCAGCTGCGCAACGTGGCTGCGGTGATGGTGACGGTGGTGCTGCGCCCCATAGCGATGCCCGGGCAGGCGGTGGATGTCAACGTGTCGTCGATCGGCAACGCCAAGAGCCTGCGTGGCGGCACGCTGGTGTCGACGCCGTTGCGCGGCGTCGATGGGCAGATCTACGCGCTGGCCCAGGGCAACCTGGTGATCGGCGGCGCCGGTGCGGCGGCCAATGGTTCGAAGGTGGTGATCAACCAGCTGTCCTCCGGCCGCGTGCCGGCCGGCGCGATGATCGAGCGCAGCGTGCCGAACATGGCGCTGCAGGGCGATTCGCTGCAGCTGGCGATGAACGCCAGCGACTACCAGACCGCCAGCGCCGTGGCCCAGGCCATCAACCAGGCCAAGGGGCCGGGCACCGCCACCGCGGTCGACGGCCGCCTGGTGAGCGTGGCCATGCCGCCCGAGCAGGAGCGTCGCGTGGCCTTCATGGCCGAGATCGAGAACCTGCCGGTGCAGCTGGGCAAGCCCGCGGCGAAGGTGATCCTGAACGCGCGCACTGGTTCGGTGGTGCTGAACGAATCGGTGACGATCGGTGCCTGCGCGGTGGCGCACGGCAACCTGGCGGTGACCATCTCCACCACGCCCACGGTCAGCCAGCCGGGGCCGCTGGCCAACGGCCGTACCGTCGTCACCGAACAGTCCGACATCTCGATCACCACCGGCAACAAGGCGATGATCGAACTGCCCGCCGGCGTGCGGCTGAACGACGTGGTCAAGGCGCTGAATGCGATGGGCGCGACGCCGCAGGACCTGCTGGTGATCCTGCAGGCGATGAAGAGCGCAGGTGCGCTGCACGCGGAAATCGAGGTGATATGACGAGCCTGTCGACCTCGGGCCTGGCCGGCGACACGCAGTCGCTGGCGGCACTGCGTGCCAAGGCGGGCAGCGACCCGAAGGCTGCGGTGCGCGAGGTGGCCAAGCAGTTCGAGGCACTGTTCATGCAGGAGCTGATGAAGAGCATGCGCGCCGCCACGGTGCGTTCCGGCATGCTCGACAGCGAGGGCGAGAAGCTCGGCACCGAGATGCTGGACCAGCAGTTCGCCACCCGGCTGACCGGCATGCCGGGCGGCCTCAGCGACGCGATCGTGCGCCAGCTGGAGCGGCAGATGGGCGCGATGGCGGCGCCGGTGACGACGGCGCCCGTCTCGACGAGCGCGCTGCAGCTGCCGCGCGCGACACGCATTCCGGATCGCGCGGCGGCGGACTTCGTGCAGCGCCACACCCAGGCTGCGCAGGCGGCCGAGGCGGCCACCGGCATCCCCGCGGCCTTCATGATCGGCCAGGCGGCGCACGAAAGCGGCTGGGGCCGGCGCGAGATCCTCAATGCCGACGGCTCGCCGTCGAACAACCTGTTCGGCATCAAGGCCGGTGCCGACTGGAAGGGTGCGGTGGCCGAGACCACCACCACCGAATACGTCGACGGCCGCGCCGTCAAGACCGTGGCGCGCTTTCGCGCCTACGCCAGCCCGGCCGAGTCCTTCGCCGACTACGCGCGGCTGATGAAGGACAGCCCGCGCTACCAGCAGGTGCTGGCCCAGGCGCAGGACGCCGGCAGCTTCGCCGCCGGCCTGCAGCGTGCCGGCTATGCCACCGACCCGGCCTATGCGGAGAAGCTGACGCGGGTGATCAACACGACGCTGCGTCTGCAGCGCATGGGCTGACGCATGAGCGCCTCCTCGCTGTTCTCGCTGGGCACCAAGGCGATGACCGCCAGCTATGCCGCGCTGGCCACCACCGGGCACAACATCGCCAACGCCAACGTCAAGGGCTACTCGCGCCAGCAGGTGGAGCTGTCGACGGCGATCGGCCAGTACAGCGGCTCCGGCTACTTCGGCAAGGGCGTGGACGTGACCACGGTGTCGCGCGCCTACGATGCCTTCCTGACGCGCGAGGCCGCCACCGCCAATTCGCTGGCGTCGATGGATGCCAGCCGGCTGACGCTGCTGCGCCAGTTGGAGAACGTCTTCCCTACCGGCGAGCAGGGCGTGGGCTATGCCGCCGGCGAGCTGCTGAATTCGATGGTCGACCTGAGCGCCCGTCCGGCCGACGCGGCGACGCGGCAGGTGGTGCTGGCGCGTGCCGGCGAGGTGGCCGACCGCTTTGCCGCCGCCGGCGCGCAGATGGACAAGCTGCAGCTGGCGGTGCAGGAGGACATGAAGGCCAATGTCGCGCGCATCAACCAGCTGGCCTCGAGCGTCGCCGACCTGAACCAGCGCATCGCTGCGGCGCAGGGGCTGGGGCAGCAGCCGAACGACCTGCTCGATCAGCGCGACCAGGCGCTCGCCGACCTGAGCAGCAAGCTGCAGATCAGCACCGTGCCGGCCGACGACGGCAGCGTCACCGTGTTCATCGCCGGCGGCCAGACGCTGGTGCTCGGCACGCAGGCGCGCCAGCTGACGGTGATGGCCGACCCCGGCGATGCGACGCGCAGTGCGCTGGGCCTGATCGACGGCCCCACGCTGCGCATGCTGCAGCCGCAGGAGCTGGGCGGCGGCGAGGTGGCCGGGCTGTTGAGCTTCCAGAACGAGGACCTGGTCGCTGCGCGCACGCAGCTGGGCCAGCTGGCGGCGGCGCTGGCCGGCGCAGTCAACCAGCAGCAGGCGCTGGGCCTGGACCTGCGCGATCCGCCCGGCAGCGGCGCGCCGCTGTTCGCCACCGGCGCGGCACAGGCCCTGCCCGATGCCGGCAACGCGGTCAACGGCGCGGGCCAGTTCATCGGCCAGGTCTCGCTGACCCTCACCGACCCTTCGCAGCTGCTGGCCAGCGAATACACGCTGGCGGCCGACCCTGCC
Source organism: Rubrivivax sp. (assembly GCA_044225625.1). Classification (GTDB taxonomy): domain Bacteria; phylum Pseudomonadota; class Gammaproteobacteria; order Burkholderiales; family Burkholderiaceae_C; genus Rubrivivax. The sequence goes on from JBGAII010000017.1 coordinate 23,027, forward strand.
GGCGCGCCCGGCGTATGGCAGCTGACGCGGCTGTCCGACGGCCTGGTGCGCAGCGTCGCCAGCGGCGACGTGCTCGACGGCATGCGCATCGACATCGGTCCGCCGGCGCCGGCCGCGACCGACCGCTTCCTGCTGCAGCCGGTGACGCGCGCGGCGAACGGCATGCAGCGCGTGCTCGACGACGTCAAGGGCGTGGCTGCGGCCTCGCCGCTCAGCGCCAGCAGCGCGGCCGCCAACACCGGCACGGCGAAGGTGGCGGCGCTGCGCGTGGTCAGCACCAGCGCCGACCCGCAGCAGACCGCGACCATCAACTTCACCAGTGCCAATGGCGACTACAGCTGGGAACTGCGCGACCGCAGCAGCAACGCGCTGCTGTCCAGCGGCACCGGCGTGTGGACCGCGGGCACGCCGATCGCGCTCAACGGCTTCGAGCTGTCGCTGAACGGCGCACCGCGCAGCGGCGACGTCTTCAGCGTCGGCCAGACCGCCTATCCGCAGACCAACAACGGCAATGCGCTGGCCTTCGCCGCGCTGCGCGATGCCGCGCTGGTGGGCCGCCTGCCGCTGTCCGGAGGCGGCGTCGGCGGCGGCGCGACGCTGACCGACGCCTATGCGGCGTCGATGGCCAATGTCGGCGTGCGCGTACAGCGTGCCGCGTCGGCCGCCGACATCTCCGGCGCCGTCGCCGCGCAGGCCGAATCGGTGCGCAGCGCGAAGAGCGGCGTCAACCTGGACGAGGAGGCCGCGCGCCTGATCCAGTACCAGCAGAGCTACCAGGCCGCGGCCAAGATCCTGCAGGTCGCACAGAGCGTGTTCGACTCGCTGCTGCAGGCGGCGGCGGCCTCCTGACACCCTGACGGACGACCATGCGCATCACCGCTGCCAACGCCTTCGAGACCGCGATCGACAACCTGCAGCAGCGCCAGCAGGCGCTGAACGAGTCGCAGGAGCGCATGACCAGCGGCAAGCGTGTGGCCCGCGCCAGCGACGACCCGACCGCGGCCGCGCGCGCCGAGCGGGCCCTGGCCACCAGCGCACGCGCCGTGGCCGACCAGCGCGGCGTCGAGGCCAGTCGCAATGCGATGCAGCAGACCGAAGGCGCGCTCGGCGACGCCGTCGAAGCGATGCAGCAGGTGCGCGAGCTGCTGGTCGCGGCCGGCAATGGCAGCTACAGCGACGCCGAACGCGCCAACCTGGCCGACCGCATCCGCGGCCTGCGCGACCAGTTGTTCAGCATTGCCAACCGGGGCGACGGTGCCGGCGGCTACCTGTTCGGCAGCCAGGGTTCGGCGCAGCCGCCCTTCGTCGACGGCAGCGGCGGCGTGGTGTTCCGCGGCAGCGGCGGCGAGGCGGTGGTGCAGAGCACGAACCTGCTGCCGATGACACAGGACGGCGCCGCCGCGTGGCTCAGCGCGCGCAGCGGCAACGGCGTGTTCGTCACCGCGCCGGCGGCGGGCAACGGCAGCGGCGCCTGGATCGACGCCGGCTCGGTCAGCGACCCGGCCGCCGTCACCGGCGCCGACTATGCGGTGAGCTTCAGCGTTGCGGGCGGCGTCACCACCTATTCGGTACTGATGAACGGCGCGCCCACCGCCATCACCAACCAGCCTTATGTCGCCGGGCAGGCGATCCAGTTCGACGGCATGGTGGTCACGGTGAAGGGCGCGCCGGCCAACGGCGACCGTTTCGACATCACGCCTGCGACGCCGGACCTGTCGGTGTTCGACGTGCTGGACCGCGTCACCGCCGAGCTGAAGCTGCCGAGCCGCAGCCAGGCGCAGATCGCGCAGACCGTGGCGAGCGGCCTGCGCGACGTGGATGCATCCTTCGCCGGCATCAAGCTGCACCGCTCGATGGCCGGCGAGAGCCTGAAGCGCATCGACGCGGTCGAATCGCGCATCGCCGACAGCAAGCTCAGCGCGGACAGCGAGCGCACGCTGGCCGAGGACCTCGACATGGTGCAGGCGCTGTCGGACTTCAAGTCGCAGCAGACCGGCTACGAAGCCGCGCTGAGCACCTACGCGCTGGTGCAGAAGATGTCGCTGTTCCAGTACCTCTGAGCGCGCCGGCGCGCACCGCTTCTTCCCCGAGCCCATGAACGAACACCCGATCCTGGCCCAGGTGGTGCTGGGCTACTGCCCGCGCATCGACCGCGAACGCAAGGTCAGCGCGACGCGGCTGACCGTCTTTCCGCAGCGGCCCGACGCCACGCTCGATGCGCAGGCGCTGCTGCAGGCGCTGCTCGAGGCCTGGCCCGGCGGCGAGGCGCTGATGCTCAATGTCGCGCACGAAGGCCTGCTGCGCGAACTGCTGGAACTGGCGCCGCCACGCCTGGCGATCGAGGTGCCATCCTTCCTGGCGGCCGACGCCGGTCTGGCGGCCACCTTCGAGGCGCTGCACACACGCGGCGCGACGCTGCTGCTGAACGGCCGCAGCGCGGCCGAGCTGCCGCCGGCGGTGCGGGCGGCCTTCCGCCAGGTCATCATCGGCGCGGACGATCCGCCGCCGCCGCGCGGCCTGCCCTTCGTGCAGGCCGGCGTGCGCAGCGCCGAGGACGTGCGCCTGGCCTTCGAGCGCGGTGCGGTGGCGGCACTGGGCTGGCCGATCGACACGCCGGCGCAGGCCAGCGGCAAGCCGGTGGCGCACGATCTGCAGGTCATCGTCGAACTGATCAACCGGGTCGACCGGCAGGAAGAGATCGACCGGCTCGAAGCGGTGCTGAAGAACGACCCGACGCTGGCCTTCCGGCTGGTGCGCTACATCAATTCCGCGGCTTTCGGGTTGCGCGTCGAAATCAGTTCGTTCCGCCACGCGATCATGATGCTCGGCTACCAGAAGCTCAAGCGCTGGCTGGCACTGCTGCTGGCCTCGGCCAGCAATGTGCCGGACATGAAGCCGGTGATGCATGCCGCGGTGCGCCGCGGCCTGTTCCTGGAGGAACTGGTGCGCGCCAGCGACGAGCAGATGGCCGGGGAGCTGTTCATCTGCGGCGTCTTCTCGCTGCTCGACTGCATGATGGGCCAGTCCTTCGAGGCGCTGCTGCGCAGCATCCCGGTGCCGCAGGACGTGGCCGACGCGCTGGTGCAGGGCAGCGGCCGATTCCGCCCCTACCTGGACCTGGTGCGCGCGGTGGAACAGGAGTCGCTGTTCGACATCCGCCAGGCGGCCGAGACGCTGATGCTGGCGCCGGCCGAGATCAACCGCGCGCTGCTGCGCGCGCAGAGGGTGGCGCGGCAGCTCGACTGAGGCGCAGTCGGCGCGCGGCCGGCGGCGGGCGCTCAGCGGCCCGCGTCGACCGTGAGCCTCGGCTCGGCGGCCTGTCGCTGCACCTGCCCGACCACCGCCGCCTGCGCGAAACCGTGGCGGGCGAAGATGGCCAGCACGGCATCGCGCGAGGCCGCATCACAGGCCACCAGCAGCCCGCCGCTGGTCTGCGGATCGGTGAGCAGTGCGCGCTCTTCGGCGGCGAAACCCTCGGGCAGCGTGACCTGCGCACCGTAGCCGGCCCAGTTGCGGCCGGACGCGCCGGTCACCAGCCCCTGCGCCGCCAGCGTGCGCACGCCGGGCAGCAGCGGCACCGCCGGCCAGTCGATGCGGATGTCGCAGCCCGCGCCACGGGCCATTTCCAGCGTGTGGCCTGCCAGGCCGAAGCCGGTGACGTCGGTCATCGCATGCACGCCCGGCAGTTCCGCCAGTTCGGGACCGGGCGTGTTCAACTGCGTGGTGGTGGCGATCATGCGGGCATAGGCTTCGTCGTCGAGCAAGCCCTTCTTCAGCGCCGCGCTCATCACGCCCACGCCCAGCGGCTTGCCCAGCACCAGCAGGTCGCCGGGGCGCGCGTCGGCGTTGCGCTTGACGCGCTGCGGGTGCACCAGCCCCAGCGCCACGAGGCCGTAGATCGCCTCCACCGAATCGATGCTGTGGCCGCCGGCCACCGGAATGCCGGCCGCGCGGCACACCGACGCACCGCCGTCGAGAATGCGGCCGATGGTCTGCGTCGACAGCACGTTGATCGGCATGCCCACCAGCGCCAGCGCCAGGATCGGGCGGCCACCCATCGCATAGACGTCGCTCAGCGCGTTGGTCGCGGCGATGCGGCCGAAGTCCGCCGGATCGTCGACGATCGGCATGAAGAAGTCGGTGGTCGCGACCAGCGCCTGCTCGTCGTTGAGCCGGTAGACCGCGGCATCGTCCGAGGTCTCGATGCCGACCAGCAATTCGGGCGGCAGCGGCATCGCGCTGCTGCCCTTGAGGATCTCCGACAGCACGCCGGGCGCGATCTTGCAACCGCAGCCGCCGCCGTGCGACAGCGAAGTCAGCCGCGGTTCGTCCATCAGACGATCCTCTCGCCCGGCTGCGTGATCTTGCGCATCGGTTCGTAGCGCTGCGACTTCACCATCAGCGGATGTGTCGCGTCGCCGCCGTCCCAGTGCGGGTCGTCGATGCCTTCGAACACCTCGTGCAGCCGCTGGCCCCAGGTGCTGCGGATCATGCGGAAGTACGGGTTGTGCTCGTCGATGCAGACATGGTGGTCGCTGCGGAACTCACCCTCGCGGTAGACCAGCAGGTCCAGCGGCAGGCCGACCGACAGGTTGGACTTCAGCGTCGAGTCCATCGACACCAGCGCGCACTTGGCGGCTTCGTCCAGCGGCGTCGACGGCGTCAGCACGCGGTCGAGGATCGGCTTGCCGTACTTGCTTTCACCGACCTGGTAGAAGCAGGTCTCGCGCGTGGCCTCGATGAAGTTGCCGGCCGAATAGACCATGAACAGGCGCATTGCCTCGCCCTTGATCTGGCCGCCGAAGATCATGCTGGCGTTGAAGTCGATGCCCGCGGCCTTCAGCGACGGGCCATCCTGCTCGTAGACGCGGCGCACCGCGGCGCCGAGCACGCGCGTGGCGTCGAACATGCTGGTGGCGTTCCAGATGGTCAGCGGCTCCTCTTCGGGGCCGCGGTCGAGCTTCTCGACCTGCAGGATCTCGCGCACCGACTGCGACACGCTCAGGTTGCCGGCCGACAGCATGACCATGAAGCGGTCGTCCGGCCGCTCGTAGATCATCATCTTGCGATAGGTGCTGATCTGGTCCAGGCCCGCGTTGGTGCGCGAATCGGACATGAACACCAGCCCGGCGTCCAGGCGTATGCCGACACAGTAGGTCATGAACGGGTCTCGTCTTGAAGTCTTTTCAGGCGGTACAGCGCGTCCAGCGCGTCCCGGGGCGTGAGGCTATCAGGGTCGATCGCGGCCAGCGCCGCTTCCACCGCGCTGGCCGGCGGCGGCGCTGCGGCGGGCGCGGCGGCGAACAGGTCCACCTGGGCGTCGCCGGCATGCTGCATCGCTTCCAGCGTCTCCAGCGTGTGCCGCGCCTGGCGGATCAGCGACGCCGGCATGCCGGCCAGCCGCGCCACCTGCACGCCGTAGCTGCGGCTGGCCGGCCCGGCCTCGATCTGATGCAGGAACACGATCTGGTCGCCGCTTTCCACCGCGGACACGTGCAGGTTCAGTGCCTGCGCATGCCTGGCGGGGAACTCGGTCAGCTCGAAATAGTGCGTGGCAAAGAGCGTGAAGCTCCTGTTGCGGTCGTGCAGGTGGCCGGCAATGGCCGCGGCCAGCGCCAGGCCGTCGAAGGTGCTGGTGCCGCGGCCGATCTCGTCCATCAGCACCAGGCTGTGCTCGGTGGCGCCGTGCACGATGGCGGCGGCCTCGGTCATCTCCAGCATGAAGGTCGACTGCGCATTGGCCAGGTCGTCGGCGGCGCCGATGCGCGTGTGGATCGCATCGATCGGCCCCAGCCGGCAGGCGGTGGCCGGCACGTAGGAACCCATCGCTGCCAGCAGCACGATCAGTGCCACCTGGCGCATGAAGGTGCTTTTTCCCCCCATGTTCGGGCCGGTGATGACCAGCAGCCGCGTCTTCGCATCGAGCCGGCAATGGTTGGCGATGAACGCACCGCCGCCGGTTTCGCGCAGCCGCATCTCCACCACGGGGTGGCGGCCGGCTTCGATGTCGATGCAAGGGTGTGTGACGAAGTCCGGCCGGCACCAGCCGAGCGTGAGCGCGCGTTCGGCCAGTGCCGCCAGCGCATCGAGCGCGGCCAGCGCCTCGGCCAGCGCGGACAGCCCGGCCAGGTGCGGCTGCAGCGCGTCCAGCAGCTGCTCGTACAACCACTTCTCGCGCGCCAGCGCCCTCTCGGCAGCCGACAGCGCCTTGTCCTCGAAGGCCTTCAGCTCGGGCGTGATGAAGCGCTCGGCATTCTTCAGCGTCTGCCGGCGCTGGTAGTCGGCCGGCACGCGGTCCAGGTTCGAGGCCGTGACCTCGATGTAGAAGCCGTGCACCTTGTTGTATTGCACGCGCAGGTTGCCGATGCCGCTGCGCGTGCGCTCGCGCTGCTCCAGCTGCAGCAGGAAGGCATCGCAGTTCTGGCTGATGCCGCGCAGCTCGTCCAGTTCGGCATCCACGCCCACCGCGATGACGCCGCCGTCGCGCAGCTGTACCGCCGGTTCCTCGGCGATGGCCTGCAGCGCGTCGGCGATGTCCGGTGACGGTGACAGCGCCTGCCGCAGTTCATCGAGCAGCGGCGTGCCGCCGGGCGCCGCGGCCGCCAGAGCCGGCAGCGACTGCAGCGTGAAGCGCAGCCCGGCCAGCTCGCGCGGCCGCACCTGGCGCAGCGCGATGCGCGCGGTGATGCGCTGCACGTCGCTGACCCCACGCAGCGCCTTGCGCAGCGGCTCGGCGCCGGCGTCCAGCAGCCGGGCGATCGCGTCGTGGCGCCGCGTGGCCTGCAGGCGTTCGCGCTGCGGGTGCGTCAGCCAGTGGCGCAGGCAGCGGCTGCCCATGCCGGTGCTGCAGCTGTCCAGCAGCGACAGCAGCGTCGGCGCGTCCTCGCCACGCAGCGTCTGCGTCAGCTCCAGGTTGCGGTGCGTGGCCGGCGGCAGTTCCAGCAGCGCGCCGCTGCGCTGCACCTCCAGGCGCTGCACGTGGCGCAGGGCCTGGCCTTGTGTGTGCTCGGCAAAGGCCAGCAGCGCCGCCGCGGCCGCCTGTGCGGTGTGCAGCTCCTGCGCGCCGTAGCCGCCCAGCGAAGCCACCTTCAGCTGTTCGCACAGCTTGCGCTGCCCGAGCGCGCCGTCGAACTGCCAGGGCGGTCGCGCGGTGCGTGCCGCGCGGTGCTGCAGCACCGCCGCGGGCAGCGCCTCGCCGTCGTGCAGGATCTCCGCCGGGTCCAGCCGTGCCAGCCAGGCGGCCAGTTCGCGCTCGCCGCATTCGCCGACGCCGAGCACGCCGCTGGACAGCCCCAGCCAGGCCAGGCCCCAGGTCTGGCGCTGGCGGTGCAGCGCCAGCAGCAGCGTGTCGGCACGCTCGGCCATCAGCGCGCTGTCGGTCACGGTGCCGGGCGTGACCACGCGCACCACCTTGCGCTCCACCGGCCCCTTGGCGGTGGCCACGTCGCCCACCTGTTCGGCCACCGCCACCGCCTCGCCCAGCCTGATCAGCCGCGCCAGGTAGCCCTCCACCGAATGCACCGGCACGCCGGCCATGACCACCGGTTCGCCGGCCGACTGGCCGCGCGTCGTAAGGGTGATGTCCAGCAGCCGGTGCGCCTTGCGCGCATCGTCGTAGAACAGCTCGTAGAAGTCGCCCATCCGGTAGAAGACCAGCGTGTCCGGGAAGTCGGCCTTGATCCGGAGGTACTGGGCCATCATCGGCGTGTGGGCCGACAGATCGGGCAGGGAAGGGGCGGCGGCGCTCATCGAAGCGGCGATGTTAGAGGAGGCGGGCTGCATCCCGGGGCGGGGCAGAATGCCGCCTTCCGTCTCCGATCCGCCCGACCGACCATGAGCGACACGCCCGACCGCCCCCCGCTGCCCGATCGCCTGAGCGTGGACCCGCGCAGCCCGCACCACGTGGCTGCGGTCTGTGAGCACGACGTCGGCGTGCGCCTCAACGGCCGCGAGCGCCATGATGTCGAGGAGTACTGCCTGAGCGAGCGCTGGGTGCGCGTGCCGGCCGGCAAGACCGTCGACCGGCATGGCCGGCCCGCTGCTGGTCAAGCTGAAGGGCGAGGTCGAGGTCTACTACCGCTGAGATCGATCTGCGATCGACCGTCAGGCAAGCGCCAGTGGCCGCAATTGGCCGCGCATCGCCGTCATGTCGTTTGGCTCTTGTGGTTGCAGATGGCCGGCGTGCCGAGTCGGCTGCGGTAGCGCGCTGGCGTCACCCGCGTTCTCCGGCCCACGCTCGCGGGCGACCGGCTTGTGTTCGCCAGCGTTTCCTCATCAACCCGGACCAAGCGGGTCACCCCGCCAGCGTACCGCGAAGCGCCCCTGCCGCCGTGGTGGCGTCCATCGCACTACAACGACCGCTCGCCAGTACGCCAGCACCGGGCCGCGCCGGGTCGGCAGGGCGATAAAGGTTCGGGTTCGCGGGCGCAGGCCCGCATTCGCGGCGCTGATCCCGTCACTGCCTGTCGGCGGCGACGAGGTCACCGTCGCAGGCCCAAGTCGTTGGCCCGCGAGCGTGGGCCGGAAACGACGGCTATGCGCCGCAAGCCAGCACAAGGGCAATCTCTTTGAACGCTACAACGTATGCGCGCGCAGGCCCTTGCGGCCTTTGCCAGCGGCGAGGCAGGTGCGGCGCCTCAGGCGCCCTCGAAGCGCGCCGGGCGCTTTTCCAGGAAGGCATTGCAGCCCTCGCGCGCATCCGGGTGGTCGAAGGCGATGCCGAGCATCGCGCGCTCGTACGCCAATGCGCTTTCCAGCGGCATCTCGGCGCCGTGCAGCATCGCGTGCTTCAGCAGCTTCAGCGTCTGCGCGGACATGGTGGCCACGCGCGCGGCCAGCGCCAGCGCAGCGGCCATCAGCTCGGCGCGCGGCAGCACCTCGTTGACCAGGCCCAGCGCCAGCGCCTGCGGGGCGGTCAGCGAATCGGCGGTGAACATCAGCTTCTTCGCCTGGCACAGCGGGATCTGCCGCATCAGCCGTTGCGAGCCGCCGCCGCCGGGAAACAGGCCGAGCTTGATCTCCGGCAGGCCGATCTTCGCCTCGGCGGCCATCAGCCGCAGGTCGGTGCACAGCATCAGCTCCATGCCGCCGCCCAGCGCCCAGCCGTTGACCGCGGCAACCGTCGGCTTGTCGCAGGCTTCGATGCGGCGGAAGACGCGGTGCACCGTCGGGCCGAATTCGTCGTACCAGCTGGCCGGGCGGCGCGTGGCCAGGTCGGCGATGTCGCCACCGGCCATGAAGGCGCGGTCGTCGGCGCCGGTGAAGACGATGCATCGCACCTGCGGGTCGGCCTCCAGCCGGCCCAGTGCCGCCTCGATGGCCAGCATCATCGGCATGTTCAGCGCGTTCAGCTTGTCGGCGCGGTTGAAGGTCATCACGCCGACGGCGCCTTCGCGGCGGGTCAGCACGGGGTCGTCATTCATCGTGTCTCCTTCGGATTGCGTCTCTTCTGCGCGCGCAGGTCCACCATGCCGGGCAGCGTGCGCGGGTCGGTGCCGGGCTCGAAGATCTGGTGCTTCTGGATCTTCTGCGTCGACGTGGTGGGGATGCGGTCGGTGATCCACAGCCACCCTGGTGCCTTGTAGTAGGCCAGCTCCGCCAGGCAGTGCGCGAACAGCGCCTGCACCGCCGTGCCCGTGTCGGCGCGGCCCTCGGCCTTCAGCACCACGCAGGCCAGCACCTCTTCCTCGCGCACCTCGTCGGGCACGGCCAGCACTGCCGCCTGCTCGACCCACGGGTGCGCCTGCAGCACGGCCTCCACCTCGGCGGCCGCAATGTTCTCGCCCGAGCGGCGGATGATGTTCTTGCGCCGGTCGACGAAGCGCAGCAACCCGTCGGCGCTGCGGGTGACGATGTCGCCGGTGTGGAACCAGCCGCCGCGCCAGGCCTGCTCGGTGGCCACGGGGTCGTCGAGATAGCCGCTGAAGAAATCCTTGCGCGGCGTCGCGGCCGAATGGCGGATCAGCATCTCGCCCGGCGTGCCGTCGGGCACGTCGCGGTCCTGGTCGTCGACGATGCGCACTTCCAGCCCCGGCATCGCGCGGCCGAACACGCGCGTGCCCACCTGGCGCGGGGGCACGTTGTCGAAGGTGGCGCGCACCATCTCGGTCATGCCCCAGATCTCCAGCAGCGGGAAGCCGAAGCGTTGCTCGAACTCGGCATGGCGCTGCGGGTCGACGCCGGCGCCGATGGCGAAGCGCACCCGATGCTCACGTTCCAGCGGCGACGGCGGCTGCAACAGCAGCATCGGCACCACCACGCCCAGGTAGTGCACGACCGTGGCGCGCGTTTGATGCACCTCGGTCCACCAGCGCGCGGGGCTGAAGCGGTCGGTCTGCACCTGGCAGTTGCCGCGCAGCATCACGCAGTAGAACGAGAAGATCGACGCGTTGACGTGGAACAGCGGCAGCGGGTTGTACAGGCGGTCGCTGCCGTCGCCGAAGGTCGCCAGCCCGCCGGCGCTGGCATACCAGCGGCCGGCTTCCAGCTCGTAGCGGTGCGACAGCACGCAGCCCTTCGGCCGGCCGGTGGTGCCGGAGGTGTAGAGCACGCTGGCGGGGGTGTAGTCTGCGGGCGTGGTGGAAGTGGCCGGCGTGCGCGCTGGCGGCAGTTCGCTGGTGAACGCGTCGAAGCGCACGACCGCTGGGCGGTGCGCGGCGGCTTCGATCGCTGCGCCCAGCAGCGCCTGCTGTTCCTCGGCCACGACCACCAGGTCGATCTGGGCATGGTCCAGCACGTAGGCCATCTCGCGCGGCCGGTGGTCGGCGTTCAGCGGCACGCAGCAGATGCCCAGCGCATTCATCGCCAGCTTGTGCAGCAGGTGCTCGGGCCGGTTCTCCAGCAGCAGCGCGACGCGGTGGCCTAGGCCGTAGCCGGCGGCGGCGTAGTGCTGCATCAATGTGCGCACCGCCTGCGCCGCGTCGGCATAGCTCAGTTCGACGCCTGCCGGGTGGTAGTGGCGCGCCGGGTTGGCCGGCACGGCCAGGAAGGCATGGGCGCCGAAGGCCTCGGCGCAGCGGAAGAAGGTGTCGCCGATGGTGGCGTCTTCGCGCGGGGTGATCACGTCACAACCTCAGGATGCCGTAGCCCGGTTGGCCGAAGGGCGCGTTCAGCGACGCCACGATCGCCATGCCCAGCGCATTGCGCGTGTCCAGCGGGTCGAGGATGCCGTCGTCCCACAGTTCGGACGTCGAATGGTAGGCATCGCTGTCGGCGCGGTAGCTCTCGAGCACCGGCTCGCGGATCGCGGCGATATCGGCCTCGGACAGCTTCTGGCCCTGGCGCTCCAGCTGGCGGATCTTCACCTCGGCCAGCGTGTTGGCGGCCTGCTCGGCGCCCATCACCGCGATCTGCGACTGCGGCCACATCCACAGGAAGCGGCCATCGTAGGCGCGCCCGCACATGCCGTAGTTGCCGGCGCCGAAGCTGCCGCCGACGATGACGGTGAACTTCGGCACGGTCACGCCCACCTGCGTCATGATCATCTTGGCGCCGTCCTTGGTGATGCCGCGCTCTTCGTACTCGCGGCCGACCATGTAGCCGGTGATGTTCTGCAGAAAGACCAGCGGCGTGCGGTCACGCTCGCACAGCTGCATGAAGTGCGCCGCCTTCAGCGAGCTGTCGTTGAAGAGCACGCCGTTGTTGCCCAGGATGCCGACCTTGTTGCCCCAGATGCGCGCGAAGCCGCACACCAGCGTCGTGCCGTACTGCGGCTGGTATTCGTGGAAGCGGCTGCCGTCGACGAGGCGCGCGATGACCTCGCGCATGTCGAAGCCGGTTTTCCAGTCGGCCGGCACGATGCCGTAGAGCTCGGCCGGGTCGTAGTACGGCGCTTCGGGTTCGACACGGTCGATGCGCTGCTTCTCGATCGGCGTGGTCTGCGCCAGGATGTCGCGCGCGATGGCAAAGGCCTGCGCCTCGTCGTCTGCTGGATAGTCGCAGGTGCCGGAGATGCTGGTGTGCATGTCGGCGCCGCCCAGCGCCTCGGCGCTGACGATCTCGCCGGTGGCGGCCTTGACCAGCGGCGGCCCGCCGAGGAACACGCCGCCGTTGCCGCGCACGATGACGCTGGTGTCCGCCAGTGCCGGCACGTAGGCGCCGCCGGCCGTGCAGTGGCCCAGCACCACCGCGATCTGCGGCACGCCCAGCTTGGACAGCATGCACTGGTTGCGGAAGATGCGTCCGGCCATGTGCCGGTCGGGGAACAGGTCGGACTGCAGCGGCAGGAAGCCGCCGGCGCTGTCGCACAGGTGGATCACCGGCAGCCGGTTCTCGATCGCGATGTCCAGCGTGCGCACGATCTTCTTCACCGACAGCGGGTACCAGGCGCCGCCCTTGATGCTGGGGTCGTCGGCATGGATGATCACCTCGCGGCCCATCACGATGCCGATGCCCGAGACCTGCCCGGCGCCATGCACCTCGCCTCCGTAGGCGCGGTTGGCGGCCAGCGTCGACAGCTCCAGGAAGGGCGTGCCCGGGTCGAGCAGCAGGTCCAGCCGCTCGCGCACCGTCAGCTTGTTCTGGCGCTTCAGCCGCTCGATGTCGCGCTCGGGGCGCTCGTAGCGCACCTTGTGCGTCAGCTCGCGCAATTGCTGCACGCGGCGCGTCATCTCCGCATGGTTGCGGCGGTAGGCCTCCGAATGCACGTCGACGTGGCTGACCAGGCGGCTCATGGCTGGGCCTCCGCCGCGTGCACGCGCGCCAGCACCACGCCGCGCTGGAAGCTCTGGCCCACCGCAAAGGGCAGCTCGGCCACCGTGCCGGCCAGGGCGGCGCACAGCGTGCTCTGCAGCTTCATGCTTTCGATGACCAGCAGCGCATCGCCTTCGCGCACGGCCTGGCCCGCTTCGACCAGCAGCGACACCACCACGCCGGGCATCGGTGCGTGCACGCTGCCGGCGGCTTCGGCACCAGCCGCGCCGGCCGACCGGGTCGGGTCGAGGCGCTGCAGCGCAAAGGCCCGGCCGCGCCAGTGCACCCAGACCTGGTCGCCGTCGGCGACGGCCTGCAGGCGTTCGGCGCGGCCGGCAAGCAGGGCCACGAAGCCGCCGTCGCCATCGGGTCGGACGCCGACGATCGTGTCGTCGACGCGCACGCGGTCGCTGCCGGGTTCGTGCTGGGCGCGATGCCGCGCGCCGTCGAAGAGGAATTGGTTCATCGGGCCTTCAGTTGCGCCATGCGCCCATTTGGGCGTAGGGCTGTGGGGCGGTCAGGGCGGAAGGATCGGGCAGCGCGCGCGCGGCCACCGCCAGCAGCAGGCGGCGCTCGTCGTCGCCCAGCGGCTCGGGCTGCAATGCCTCGCGATGCCGTTCCAGGAAGCCGGTGTCGGTCTCGCCGCTTTGGAAGGCCGGGTGCCGCAGCACGCGCGCCAGGTAGTCGGCATTGACCGTCACGCCCAGCAGCACGCTGTCTTGCAGCGCCTGCTGCAGCCGAGAGATGGCCAGCGCGCGCGTCGCGCCTTGGCCCACCAGCTTGGCGAGCATCGAATCGAAGTCCGCGGTCACCGGCGCGCCCTGGGTCACGCCGGCATCGATGCGCAACCCCGGCCCTTCGGCCCAGCGCAGCCGGCGCACGCGGCCGGTGTCGGGCACGAAGCCGGCGTCGGCATCCTCGGCCAGCAGTCGTGCCTCGATCGCATGGCCATGCCAGCGCACTTGCGCTTGAGCCAGCGGCAGCGGCTCGCCGGCGGCCACGCGCAGCTGCCATTCCACCAGGTCCAGCCCGGTCACGCATTCGGTCACCGGATGCTCGACCTGCAGCCGCGTGTTCATCTCCAGGAAGAAGAACTCGCCCTGCGGCGAGACGATGCATTCCACCGTGCCGGCATTGACGTAGCCCGCGGCCTTGGCCAACTTGACCGCAGCGGTGCAGATGCGCTCGCGCAGCGCGGGGTCCAGCCCGGGCGCCGGTGTCTCCTCGATCAGCTTCTGGAAGCGGCGCTGGATCGAACACTCGCGCTCGCCCAGGTGGATGACGTGGCCCTGCGCATCGCCGAAGACCTGCACCTCGATGTGTCGCGGCCGTTCGACGAAGCGTTCGGCGAACAGCCGCCCGTCGCCGAAGTAGCGCTCGCTCTCGCGCCGCGCCACGGCGATGGCCTCGGCCAGCCGCGCCGGCTCGCGCACGATCTGCATGCCCTTGCCGCCGCCGCCGGCCGCGCCCTTGACCAGCAGCGGAAAGCCCACCGCCTGCGCACGTTCGGCAAAGCTCGCCGGGTCATCGGCTTCGTCGGCGGCCGGCGTCACCGGGATGCCGTGTTCGACCGCGAAACGGCGCGCGCGGATCTTGTCGCCCATGCGCTCGATGACCTCGGCGCCGGGGCCGACGAACACCAGCCCGGCGTCGGCCACGGCGCGCGCGAAGGCCGCGTTCTCGGACAGGAAGCCATAGCCGGGGTGGATGGCATCGCAGCCGCTGTCGCGCGCCGCGCGCACCAGGCCGGCGATGTCCAGGAAGGCGGCGACCGGCGGCTCGCCGAACAGCTGCACCGTGTGGTCGGCCTCGCGCAGCGCCGGGCCGTGGCGGTCGGCCGCGTGCCAGGGCAGCACCGTGGCGATGCCCAGGCGCCGCGCGCTGCGAACGATGCGCAGCGCGATTTCGGCGCGGTTGGCGATGAAGAGCTTGCGGATCGGCGTCATCGGCTGCGGGCGTTGCGCGCCGCGCGCGGCTGCGCGGCGACCAGTTGTTCCAGGCGGGCGAGGCGGCTTTCGAGCTGCTGGCCGCGTTCGCGCGCGGCGGGCTGGATGCCGTGCAGCACCACCTCGGTCCAGCGGTCGGCCAGCGCCTCGACATCGACGCGTCCGCCGCGGCCGTACAGCGCGGCCCACAGCTGGTGCTCGATGCCGCCGTAGACCAGGCTGCGCACCAGCTCGGCGTCGGTGCCGGCGGGCAGTTCGCCATCGTGCACCGCATCGTGCACCGTGCGCAGCAGGAAGGCGGTGTACTGCACGTGCAGATCGTGCAGCACCGACGTGAAGTAGTCCGGTCCGGTGCGCACCTCGTGCAGCGCCAGCCGCGACAGGCCGGGCTCTTCGGCATAGACGCGCAGGTGGCGCCAGATCAGGAAGCGCAGCCGGCTGCGCAGGCCCTGCAGCCGCGCGAAGCCGGCGTCGATGTCACGGATCAGCGGCTCGTACAGGCCGCGCAGCACCTCGTTCAGCAGCTCGCGCTTGCTCGGGAAGTAGCTGTAGACCAGGCCTTCGACCACGCCGACGCGCGCGGCGATCTCGGCCACCGACGCACGCTCGAAGCCCTTGTCGACGAACACTGCTCGCGCCGCGGCGACGATCTCGGCGGCGCGACGCTGGCGCCGCGGCGTCGGGGCGGCGGTCGTTGCCGGCTCGGCCTTGCGCGTGGCGACCTTCATTTCTTCGGTGGGACGAGGTCGGCAAAGGTCTGCGGCGGCTCGTACTGCGGGAAACCGTCGTAGGGAAAGCGGTTCGTCGCCGGTGGCAGCGTCCAGGTGTGACGCGCGGTGGGCACGCCGCCGTCGACGCGGATGACCGCGCCGCTGACGAAGCCGGCGGCTTCCGACAGCAGCCACACGACGGCTGAGGACAGCTCGGCCTCGGTGCCGAAGCGCTGCAGCGGCACCTTGTCGTGCAGGCCGCGCAGCACCTTCTTGTAGTTGTCGTCGTAGGTGTCGATGCCGGCCGAGGCGATCCAGCCCGGGGCCACCGCGTTGACGCGCACGCCCGAGTGGCCCCATTCGCAGGCTGCCGTCTCGGTGAAGGTGAGGGTGCCGCCGCGCGCCGCGCCGGAGTGGCCCATGCCCGGCAGGCCGCCCCAGATGTCGGCCAGCATGTTGACGATGCTGCCGCCGTGCGCCTCCATCCACTGCCGATAACACTCGCGCGCGAACAGGAAGGTGCCGTGCAGGTTGTTGCGCACCACCGCGTCCCAGCCTTTGAGCGTGATGTCGCGCAGCGCCGCCGGGTACTGGCCACCGGCGCAGTTGAACAGGCCGTCGATGCGGCCGTGCGCGGCCACGATGTCGGCCACCGTGGCCTGCACCGCGGCTTCGTCGCGCACGTCGCAGGCATGGCGGCTGAGCACGGCCTCGGGATAGATGGCCGCGATCTCGGCCGCCACCGCGTCGAGCTTGGCCATCTGCCGCCCGACGATGGCCAGGCGCGCGCCCAGGCTGGCCAGCTCGTGCACCGTGCAGCGGCCCAGCCCGCTGCCGCCGCCGGTGACGACGACGCAGCGCCCGTCGAACAGGCCGGGGCGGAACACCGAGCGGTAGCGCTCCAGGCTGCGGGGGCGATCGGGTGGGTTCATGGGCTGGTGATGCTGCGGGCCGCACGGGCCGCTGTCAATGAGGAATTGACCCTGACTCAATCTCCACCTCGACCAGGCCGTACTAGGGAAATCACCGTGCTGACGCGCGGTCCGCGGCGGCACGATGTCGGGTCGACATTGAGCATCATTCAATCATGAGCACCCCCTCTGCCGCGCAGGTGTTCTCGGGCCTGTCGTCCGACGAACAGCAGATCCTCGACGAGGCCGACCGCTTCGCGCGCCAGGAGCTGTATCCGCTGTCGGCGCGCATGGATGCCGACGAATGGTGGCCGGCCGAGGCCTTCCCGAAGATCGGCGCCACCGGCTACTTCGGCATTCCCATTCCCGAGGCCTATGGCGGCTCGGGCATGGACCTGTTCGCCAGCGGCCTGGTGCTGCAGGCCTTCGCGCGCTGGAACCATGCGCTGGCGCTGAGCTGGGTGGCGCACGAGAACCTGTGCCTGTTCAACATCTTCCGCAACGCCAGCGAGGCGCAGCGCCAGCGCTACCTGCCGGGGCTGTGCAGCGGGCAGAGCGTTGGCGCGCTGGGCCTGACCGAACCGGGCGCCGGCTCCGACGCCATCGGCTCGATGCGCACCACCGCCACCCGTGACGGCGACCACTACCTGCTCAACGGCACCAAGCTCTACATCACCAACGGCCCGGTGGCCGACGTGCTGCTGGTCTACGCCAAGACCAACCGCGACAAGGGCGCCAAGGGCATCTCGGCCTTCATCGTCGAGAAGGGCTTCCCGGGCTTCAAGGTCGCCCAGAAGCTCACGAAGATGGGCTTCCGCGGCAGCCAGACGGGCGAGCTGGTGTTCGACAACTGTCGCGTGCCGGCGGCCAACCTGGTGGGCGAGGAAGACCGCGGCGTGCAGGTGGTGATGAGCGGGCTCGACCTGGAACGCGCGATGGTGGCGCCGATCTGCCTGGGCATCTGCGAACGCGCGCTCGAGATCTCGATCGACTACGCGCGCCAGCGCAAGCAGTTCAACCAGCCGATCGCCAACTTCCAGATGGTGCGCGGCAAGCTGGCCGACATGTACGTGTGGACCGAATCGGTGCGCGTGATGACCTACCAGGCGCTGCGCGCGGCCAACGAACTCGAGATCGGCGGCGGCGGGCGCGGCGAGATCCACAAGATCACCGCGGCGGCGGTGATGTACGCCGCCGACACGATGAACCGCGTGCTCGACCAGGCCGTGCAGATCCACGGCGGCGCGGGCTACATCTGGGAGTCCGAGGTCAACCGGCTGTACCGCGCGATCAAGCTGCTGGAGATCGGCGCCGGCACGACCGAGGTGCGCAAGATCATCATCAGCGACGAGTTGCTGGGCAAGTAGGCGCCGGCCGGGCGCATGACCGACGCAGGGGTCGACGACTTCAACGCCTGGCCGCCGACGCGCGCTGCGGCGCTGGCGCGGCTGCACGCGGTGCAGCCCGCGGCCTACGCGCGCACGCGCAACCATCTCGACGGCGCCGTCACGCGTCTGTCGCCGTACCTCACGCACGGCCTGCTGACGATCGCCGAGGTGCTCGCGCACCTGCGCTCGGCCCACGGCCTCGACCTCGGCCACAAGCTCGTGCAGGAACTGGGCTGGCGCGCCTGGTTCCACCACGCGTGGCGGCACCTCGGCGACGGCATCCTGCAATCGCTGCACCCCGGCCCGCTGCCCGACGACGCCTATGCGCCCGTGCTGCCCGAGGACATCCGCCGCGGCGCCACCGGCGTGCCGGTGGTCGACCTCGCCGTGCGCACGCTGTACGCCACGGGCTGGCTGCACAACCACGCACGGCTGTGGCTGGCCAGCTACGTGGTGCACCTGCGCAAGGTGCGCTGGCGCGCTGGCGCCGATTGGCTCTACGGCCACCTGCTCGACGGCGACCTCGCCAGCAACCACCTGAGCTGGCAGTGGGTGGCCGGCACCGGCAGCAGCAAGCCCTACCTGTTCAATGCGGAGAACGTGGCTCGGTTCGCCCCGGCGCCATGGCACAGCGCGGGCACGGTGGTGGATGCGTCGTACGAGGCGCTGCAGGCGATCGCGCACGCGCCGCGCGATGTCGGCGGTGGGCTCGGCGTGCCGGTGGACGAGCCGGCCTTGCTGCACGCACCGCCTCGCGACGTCTCGCTCACCCACGAGCCGCCGCCCGCCGGCGCCTGGCTGGTGCACCCATGGGCGCTGGGCGAGCCGCCCGCCGATCGCCCGCGCGCCAGCGTCTTCCTCGCCGGATTCCACGAACGCTGGGCCTGGAGCGAGCGCCGCTGGCGCTTCGTCGCCGCGCGCATGCGCGAACTCGGCGCGGCGCCGCGATGGCTGCGGGGCCCGCTGCCCGCCGATGCCGCGACACGCGATGAACCGCATGCCCGGCCGTGGCTGCAGGGCATCGACGCGCGGCCCGATGCACCGGCCTTCCCCGAGCCGAAGCGGCCCTGCACGTCGTACTCGCAGTACTGGCGACAGGTGACGCGCGGACGGGCCGGGCCCGGTTGATCGATCGCGCGGTACGGCCGTGCTGGTGCGCCTACCCGCGGCGTGCCAGTGCGGCCGCGATTGCCGGGTCGTCGGCGCCGTCGTGGCCGGTGACGACGCGGTGGATGGCGGGCAGGCCCATGACGGTGCTCCGGTCAGGTCGTGAAGGGGCGAGCAGGAGGCGGCCAGCGTCCATCACGACCCGCGCCCCGGGTAGCTCGCCGCCATGCCGTCGCGCACGTCCTGCTGGATGCCGTACGGCGGCACCGGGTAGCGCAGCCCGTTGGCCGCCAGCGCCTGCATGCCGGCCACCGCGCGCACCAGGTGCTCGGGCGGCGCGGCCATCAGCATCTCGTCGTCCTGCACGCCGCCGTAGCGGCGCTCGGCGAAGCACGGGATCGACAGGCTCGGCTCGCGCGTGCGCAGCGCGCGGCCCCACGAGTCGGCGCAGGCCGACTCGCCCACCACCGACCAGTCGAAGCGCCGATAGCCGGACCACTGCAGCCCGTTGATGGCGTACATCATCGCGCCCGGCGTGGCGTAGAAGAGCGCGATGTCGGGCGGGTCGAGCCGGCCGCTGGCCAGCGGCGAGATCGCCAGCGCCTCGTAGCGGCCGTCGTCCACGCAGTGCATCGCGGCCTGGTGCGCGGTGGCGTCCTCCACGGTGGCGAACCACACGCCGGCCATCTGCCGGCCCGAGCGCCACTCGGCATCCTTCGCACGGCCCAGCCCCACCACCGAGCGGCACTGCGCGCCGACCAGGTCGTCGGCCGTCACGCCCACCGTCCAGCCCAGCCGCGCCGTCTGCGCGACGAGCTGGTCCAGCGTGTGCACGGCCTTCGGCTGGCGCAGCTTGGGGATCTGCAGCATGTCGTCGGCACGCTCGTAGAGCTTCATGCCGAACACGGGGTTGCGCAGCTTCAGCAGCCGCTCCAGGTCGGCGGCGAGCTGCTTGCAGTCGAGGGTCATGCGCGCGTCCTTCGGCAAGGGGGGATCCCCCATTCTCGCCAGCCCGCGCCACTGCCCAGGCTGC
>JBGAII010000018.1:0-43907 GCA_044225625.1 Rubrivivax sp.
GGTGGCCAAGGGCGGTACGCCCACCGCCGGCAAGGGCAGCGGCGACAACCCGGCGATCGCACTGCTGACGGTGCTGGGTGCCAAGGCACCGGCCCGGGTGACCATCAACGAGATGACGACCATCGCCTCGGTGTGGACGCACAACCAGTTCATTGACGGCGAGTCCATCCAGGGCCAGCCGCTGCAGCTGAAGATCGCCGCCGGCAACGTGCCCAGCTTCGTCGACCTGGGCAGCGGCGGCTGGGGCAGCGTCATCCAGGACCCGCTGAACAGCAGCCAGACGCCGACGATGGCCAACTTCGCCACCCTCGCCAGTGTGCTGGCCGGCTGCGTCACGCGCGTGCTGCCCGAAGCCTGCCAGACCGTGTTTCTGGCCGCGCAGGGGCCGAGCGGGGGCACACCCACCGACACGCTGAGGGCGGCCCACGCCATCGCGCGCACGCCGTGGTACCAGCCGAACCGCCTGTTCCGCGCCCTCGAAGCCTTCTACCCGGTGCCGCAGGGCAAGACGATGCGCGCAGTGCCCTACATGCCCTACCTGCAATGGGCGCCGAGTGCCTGGGTGCTGCCGCTGAAGGTGACGGGCGGCGGCTACCGTGCCGGCGGCAAGGCCATGTTCGACAGCCAGGGCAACCTCTGGGTCGGCAACAACTTCACCGTAGGGTGGCAGGGCCAGGACAGCCTGTGGCAGGGCAATGCCAGCAAGTTCGACGGCAACGGCAAGCCGCTGTCGCCGATGACCACAGGCTTTGCCGGCGGCGGCATGCAAGGTGGCACCTTCGGCGCCGCCGTCGATGCCAAGGACAACGCCTGGCTCACCAGCTATGGCGGCAAGACCATCACCGTCGACAAGAACGGCAAGCCGCTGACGCCGCCCGAAGGCATCAACTTCGGCGGCAGGCTCGGCCTGATGCAGGGCGTGATCATCACGCCCGGCGGCGATGCCTGGGTGCTGGGCCTGGAGAAGAGCCAACTCGTGCACTTCCCCAAGGGCGACATCACGCAGGGCAGCATCGTCTGCGAAGGCAAGAGCGCCGAGCCCTGCGCATCCTTCAAGCTGCCCTTCCACCTGGGCATCGACCTGCAGGACCGCATCTGGGTCACCAACGGCGGCGGCGACGAGGTGGTGCGTTTCCCGGCCAGCGACCCGAGCAAGGTGGAGAAGTTCAAGTCCGGCTACAGCGGCAGCGGCCTGGGCATCGACAGCCAGGGCAACGTGTGGGTGACCAACCGCTTCGGCAACGGGCTGAAGGGCTTCGAGCGCATGGCCAAGGTCGGCATCGTGCTGCTCACAGGCGGCAACGTCGACCGCACGCTGGCGTACTCGATGTTCGAGCAGAAGGGCGGCCCCGACGGCGGCAGCGTCTCGCTGTTCCGCCCCGACGGCACGCCCTTCCCGGGCTCGCCGTACCAGGGCGGCGGCCTGCCCGGGCCGTGGGCGGCCACCGTGGCCGGCGACGACACGGTGTGGATCTCCAACTTCGCCGGCGCGGTGGGGCGCATCGCCCACTTGTGTGGCGCGAAGACCGAGAACTGCCCGCCCGGTTTCAAGACCGGCGACCAGATCTCACCGCCGGGCGGCTATGTGGGTGGCGGGCTGCAGATGCAGACCGACCTGGCCATCAGCCCCACCGGTGACGTCTGGGTGATCGACAACTGGCAGACCATCGCCAGCTGCTATGGCGACCCGGTCGAGGCGCTGTCCACCAACTGCGGCGGCCAGGGCATCACCATCTTCTTCGGCATGGCCAAGCCGGTGCGCGCGCCGCAGATCGGGCCAGCCCAGCCGTTCTAGGTCGTCTTGCAGTCATCGCCGTCGTCAGCAGCAAACCAGGAGCGCGCATGACTCGAATCCCGACAGCGGCGCGCGTGTGTTCAGCCCTGGCCCTGGCACTGGTGTGCGTCACCGCCCATGCCGAGATGAGCGCCGAAGAGCTGGCCAAGCTGGCGCAGAACCCGGTGGGCAACCTGATCAGCCTGCCGTTCCAGAACAACACCAACTTCAATGTCGGGCCGCTGTCAGGCACGCAGAACATCCTGAACATCCAACCGGTGATCCCGATCTCGGTCAGCAAGGACTGGAACATCATCACGCGCACCATCCTGCCGGTGGTGTCGATGCCGAGCCTGGCACCGGGCCAGGACCGCACCAACGGCCTGGGCGATACCACCTTCACCGCGTTCCTGTCGCCAGCCCAGCCGGAGGGCCTGATCTGGGGCGCCGGTCCAGTGTTCCAGCTGCCCACCGACACCAATGATCTCGGCAACAAGAACTGGGGCATGGGTGCCTCGGCGGTGGTGCTGAAGCTGGAGAAAGGCGACCCGTGGGTCTACGGCGTGCTGGTCAACAACGTCTGGTCACTGTCCAGCAGCCAGCGCGGTGGGGCGTACAGCACCGGCTTGCTTCAGCCCTTCGTCAACTACAACTTCCCCGAGGGCTTCTATCTGACCAGTGCCCCCATTGCCACGGTGAACTGGAAGGCCGACAGTGGCCAGCAGTGGACCGTGCCTCTGGGCGGCGGCGTGGGCAAGATCTTTCATCTCGGCAAGCTGCCGGTGAACACGCAGCTCAGCGGCTACTACAACGTCGTGCACCCGGACGACGGCGCCAACTGGCAGATCCGCTTCCAGGTGCAGTTGATGTTTCCCAAGTGAGGCCGCGCGGGCGGATCAACGCCGGGTACACCCCTGGTGCTTGCTGCCCAAGTCTTGGCTCCCGCCTCCGCTGTTTTCGCAAGCTCGGAAGACGGCTCGTTGGCCGTCAGTCGGCCGGCGAGGGAAATCCAAACTCGCGGAGTTCGGGCAATGACCGGGAATAGAAAGCTCCGAAGCGGCCGCTCGTGAGTGTCCGGACCTGGCCGACTGCGGTCATGCAACTCGCGTCCACAAGCGTCTGCTCCCTCTGCAAAGCCGCCCGCCAGGTCTTCGTCAGCGCAGCACACGCTCAGCGCAGGCACGGGCAGCCGCTGTAGCGCTGGCGCAGCTTTGCCAGCGTGGCTGGCATCCAGTGTGACCCGCCAGCGCTTGCTGTGGATCGCGCCGCACCGGCCGGAGCGCCGTGCGCCTACGTGACGCGAGCGGTGGCATCTTCCGGCACTGCCGCGGGCCTGAGCTAGGGCCGCAGACGCGGACCTGCCGCTTCCACGTCCACCCACTCCCTCGCCGACATGACCCGCACCCCCAGCGCCGCCGGAAAGTCCCTTGCGTTGCCGGTGATCACCGGGCAGCCGACTGCCAGCGCACTGGCGATGAATGGCCAGTCGGCCGGGTCCGGCAGCGCCGGCCGGCCGTCGTAGGCGGGCACGTCCACCCAGTGGGCCTGCGCTTCGATCAGCGCAAGCAGTTCGTCGATGTCGGCCGCGCGCAGTCGCAGCCGTGGCCGCGGCAGCACGGCGCGGTACTCGGCCATGATCTCGTGGCAGACCACGGGTTCGAGCACCTGCCTGACCATGGCGCTCACCACGGCGGCCGGCGGACTGTCGGAGCGCAGCAGCCCCGAAACGAGGATGTTGGTGTCAACGACGGCGCGCATTCCGGCGTCCACCGGCGGCGGCCGTCGTGCGTGCCAACCGCGGCGGCGCGGGCTCTGCCACCACCAGCGCGCTGCGGCGTTCGTGCCGTACCGCGGCGATCTCGGACTGGATGTCTTCGTCGGTCAGCCGGTCGGCGCCGGTCTCGCGCGCCTGCGCCTGAATGCGCGCGACCACCGCGCCGAGCCGCGCCGCGCGGTGCGCCCGCAGCGTGGCCTCGACCTCGCTCGGCTCGGTGTGCACCAACAGCGCGAACGGCTTGCCGTTGCGGGTGACGACGAACTCTTCGCCGGCCTCCACGCGCTGCCAGATCTCGCCGGACTTCTCGCGCAGTTCACGCACTGTGATGTAGTCCATCGTGGCTAATGCGGTACTCAATTAGGTACGCAATTGTAGTCCATCGTACAGCGGTCGGCATCCAGCGGGCCCAGGTCGCCGGACTTGATTCAGCCGGGCTCCAGGCGCGAGGCTGCCGGCGTGGCGGGTCCCCGGTCAGGGCTTCACCGGCTGCGTGCCGGGCTTCTCGTCGACATCGGCAGCCGGGTAGAGCCCCCGCTGGATCGCATGGACCCGCGCCAGTCCCAGCAGGGCGTCGGTGAAGGGTGTCGTCAGGCCGAGGGCCATGCCCATCTCGCGCACGGCGGTGACCAGCGCATCCAGTTCGACCGGCCGGCCGGCCTCGACGTCCTGCAGCATCGAGGTCTTGAAGGCGCCGAGCTTGCGCGTCACCTCGTGCCGGTCCTCGGGCGTGTCGGCGATCGGCACGCCGATGCGCTCGCCGATCGCCTGCGCTTCGCGCATGACGCTGGACATGAAGCCGCGCAGCAACTCGTCGCCGAGGATCTTGTCGCCGGTCGCGCCGGTCAGCGCACTGACCGGGTTGACGGTCATGTTGCCCCAGAGCTTGTACCAGACCTCGGCCTGGATTCGACGCGACAGGCTGGCCTGCAGGCCCCCTGCACTCAGCAACCCGGTCACCCAGCGCAGGCGTTCGGTCTCTTCGCCCGAAGGTTCGCCGACGATCAGGCGGTTGCCGAAGTGATGCCGTACCGTGCCCGGCGAGTCGAGCGAACAGCTGGCGTGCACCACGCAGCCGATCACGTGCCGCGTCGGAATTCCGGCGGCGATCAGGCCCCGCGGGTCGACCGACGCCAGCCGCCGCCCGGCCAGCGGACCGCCGAATCCGCCTTCGAGAAACCACCATGGCACGCCGTTCATCGCGTTGAGCACGACGGTGTGCGTACCCAGCAGCGGCGCGATGCGCGCCGCCACGGCGGGCAGCGCCGGGGCTTTGACGGCGACCACGACCAGGTCCTGCGGTCCCAGTTCGGCCGGCTCCGCGACCGCACGCACCGGAACCTGCGAACGCTCGTCCCCCGTCGCTGCCTTGCGCAGCACCGTCAGGCCGTTGCGCTGCAGCGCCTGCAAGGTCGTGCCCCGCGCCACGACGTTCACCGTACCGGCGGTGTGGGCCAGTGCCGCACCGATCCAGCCGCCGATCGCGCCGGCGCCGTAGACGCAGATCTTCATTCGCGGTAGCCGGTGTCGACGCTGTCGAGCTGGCGGACCAGCGCGTCGAAGACGTCCTGACCGGCGCCGTGCGCCGGATCGAACTGCAGCGCCTCGCGCGTGCACTTGGCCGCAATGGCCGGGCTCACCTCGATGGCCGCGCCCATCGACAAGGTGGCCATCTGGATCTCGCAGGCCCGCTGCAGCGTCCACAGCACGGCAAAGGTCTGCGGCAGCGTCCGGCCCCAGGCCAGCAGGCCATGGTTGCGCAGGATCACCGCCGGCTTGTCGCCGATGCCCCGCACCAGCCGCGGACCTTCGTCGGCATGGATGGTGATGCCCTCGAAGTCGTGATAGGCCACCCGCTCGTGCAACTGGGCGCTGTAGAAGTTGGTCTGCTGCAGCCCGCCCTGCAGGCAAGCCACGGCCATGCCGGCCGTGGTGTGCGTGTGCATCACGCAGTGGGCATCGGGCAGGCCACCGTGCAGCGCCGCGTGGACGGTGAAGCCGGCCGGGTTGATGGCGTGGGTCGAGCCATCGAGCACGCGCCCCGCCAGGTCGATCTTGACCAGATTGCTCGCCCTGACTTCGCGGTAGTGCAGCCCGAAGGGGTTGATGAGGAACTGCTTGTCGCTGCCTGCGACGCTGCTGGGCAGCCGCAGCGTGATGTGGTTGTAGATCAGCTCCGTCCAGCCCAGCATCGAGAAGATCCTGTAGCACGCGGCCAGCTGGACGCGAGCGGCGCGCTCGTCGGGGTGCATCGACGACAGGACCCGGGCGTCTCGTTCGGCGGCAAGGGTGTTCATGCAGTCTCCTTTTCGGCGCTCAACCCAGGGCCTGCGCGGTGTCGGGCGCGACGAGGCGCTCGGGCGGGAAGCCGATCTCGGCGAGCACTTCGGCCGTGTGTTCACCGAGCAAGGGTGCGCGCCGGTCCGTGTTCAGGCCTTGTTCGCGGTTGATGACCACCGGCCCCGTGAACGTCCGGTAGCTGCCGATCGCCGGGTGCTGCCGCGTTTCGAACAGGCCTTCGGCGGCGGCCTGCGGGTGATCGAACATGTCCTCCAGCCTGCCGACGACCGCACAAGGCACCCTGCCGGCGAAGACGGTCTCCCATTCCCTGGCGGAGCGCGTCTGCAGCGCGCCGCGCAGCAGTGGCAGCAGTTCCGCCTCGTGCGCCTTGCGCTGGACCATCGTCTCGAAACGCTCGTCCTGCAGCAGGTGGGCGAGCCCCGTCAGTTCGCACAGCGCCGTCCAGAACGGCTTGCCGTTGGCCTGCAGATAGATGTGGCCGTCGCGCGTGGGGTGGATGCCGGAGAGCCGGCCGGGTTTCAGGTCCCGCTCCACGTCGCGGCCTTCACCTTCGCCCCATACCAGCCGGCCCGCCTGCATCGCGAGCGCCGCCCGCAGCAGCGACACCTCGACGTACTGCGCCTGCTGCGTGCGCTCGCGATCGAAGAGCGCCGCGCTGGCCGCCATGGCCACCAGCGATGCGGCATAGAAGTCCACCGCCGATCCCCAGACCACCGAAGGCGTGCCCTGGTCGGCGCCCTGCGCGTGGGCGATTCCGGTCATGCATTGAAGCACCTGGTCGAACCCGGGCCGCTGCGCATACGGCCCGCGCTCGCCGAAGCCGGTGATGCTGCAGTAGACCAGGCGCGGCTGCAGCTGCTTCAGCGTCTCGAAATCCAGCCCGATGCGCGGAGCGACGCCCGGCCTGAAGTTCAGGACCACGACGTCCGCCGTGGCGACCAGCGCATGGGCGGCCTGCCGCCCCTCCAGCGTCTTCAGGTCGAGGACGATGCCGCGCTTGTTGCGGTTCACGCCCAGGTGGTAGCGGTTCTCGCCTTCGAGCGTGCTCGGGTAGTGCCGCATCATGTCCCCGCCGGGGACTTCGATCTTGATCACGTCCGCGCCCATGTCGCCCAGCAGGGTGCAGCCGTAGGGCCCGGCAAGGTAGCTGGAGAAGTCCAGCACGCGCACGCCATCGAGAGTCTTCAGTGCCATTGCATGTCCTTAGTTCGCTTGCGGAGGGGGTGCGTCGGGGCTGGCGGCCTCGCCGAGCAGCCGCAGCGCGGCGCCGTAGTTGGCGGCGTCCACCAGATGGCCGTCGACGGTGCAGGCACCGCCGTTGGCCGCCCGGTAGGCATCGACGGTGCGGCGGGCCGCGGCCATCGCTTCGGCGGAGGGCGCCAGAGCCTGCTCGAGCAGGGGGACCTGCCGGGGATGGATGGCCAGCTTGGCCCGAAAGCCCAAGGCCCGGCTGCGGCGCGCGTCGGCCACGAGTCCCTGCGCATCGTCGAGATGGATCCAGGGCATGTCCAGCGCCGTCCGCCCCGCAGCGGCGGCCGCCTGCACCACGCGTGAACGCGCAAACAGCATGGCGGTGTCGCTGCCGTCCGTGCCGAGGTCCCGGGCCAGGTCGCCGCCGCCGAAGCCGATCATGGCGACGGCGGGCGAGGCCGATGCGATCCGGCGTGCGGCGTCCAGGCCCTTGGCCGTCTCGATGCCGCAGACCAGCTCCACGCCCGTGCCGGGTGCGCACAGGTGGCCGGCATAGAGGCGCACCACCGCCGCCGATTCGACCTTGGACAGCACGTAGAAGCCGGGCGGACGCCCGGCGCGCGCGAACGCTGCCAGATCGTCCAGGCCGGCAGCGGTATCGACGGCGTTGAGCCGCACGCCGACGCGGCCCGGGCCGGAGCGCTGCTGCAGCCACTGCAGGACGGCGGCGCGGGCCTCGGCCTTGCGAGCGGCGCCGACGGCGTCTTCGAGGTCGAGGATGATGGCCCCGGCGCCTGCGGCTTGTGCCTTCGCGAACCGGTCCGGGCGGTCGCCGGGCACGAACAGCAGCGTGCGCGCCGCGGACAGGGAGTGGGGTGTCGTCGTGGACATGGGGTGCATCGGTGGCGTCATTCCAGGCGCAGGTCCAGACGCCGGACCAGCGCGTCCCAGGTCGGCGCCTCCTTGGCGATGGACGCCTCGTACGCCACCGGCGTCAGCAGCAACGGCTCGCTGCCCAGGGACTTCAAGGTCGAACGCACGGCCGGGTCGGCCTGCACGCGGGCCACGGCCGCACTGATCGTCGTCGCCACGTGGGCGGGCACCTTGGCGGCCGCGAACAGCCCGGCGCGCGTGCTGATTTCAAGACCCGGGAGACCGGCTTCCTGCAGCGTGGGCACGCCGGGCAGGCTGTCGATGCGCCGCGTCGAGGTCACGGCCAGGGCGCGCAGCCGGCCCGCCTTGAGCAGCGGCTCCGTCGCCAGCAAGGTGTCGACGGCGAACAGCGCCTGGTGACCGACCACGTCGGCCAGCGCCTGCGCGCTGCCCTTGTACGGCACGTGCACGTGGCGCGGGTCCCCGCCGGCGCGCGCAAGGATGAGTTCGGCGCCCAGATGGCCCATGCTGCCGGTGCCGGATGAGACGAAAGTCAGCGGCATCGTGCGCGCCTGCTCGAGCAGGGCATTCAGCGTGGCCGGCTTTCCGGGCTCGTTGGCGACGACGACCACGTAGGGCGATTCGAGCAGCGCGGCGACGGGGCTGAAGTCGGTGAAGCGGAACTTCGCCTTGCTGGCCATGACCGGAACCACCAGCAGATTGGCCGTGGAACTCATCAGCAGCGTGTAGCCGTCCGCGGGCGAGGCCAGCACGTACTGGTGGCCGATCAACCCGGATGCGCCGGGCTTGTTCTCCACCACCACAGGCTGTGCGAGCTGTTCGGCCAGACGGTCGGCGAACAGGCGCGCCACCACATCGCTGCCCGAGCCGGGTGCCTGCGTGACGATCAGCTTGATCGGTCTGGACGGGTAGGACTGTGCGCGGGAGACCGAGGGCACTGCGCTGGCCAGCAAGGCCAGAGACAGCAGCCGGCGCCGGCGGATGTGGCCATGGGGCATGGGCGGCCTCAACCTTCCTGCGGCGCAAGGCGCCCTGTCGGCGTCTGCATGCTTGGCGTGGCCGCGTCCAGCAGTTGGTCGACCGGGATGCCATCCGACAGACGGTGGATCGCGTCGAACAGACGCTGCTCGCCCGCTGCGCCAAGACGCGGGCCGACCAGCGCTGAGAACTTGGCGCGCAGCTGCGCCGGGCCGGGCAGGGTGTCCGGGTCGCCCTGCGGCGCATGAACGAACTGGCGAAAGCTGCGGCCGTCGACGGTCTGGATCTCCACGGCCGCGGAGAAGGCGGCGGGAAAGTTGGCTTCGCATTGCGCGTCTTCGTAGACCTCGACACGCTGCATCAGCGTGCGGATCTGCGCGTCGCCCAGTGCCGGTTCATAGTCGTCCCAACCCAGCCGTCCGTGCTTGAGCGCCACGGCGAGGCAAAGGTGCGTGGAGAACTGGCAATCGACCACGTTGCGCGGATTGCGCCGCCGCTCCTGCGGCTCGCCCACCACGTACACGCTGCGTCGTGCCATGCCTACGCGCACCCGTGCCACCTGGTCGCAGTCGATCGCATGCTGCGCGCGCAGGTGCAGCAGACCATCCAGCGGCGCGTGGATGCCCCGGCAGCAGGGATAGGGCTTGATGCCCGTGTTGAGGATTTCCCAGCGCTGCGCCAGACCCTCCAGCGCGCGCTCGGCCTGCGGGTGGGGCGAATACACCCGGAAGAAGCCCTCGCGGCCTTCCAGCGCCTGGGCCGCACCGGTGAACCCGCGCCGCGCCAGCGCGGCGGCCAGCAGACCGCCCGCCGCCGCGTTGCCGACCTGGAAGCGCTTGGTCCACGCGCCGTTGACGACGAACTGGCCGGTGCCCGCGGCTTCGCTCAAGGCCGTGCCGAACGCGTGCTCCAGCGCGTCGGCCGACAGTCCCAGCACGCGTGCCGCCGCCGCGGTGGCGCCGAACACGCCCACGGTGGCCGTGCCGTGGTAGCCGCGCTGGCCATGTTCGAGCGCGTTCACGCCGAAGGCGACGCGGATCATCACCTCGTAGCCCGCGACGATGCCGGCGAGCAGCGTGCGGCCGTCGGCCTGGTTCATCTGCGCCGCACTGAGCGCCGCGGCGATGACCGGCGCGCCCGGGTGCAGCTGCGCCGGCGCGTGCGTGTCGTCGAAGTCCAGGCCGTGCGCGGCGGCTCCCGCCAGCAGCGCGGCAGCCTGCGGCACCCACCGATCGGCGCGGCCGGGGACGCGGCACGCGCCGCCGGCCAGACCAAGGTCGGCAAGCGCCCGTTCGAGCGCGAACGTCGAATCGAGATCCTGCGCTCGCACCATGATGCCCATCAGGTCGAGCACGAGCAGCTGCGCGCGCTCGACCACGGCGGTTGGCAGGTCCTCGAAGGCCAGTCCGCTGGCGAAGCGCGCGAGCGTGCCGGTCACCGGCGGAAGCTCGCCCACCTCGATGCTCTGTGCTGCGGCGCTCATCAGGCGGCTGCCTTCAGCGCAGGAATGCCGCGGCGCACGAAGGCCGCGAAGTCGGGTGAGAGCTGCACGCTGTCCGGCAGGTTGATCCACATGCGCAGCAGGTAGCGCTTGCGGCCGTCGTCGTGATCCACGTAGTTGCTGCGCGAGTGCAGCGTGATGTAGTTGTTGATGACCTGGATGTCGCCGGGCTCGAGCATCATGTCGATGCGCAGCGCTTCGCTGGTGCCCAGCTCGTGGACATAGTCGATCGCGGCCTGCTGCAGCGGCGTCAGCGGCACGCCGCGCTTGCGCGCCCCGGTCTCGATGATCTTCTTCGCAAAGGCGCAGTTGATGCGGCCGTTGTTGTACTCGAACACCGGTATCGGGGTCGGCGTCACCTCGTTGGGGTCGGCATTCGGGCCGTAGCCGCGATAGTCGTGGTGGAAGCCTTCGTACAGCGGCTCCAGATACTCCGGGTGGTGGCGCACGATCTCGTTGTGGATGGTGACCGAACTGACCAGGCTGCTCATGCCGCCTTCCTTCGCCTTCTCCACGCACAGCAGCGTCACCACGTCCGCCAGGTCGGTGTGCGGGTCGAGCAGCTGGCTGGTGGTGTTGTTGCGCCGGTTCGGGTCGCTGTCCTTCAGGCCGAGGTCGGTCACCGGCGCCACGAAATCGCCGGCCACGTTGTGCGAGATCACCTGGCCCATGTGCACGCCGAGACCCCAGTAGATCGTCTTCAGGTCATCGAGTGTGTGCGCCTGCACGTCGAAGCCCCGCAGCAGCGCGAAGCCGCGGCCATTGCGGATCTGATCATCCACCTGCGCCAGCCGCTTCGACAGGCGCGGCAGCGCAAAGTCCTCCTTGCCGAAGTCGCCCCAGCGCTGCCCGCGCGCCTTCACCCGCTGCAGGGCGCGGGCGATCTCCTGGTTGTCCTCGGCGTCGAGTTGCTGGATCCACGAGCGGTCCGCCAGCAGATCGGGCCCCTTCCAGGCGGAAGCGTCGTCCACGACGCGGCGAAGAATCGTTGAGCTCATGTGTTCTCTCCTCAGGCAAGCAAGATCTGTCGATCACAAATGTTATTGAAAGGGCGTGCAAAGAGCCGACCATGGCGTCGTGCGCCGACTTCACATGACGCGAGACAGGAAGGCGCGCAGGCGCTCGGTCTGCGGTTGCATCAGCGTCGCACGCGCTTCGCCCTGCTCGACGATGCGCCCGGCCTCCATGAAGACCACGCGGCTCGCTGCCTCGCGGGCGAAGGCGATCTCGTGCGTCACGACGATCATGGTCTTGCCGGCGCGCGCGAGGTCGGTCACGACGTTGAGCACTTCGCCGACCAGTTCGGGGTCGAGGGCGCTGGTGGGCTCGTCGAACAGCAGCACCCGCGGCCGCATGGCCAGCGCGCGGGCGATCGCCACCCTCTGCTGCTGCCCGCCCGACAGCTGCGAGGGGTAGGCATCGGCCTTGTCGTCCAGGCCGACCCGTGCCAGCAGGTGCCTTGCCCGCGTGCGGGCGTCCTTCTCGCTGTCGCCCAGCACCCGCATCGGCCCTTCCATGATGTTGCGCTCGGCCGTCAGGTGCGGAAACAGCACGAACTGCTGGAACACCATGCCGAGCTGCCGGCGCTGGCGTGCGACGGCTCCCGCGCTCAGGGCGCGCAGGTGCCCCCCCTCCCGCCGGTAGCCCAGCAGTTCGCCGTCCAGGTACATGGCGCCGGCACCGATCTGCTCGAGCTGGTGCAGGCAGCGAACGAGGGTGGATTTGCCCGATCCGGACGGACCGATGATTGCCACCACCTCGCCTTCGTGCACCTCCAGGTCGATGCCGCGAAGGGCCGCGAAGCTGCCGTAGTTCTTGACCAGCCCGCGCACGCGGATCACCGGCTGGCGCGGTGCTGCGGCGGCGGGCGCGTCGGGCATCGCCATGCTGTCAACGGCGTTCACAGTGCTTTCCCGCCTGCGCCGGCGGTGCGCAGATGGCCCCGCGAGTAGCGCCGTTCGAGCCGACCCTGCACCGCATAGAGCAGCGTGATCAGCACCAGATACCAGAACACCGCCACCAGAAGCAGCGGCACGATCTGGTAGGTGCGGTTGTAGATCATCTGCACCGCATGCAGCAGCTCGTTCATCGAGATCACGCTCACCAGCGCCGTGGCCTTGGCCATGCTGATCACCTGGTTGCCGGTCGGCGGGATGATGACGCGCAGGGCCTGCGGCAACACGATGCGGAAGAACGCGCAGGCCGGCGTCATGCCGATGGCCTTTGCGGCGTCGTGCTGGCGCGCGTCGACGGACAACAGTCCGGCCCGCACGATCTCCGTCATGTAGGCCCCTTCGGCCAGGCCCAGCCCCAGCAGCGCAGCGACCAGCGGCGTGATCAGCGCATTCGACTCCCATTGCGCCACGGGCGCCATGAACGGCAGCCCGAGCGACAGCGTGGGCACCAGATAGGCGAGGTTGAACCAGAAGATCAGCTGGATCATCAGCGGCGTGCCGCGGAAGGCCCAGAGGTAGGTCGACGCGGCCCAGCGGCCGGGCTTCCAGTCACCCATCAGCAGCAGCGCGCAGACCGTGCCGATCACCGTGCCGACGAGCATGGCGACGACCGTCAGCACGACGGTCATGGCCAGTCCCTCCAGCACCGTTCCGGCAAACAGGTAGCGCTGGACCACCGGCCACTCGAAGCGCGGATTGGTGAGCATGAAGACGACGATCTGCAGCGCCAGCAAGGCCAACAGCGCGTTGCCGAGCCAGCGCAGCGGCGTCGCGCGGGGGCGGGCCTGCGCCGTGTCGTCCGCCATCGGGCCGGGTTCGTCCGGCGCGGCGACGCGCGCCGTTTCGACAGGAGAGCTCGGTGCTTTCATCGGGCTGGCCGGACGGATCGACGGTACGGTGCCGGCCTTCAACGTGCGGTCTCGGCGCTGGCGGGATTCAGGCGCATCGCGGGTTGCTGCGTCGCTTCCAGCCCCCACTTGGCCAGGATCTGCGTGTACTGGCCGCTGGCCTGCAGGCGCTTCATGGCCTCCAGCAGCACCGGGCTGAGCGACGACCCCTTCTTGACGACGAAGCCCAGGTTGAGCACGCCCATCGCGTCGGTCTGATCGGTCTGCACGTAGTACTTGCCGGGCGACAGATGCTGCATGTACATGGCCGCCGCCAGCTGGATGGAGGCCGCGTCGGCACGGCCGGACTGCAGGGCCAGCACGACGGTGTCCTTCTCCTGCAGCGGCACGTCGCGCACCGCCGGCAGGCCGGCGGCCGTACAACGCTGCGTGAGCATCTTCTGGTATTCCTCGCTGACCGAGCCGGCGGAGAACGAGATGCGCATTCCGCACAGGTCCTCCAGCCGTTTGACCTTGCCGGCCGCCTGGCCCGGCAGGATGTAGGCCGGCTTGCTCAGCAGCCAGGGCAGCATGTCGTATCGCTCTTCGCGCGCCTTGGTCGACAGCAGAGGACCGGTGGACAGGTCATAGCGCCCGGTGTCGATCCCCGCGATGATCGCCGGCAGGCCGTTGACGATGGTCTGCTCGAACCTGACGCCCAGCAGCGGCTCCAGGGCGCGGACCAGGTCCGTCTCCAGGCCGGTGACCGTCTTGCCGTCTTCGCCGACGATCCTGTACGGAGGGAAGGAGTCGCCGACCAGGCGGATCACCTTCGAGCTCTGCACGGTGGCCGGCAGACGCGCGAACAGCGGCGCCCCCGCGTCTTGTGCAGCGGCGACCGACACGGCGCTGCCGGCGGCGAGGCCGCACGCCAGCGCACGCAGCCAGGCAAGGGGAAGGAGTCGATGTGTCACGGCAGTTCCTCGGCGGAGGGGACGGGGGAGACGTTTGATGTGGATCAAGTGTTATGGATAACAATTGTTATTGATATCAGAACTTACCCGGATGCCCTGCACATGCGTGCCTGCTGACACAATCCGACGATGGCGAACCGACACGGCGATGAACGTGAGTGAGACTTCGCTTGCCCGCGATGCCGGCAAGGCCAGCTCGCTCACCCCCGAGATGGTGGGCTTTCGCCTTCTGAAGCTCACCAACCTGATGAGTCGGCCGTTCTTTGGCCATTTCGCCAAACGACACGCGCTGTCGCTGACGGAGTGGCGCTCGATGGTGGTGCTGGCATCCCGGCCCGGCAGCGCTGCGCAGGACATCAGCGCCGCCACCGGCTTGCACCCGATGAACATCAGCCGCGCGGTGATTGCGCTGCGCAAGGCGGGCCTGATCGAGGAGGCGCGCGACCCCGAGAACCACCGGCGCGTGCTGCTCTGGTTGACGGCCGCAGGCAAGAAGATCTTCCGCCAGATCGCGCCGCACTCCGAGCGCCAGGCCGGCGATCTGCTGGATGTGCTGTCCGCCGAGGAGGTTGCCGAACTTGGCCGTCTGGTCGACAAGCTGATCGCGCGGGCCGAAGAGATCACGGCGAACGCCGGCAGCTGAGCCTGGGTCAGAACTGCCTGCGTTATTCGTCAGGAGCGCTGGCCGGCTGCGCGCCGCACGACATGGGCATGGTGTCGATCAGCCGTGCCGGCTGGCACCCGCTGGGCGCTGGCCCTGAAGGAGCGCTGCGGTTGGCAGAAGGCCGTCGTGGCGCTGGCCAACAAGAACGCGCGCATCCTGTGGGCGGTGCTGACGCGTGGCGCGCCGTTCAACCCTGACCATGTGACCGAGCCGCCTGCGGCACGCTGCTGCCTGAAACCTCATCCCGTGGCCTGAGCCGCGATCCCAAACAACCGCTTCTTCGCCCGGACGTGCGCGCGCAGATGCCACCACAGGTCAGACCGGCGGCAGGTGAACCCGATAACCCTCAAGTGCCAGAAGCACGTCGAGCGAATGGGGCCCTGTCGAGCGGTTCGTATCTGGGTCCTCGGTGAATACCACCGACTCATGCCCGCCTGTAGATGTACAGTCTGTCCTTCGATGGCGGCTATGACGTTGCGCCGGTCAACAGCAAGAGAAAACCAAACCGGGCTGATGCAGAAGCAAATCGTCAGTCTCGTTGACTCAACGGGAAGTCCCTGTAGAGGGTTAAGTTCTCATTCGGCTCGAACGCGCCAAAGCGTGCTATGAGCTCCTCGCCGAAGGGAATTGCAGCTTCCAGTGGAACTCGCGTGGAGTTGTAGCGATGAGAGCCTTCCGGCACAGCCTTGGGCGAGACGATGACTCATGCAGGTGCTTGACTAATGGCAGAGATCGATCTGCGGTCTTTGCTCTGTTCGGGAGTAGGTTGTGAAGCTCATAAGCACCCAACCCAGTTCCTGATACCGCTCCTTCAGAGCAATGAACTCCTTCTGCTGCTCCTCCGTGAGGTCCGCGAACCACCTTGGCAGGAATGGCTCTGTGTACGAGAACAGTCCGTCCAGACTATCGGTGATGGTGGGATAGAAGTGGTGCTCGTACCAGGTTGCTTCGAAGGTCTCTTGAACTCAGCCCAAGTTAAGAGCAGAACATTCGTGTTCGCGACGGCCTCGTAGGCTCCTTCCTGAAAGCCTGCTGACGAGATGATGTAGCCCGCATGAGCACCTATGTCCCCGACAACTGTACGGAAGCCATGGACTACGGCTTGTGGTACTGGGCCTTCCAGTTCTTGCACTCGCACAGGATGGTGTACCGCCTACGCCGGCTTCCTCTTCAGCCGAGACGTCAATCTCTCCACCTTGCCGCGAACTGTCGTAGTGTCTTCTCCACTTCGACGGTGAAGCCGCACTCTTTGAGCTTGCGGGTTCAACTTCGTCTTGTAGATCGCCAACTGTCGGGGGTGCGGGAGATCATGAGGCCCAACTTGATGTATGCGTCAAAACTGACGCGTAACACGGCAGCGCCATGTTACGCATCAAAACGACGCCCACAACAGGCATGCGCAGCACATGCGCTCGATCGCAATCGTTCGCTCAAGCATGCCATCGAGCATGGCAAGAAGCGGCACATTGAAGGCCGCTCCTGCAACGCCGTCGCTGTTGCCGGACACGCGCAAGACTTGGATGGGCGGATGCTGGCGTCGTCAATGCCGAGGGCGCCAGCCGTCATGGTGGCGGTCTTCGTGGCCACCGACGATGCGTCAGCCCGGCCGAAGACTTCCGCGAGCGCTTCCCGGCGCCGGTCTGACGCTAGCAGCGTGCGGGTCACCCCGCAGGGCTAGTTCCAGACAAGCTCATGCCGCCACGGCAGCGGCCCCAGCCGCTCGTGCACCTGGCGCTCGACGGCCTCGCGCGCCGCGCCCGTGGCCCCTTCGCCGCTGACCTGGATGATCTGGCCATGCTCGGGGTGGCTCAGCACCGCCACGCTCAGCTGCGTGCCGCCGCTGTTCAGATCGGCCAGCGTGGCGCGCACCATGCGCTCGGCGGCATCGACGCGCAGCGCCGGCTTGAAGATCTTGCCCACGCCGGTCAGCGGGATGGCGTCGATCAGGTACAGCTTCACCGGCACCGCCGCCCGCTCCGGTGTGCGCTCGCGCACGAAGTCCAGCAGCTCGTTCACGTCGATGCTCGTGCCCGGTTTCACCTGCACATAGGCCACCGGCAGCTCGCCGGCATAGGCGTCGGGCTGGCTCACCAGCGCGGCCAGCGCCACGGCCGGGTGCTGGTAGAACACCTCTTCGATGGCCTGCGGGTCGATGTTGTGGCCGCCGCGGATGATCAGGTCCTTGGCGCGGCCGGTGATCCACAGGTAGCCGTCGGCATCCAGCCGGCCCAGGTCGCCGGAATTGACCCAGCCGGGCTCGACGAAGGCGCCGCGGTTGTGCGTGTCGCTGACGTAGCCGCCGAAGACGCCCGGGCCGGCCATCGCGACCACGCCGATCTCGTCCGCCCCGCAGTCGCCCTGGTACTTGCCGTCGGCGTCGATCTTGACGATGCGCACGCGGCTGTAGGGCAGCGGGTGGCCCACCGAACCCAGGCGCAGCGGCCGCTCCGGGTAGCTCATCGTGTGCACGCTGGCGGTTTCGGTCATGCCGTAGACCTCGAGCACCGGGCCGTGGATCAGTTCGGCATAGGCCTTGCCCACGGCCACCGGAATGGCCGAGCCGCCGCCCGAGGCGACGCGCACGCTGGAGATGTCGGCGCCGTCCACCGGCACGCTCAGCGCCGCGGCCAGCACCGTGGGCACGCCGCCAAAGACCGCCGGCCGGTAGCGCTCGACCAGCTTCCAGGCGTTGCGCACCATGCCGGCGTCGCGCCAGCCCGAAGGCGTCAGCGCCACGATGCAGCCGCCGCCGGCCAGCGTGGCCAGGCCCTGCGTCAGCGAGCCGCCGACGTGGAACAGCGGCAGCCCGCACAGCAGGTTGTGGCCGCCCATCGGCAGCGTCAGGCGCAGGCCCCAGGCCTGGTAGACCTGGTTGGCATGCGTGTGGCGCACCAGCTTCGGCGTGCCGGTGGTGCCGCCGGTGTGGAAGTAGCCGGCAATGTCGTCGGCGCGGATCGTGCGGCCGCTGACCACGCGGTCGGCCGGGTGCTTGGCCAGCTCGGCGTCGAAGTCGTGCACGCCCTTCGCCGGGTCGGCGGCACCGCCGATCACCAGCACCGCCTTCAGCTCCGGCAGCTCGGCGCGGATCTGCTGCACCTTGTCCCAGATGTCGGTGCCGGGCCGCGGGCCGATCGTCACCAGCACCTTGGTGCGTGCCGCGCGCAGGATCTCGGCCAGCTGGTGCGGCGACAGCAGCGGGTTCACCGGGTTGGCGATGCCGGCCACCTGCGCGCCGAGCAGGCCGAAGTAGTACTGCGGCAGCAGCGGCAGCAGGAAGCTGACCACGTCCTGCGGGCCCACGCCGTGCGCGTGGAACAGGTTGCCGGATTGCGTGACGCGGGCCAGGAACTGCGCGTGGCTCAGCGTGACGGCCGGCTCCAGCGATTCGGCGCTGGCGATGAACTGCAGCGCCGGTGCCTGCGGCGCGATGGCCGCGCCCCGTTGCACCGCTTCGTAGGTGCTTTGCGCGGCGATGCGGTCTTCGTAGCGGGCCGTGGCTTCGAAGGCCTGGACGTCGGCCGCGCTGCGGAAGCTGGGCAGCACGTCGCCGATCAGGCGGTCCAGGGCATGGGCGCGGGGCATCGTCGGTCTCCGGAAGGGCGGGGGAGGGTCATTGTGCGAAGCGCCGCCGCGGCGCGCGCCTTGGGGAAACCCTGAACTGGCGGAGATGGTTCAATCGACCCATGACACAACGCATCGTCATCGTCGGCGGCGGTGCCGGCGGCCTGCCGCTGGCCACACAGCTGGGCCGGCGTCTCGGCCGCAAGGGCCTGGCCGAGGTGACGCTGGTCGACGCCGCGCGCACCCACGTGTGGAAGCCGCTGCTGCACCAGCTGGCGGCCGGCAGCTTCGACACCCATGCCGAGGAGATCGAATACCTGGCGCAGGCGCGCTGGAACCACTTCAAGTTCCGCCTCGGCGCGCTGCAGCGCGTGGACCGCGCCGCGCGCCTGCTGCACCTGGCGGCCAGCCACGATGCCGAGGGCCGCGAAATCACGCCGGCCAGCACGCTGCCCTACGACACGCTGGTGATCGCCATCGGCAGCCAGACCCACGACTTCGGCACGCCGGGCGCGGCCGAGCACAGCATCCGGCTGGACAGCGCCGAGGCCGCGCGGCGCTTCAACGAACGCCTGATCAACGCCTGCATCCGCGCGCAGACCGTGCCGACGCCGGCCCATGGCGCGCGGCTGACCGTGGCCATCGTCGGCGGCGGCGCCACCGGCGTGGAGCTGGCGGCCGAGCTGCATGCGGCCGCGCGGGTGCTGTCCAGCTACGGGCTGGAGCACCTGGACCCGGAGACCGAGCTGCGCATCGTGCTGATCGAGGCCGCGCCGCGGCTGCTGTCGCAGCTGCCCGAGCGCCTGGGCCATGCCGCGGTGCGCGAGCTGCGCAAGCTGGCGGTGGAGGTGCACACCGGCGAGAAGGTGGTGGCCGTCGTCCCGCTCGGGGTCGATACCGCGAGCGGGCGCCGCATTCCGTCGACGATCACCGTCTGGGCTGCCGGCATCAAGGCCCCCGAGGTGCTGGCGCAGCTGTGCCCGGACGACCCGCTGGAGACCAACCGGCTCAACCAGCTGGTGGTCGACGGCAACCTGCGCAGTTCACGCGACCCGGCGATCTTCGCCTTCGGCGACTGCGCGGCCTGCGCACAGGCCGGCGGCGGCTTCGTGCCGCCGCGGGCCAGGCGCACCAGCAGGCGATGTACCTGGCCAAGGCCTTGCCGCGGCTGCTGGCCGGCGATGCGGTCGCGCCGTTCCGCTTCGAGGACAAGGGCTCGCTGGTCTCGCTGTCGGAATATTCCTCGGTCGGCAGCCTGATGGGCAGCCTGACGCGCGGCAGCCTGTTCGTCGAGGGCCAGATCGCGAAGTGGATGTACTGGGCGCTGCACAAGCAGCATCAGCTGGCGCTGAGCGGGCCGGTGAAGACCGCGCTGATCACGCTGTCCGAGCTGCTCGACCGGGTGCACCGGCCGCGCATCAAGCTGCACTGACGGGACCGGGCGCTTCGATGGCCTCGCCCCGCGCCAGCGCCGCCAGGCAGCGCACGCACAGGCAGCCGGTGTAGCGCTCGCGCAGGCGCTGCTGCAGCGCGGCGTCGAGCTGGACCGCCGTGCAGGCACAGGGGCCGGCGTCGTCGACGCCGCAATGGAAGCCGCCGCCGCAGCGCGGGCAACGGTCGTCCTGCGGGCCGGGCAGTGCGGCCATCGCTCAGCGGGCGAACAGCGCCTTGTGCTGCTCGCGCAGCAGGTTCTTCTGCACCTTGCCCATGGCATTGCGCGGCAGGTCGGCGACGATGAAGGTCGCCTTCGGCACCTTGAAGTTGGCGATCTTCGATTTCAGCGCGGCGCTCAGCGCCGCCCCATCCAGCGCCGCGCCCGGCTTCGGCACCA
The DNA here is from genome assembly GCA_044225625.1 of Rubrivivax sp. Taxonomy (GTDB): domain Bacteria; phylum Pseudomonadota; class Gammaproteobacteria; order Burkholderiales; family Burkholderiaceae_C; genus Rubrivivax. The sequence goes on from JBGAII010000018.1 coordinate 20,226, forward strand.
CCACGGCGACCACCGCCTCGCCGAAATCCGCATGGGGCACGCCGATCACCGCCGACTCGGCCACGCCCGGCATCTCGTTCAGGTAACCCTCGATCTCGGCCGGGTAGACGTTGTAGCCGCCGCTGATGATCAGGTCCTTGCTGCGGCCGACGATGGTCACGTAGCCGTCGGCGCCGACCTTGCCGACGTCGCCGGTCTTGAACCACAGGTCGGTGGTGAAGTCCTCGGCGGTCTTCTCCGGCATGCGCCAGTAGCCCTTGAAGACGTTCGGGCCCTTGACCTCGATGTGGCCGATCTCGCCGCTGGCCAGCGGGTGCCCCTTGTCGTCGCGGATGCGCAGGCCCACGCCGGGCAGGGCCAGGCCGACGGTGCCGCCGCGGCGTTCGCCCTGGGCCGGGTCGTAGGGGTTGGAGGTGAGCATGATGGTCTCGCTCATGCCGTAGCGCTCCAGGATCGTGTGACCGGTGCGCTCGCTCCATTCGTTGAAGGTCTCGATCAGCAGCGGCGCCGAACCGGAGATGAACAGCCGCATGTGCGCGCAGGCCTGCCGGCTCAGCGACGGCTCGGCCAGCAGCCGCACGTACAGCGTCGGCACGCCCATGAACACCGTGGCTTCGGGCAAGCGCTCGATCACCTTGCGCGGGTCGAACTTCGCGAACCAGATCATCCTGGCGCCGGCCAGCAGCGCGCCGTGCGAGGCGACGAACAGCCCATGCACGTGGAAGATCGGCAGCGCATGGATCAGCACGTCGTCGCTGCGCCAGCCCCAGTGGCCGTGCAGCACGCGCGCGTTGCTCAGCAGGTTGCCGTGCGTGAGCATCGCGCCCTTGCTGCGCCCGGTGGTGCCGCTGGTGTACAGGATCGCGGCCAGGTCGCCGTCGGCGCGCCGCGCCACGGCGTGCTCGTCGCTCATCGGCGCCGCGCGCTCGAGCAGGCTGCCGCGGCGGTCGTCGCCGAGCGTGAAGACGTTCTTCGTGCCGGCCTTGAAGGCGATCTTGCTGACCCAGCCGAAGTTCTTCGGCGTGCACACCACGACACTCGGTTCGGCATTGCCGATGAAGTACTCGATCTCGGCGGCCTGGTAGGCGGTGTTCAACGGCAGGTAGACATAGCCGGCGCGCAGCACCGCCAGGTACAGCATCAGCGCTTCGACGCTCTTTTCGGTCTGTACGGCGACACGCGCGCCTTCGGGCAGGTCCAGTGACGCCAGCAGGTTGGCGATCATCGCGGTGCCGCGCTCCAGGTCGCGCCAGCTGTAGTACAGCGGGGTGCCGTCGGCCGTCTCGATCGCCGTGCCGTCCAGGTCCGCGGGGAAGGCGGCGCGCAGCGCCGCAAAGAGATTGCTGTTCTTCATGGGAGGGAGTTTAGAAGCGCGCCGGGCGCTTTTCGACGAAGGCAGCCAGGCCTTCGCGATGCTCGGCCGAATCGGCATAGCCGAAGTGCTCGTGGCGCTGTGCGGCGCTCGTTGCGCCTGCGGCCAGCTGGCGCAGCGTGCGCTTGTTCAGCCGCTGCGCCTGCGGCGACAGCGCGGCGATGCGCGCGGCGCTGGCCTCGGCCTCGGCGGCCACCGCGCCGTCGTCGACCACGCGGTTGACGATGCCGCGCGCCTGCGCTTCGTCGGCGCCCAGCAGCCGCGCTTCGAGCAGCAGCTCGCGCAGCAGCGGCAGGCCGAGCACGCGGGCAACGATCTGCGCTTCGGACGGCGCCAGCAGCAGCCGCGCGATCGGCGCACCGAAGCGGCTGCCCTCGCCGCACACGCGCAGGTCGCAGCAGGCCGCGATCTCCAGCCCGCCGCCGATGCACGAGCCTTCGATCTGCGCGATCACGGGGATGTCGCAGTCCAGCAGCGCGCGCAGCGCCGGCGCCACGTCCTGCTCGTGAAAGTCGCGCAGCCGCTGCTCGTCGAAACGGAAGCTGGGGAATTCCTCGATGTCGCCGCCGGCGGCGAAATGGCCGCCTTCGCCGGACACCAGCACCACCCGCGTCGTCGCGGCCGCGGCCTGCAGCTGCTCGAACGCGGCGCGCAGCTGGCGCCACATCGCCACGCTGAGCGCGTTCTGCTTCGCCGGGTTGTGGATGCGCACGCGCGCCACGCCGGCGGCGTCGGCCGGCTGCAGGTCGATGCGGGCATCGCTCATCGCTCGTTCACTCCAGCTTCGCGCCCGAGGCCTTGACCACCTCGGCCCAGCGTTTGACCTCGGCGCCGACGAAGCGGCCGAAGGCATCGCCGTAGACATCGGGCGTGGTCGAGCCGATGCCGCGCCACACGGCGACGATCTCCTCGGCATTCAGCGCCTTGCGCAGTTCGGCCTGGATGCGATCGACGACCTCCTTCGGCGTGCCCTTCGGCGCCCACAGGCCGTACCAGGTGGCGACCTGGTAGTTCGGCAGGCCGAGCTCGACGGCGGTCGGCACGTCCGGGAAGCCCGGCGCGCGCTGGTTCGACGCCACGGCCAGCGCCTTGATGCGCCCGGCCTTGATGTGCGGGGCCGACGAGCCCAGACCGTCGAACATCATGTCCACCTGGCCGGCCACCAGGTCCTGCAGCGCCGGGCCGGCGCCGCGGTAGGGGATGTGCGTGATGAAGGTGTTGGTCTGCAGCTTGAACAGCTCGCCGGCCAGATGGTGCGAGGTGCCGTTGCCGGCCGAGGCGTAGTTGTACTTGCCGGGGCTCTGGCGCACGGCGGCCAGGAAGGCCTTGAAGTCGGCCACCGGCATGCGCTGTGCATTGATGACGATGACCTGCGGCACGCTCGACACCAGGCCGATGGGCACGAAGTCGGTCTCGATGTTGTAGTCCAGCTTCGGGTAGATCGACGGCGCGATCGCATGGTGCACTGCGCCCATGAACAGCGTGTAGCCGTCCGGTGCCGCGCGTGCCGCCACGCCGGCGCCGACCGTGCCGCCGGCGCCGCCCTTGTTGTCGATGATGAACTGCCTGCCCAGCGCCTTGGTCAGGTAGGCGCTCAGCGGGCGCGCAAAGGCATCGGTGCCGCCGCCGGCCGGGAAGGGCACGACGATGGTCACCGGCTTGCTCGGCCACTGGCTGGCCTGGGCGCCGGCCTGGGCCAGGGCCAGCGGGGCGGCCAGCGTCAGGGTCGCGGCCAGCAGCAGGCTGCGGCGCGCACGGGTCTGCGACGTCCTCATGGTTTGTCTCCGGTCGTTGTGGTGGGGATCTACAGGACGCTGTGCACCGCACGCGAGCGGGCCACCTCGCCCTGCTTGAACTTCTCGTGGCTGGCTTCGATCTTGTCCAGGTCGTACAGGTAGTTGACCATCAGGCCGAAGGACTGCTTCAGGCCCTTGGCCGACATGTTGCCACGCGCGTTCAGCCGCTCCAGCCGCGCGCCGTTGTCGAGGTGGAAGCGTGCGACCGGGTCGCCCTGCGGCGTCGGCGACTGGTACAGCAGGTAGGCGGCGCACAGGCTCAGCAGCGCGGCCTCGGCCTGCGGGTCCAGCGCCTCGTGCGTCGCGGCACGCTGCAGTGCGCCGAGCTCACCGTTGCACGCCTTCAGCAGATGCGCGCGCGCCGCCTCCAGGTCGGCCGCCGCCGGGCGGCGCAACCGGGGCAGCGCGGCGAAGTCCGGGCCGGACAGCAGCCAGGCCGCGAAGCCCGGGATCGGCGACAGCGTGCAGAAGCTGCGCACGCGCGGCAGTTCGCGCTGCAGCTGCTCGGCCACGCTCTTGATCAGGAAATTGCCGAGCGACACGTTGCGCAGCCCCGGTTCGCAATTGCTGATGCCGTAGAAGGCGGCGACGCGGAAGCGCTCGGGCGACAGCGGCTCGCTGGCCTTGTCGATCAGCGGCGCGATCGCCGCCGGCATGTCCGGCAGCAGCGCCACCTCGACGAAGATCAGCGGCTCGTCCGGCAGCTGCGGGTGGAAGAAGGCGAAGCAGCGCCGGTCCGGCTGCGGGCGGCGGCGCAGGTCGTCCCAGCCGTCGATCTCGTGCACCGCCTCGTGGTGGATGATCTTCTCCAGCAGCTTGGCCGGCGAGTTCCAATCGACGCCGCATCTGCAGGAAGCCGGGGTTGAACCACGAGCTGAACAGGTGCAGCAGGTCGGCTTCCAGCGCCAGCCATTCGGGCTGCTTGGCCAGGCGCGGCAGCAGCGCGCGGCGCAGGCGTACCAGCGTCGCGGTGCCGCCGGGCGTGCGGTTCAGGCGGCGCAGCAGTTCCTGGCGCGGCGGTTCGGCCGCCTGCGTCAGCGCGATCAGCTGCTGCGCGTTCGGCTGCTCGGCGTAGGCCTGCGCGGCCTGCAGCACACGCTTCGGCTCGGGGCTCAGCGCCAGGCTCAGATGGTCGAAGAAGCCGCCGAGCAGGTCGGGCGGCAGCGTGTCGATGCGTTCCACCAGCTGGCGCGCGATGGCCATGCTGTTGGTCTCGCCGCGTTCCGACAGCAGCCGCTGGCAGCCGACGACCAGCGAGCGCAATTGGTGGTGGGCGCGCTGCCGGGCGGCGGCGCGGCGCAGCTCATCCAGCATGGCCGCCTCCGGTCTCGCGCTCCAGCGTGCGCAGCTGTTTCAGCGCCACGAGCTGCGCCATCAGGTGGTCGTGCATCGCCCGCTCGGCGCGCGCCGCGTCGCGCTGCGCGAAGGCGTCGATCAGCACGCGGTGCTCGTTGAGCGAGGCTTCGATGCGGCCCGGCAGGTTCAGCTGCCGGCCGCGCATCAGGCGCAGGAACCGGCGCAGGTCGCCGGTGGCACGGTCCAGCCAGCGGTTGTCGGCCAGCGTCTGCACCCGCGTGTGGAAGGCGTGGTTGGCGCGGTAGTAGCCGTCGATGTCGCGCGCCGCCGCGTGATGCTCCAGCGCCTGGTGCAGGCGCTGCAGTTCGGCGATGTCGTCGGCGCTGGCCTTCAGCGCGGCCTCGTGCGCGCAGCGGCCCTCCAGCAGCGCCATCACCGGGAACAGGTCGTCGGCCTCGTCGTCGGACAGCTCGATGACACGGCAGCCGCGCTGCGGCACCAGTTCCACCAGGCCTTCGGCGGCCAGCACCTTCAGCGCTTCACGCAGCGGCGTGCGGCTGACCATCCAGGCCTTGGCCAGGGCCTTCTCGTCGATCCACTGTCCGGGCGCCAGCTGGCGCTCGAAGACCATCGAACGCAGCTGTGCCGCAACGCCGTCGTGCAGCGAGGTGCCACGCAGGGGAATGGGGTCGGCCATCAGGATCTCCGTGCTGCCATGGTCATCGTAATTCCATGATTACGTAATTGCAATGACCTGGACGGGTCGATGGCTGTCCGCTTTCTGGACAGTTGGCGGTCCAGCGCCTACAGTGCACGGCTGCCTTGCGGAGCGCCGATGACCGAACGTCCCACCCTGCCCGACGACGCGATGCTCAAGCTGGCGGCGAAGAGCATGTTCGACGTCTTTGCCAGCACCGCGATGGGCTCGATGCTGGTCGACCGCCAGCACCGCATCGTCTGGATCAGCGACAGCTACAAGCAGTTCCTGCCGGCGCTGGGCTTCGACAGCGCCGACGCCTTCATCGGCAAGCGCGTCGAGGAGGTGGTGCCGAACACGATGATGAACGACGTGGTCGACACCGGAAAGGCGATCCTGGTCGACCTGCTCAGCAACCAGGCCGGCACCTTCCTGGTCAGCCGGCTGCCGCTGCGCGACGACAGCGGCCAGGTGATCGGCGCTTTCGGCATGGTGCTGCTGGACCAGCCCGAGACCACGATGCAGCCGCTGATGACCAAGTTCGCCCGGCTGCAGCGCGAACTGGACAGCGCGCGCCAGCAGCTGGCGGCGCAGCGCCGCCCCAAGCACAGCATCGCCAGCTTCATCGGCAGCAGCGCCGCGGCGGTGGAGGTCAAGCGCCAGGCGCGGCGCGTGGCGCAGACCGACAGCACCGTGCTGCTGCTGGGCGAGACCGGCACCGGCAAGGAACTGCTGGCCCACGGCATCCACGCGGCCAGCGCGCGGGCCGGCAAGCCCTTCGTCGCCGTCAACATCGCGGCGGTGCCGGAATCGCTGCTGGAGGCCGAGTTCTTCGGCGTGGCGCCCGGCGCCTACACCGGTGCCGAGCGCAAGGGCCGCGAAGGCAAGTTCATGGCGGCCAACGGCGGCACGCTGCTGCTCGACGAGATCGGCGACATGCCGCTGGCGCTGCAGAGCAAGCTGCTGCGTGTGCTGCAGGAGCAGGAACTGGAGCCGCTGGGCAGCAACCGCGTGCAGCGCATCGACGTGCGTGTGATCGCCGCGACCAGCCGCGACCTGCCGGCGATGGTGGCCGACGGCAGCTTCCGCGCCGACCTGTACTACCGGCTCAACGTGCTGCCGATCCGCCTGCCGCCGCTGCGCGAGCGGCTCGACGACCTGGAGGCGCTGGTCGAGACGCTGGCCGAGGACATCTCGCGCCGCAGCGGTCTGCCGCACAAGAGCCTGCGGCCGGATGCGCTGGACCTGCTGGCGCGGCATCACTGGCCGGGCAACATCCGCGAGCTGCGCAATGTGCTGGAGCAGGCCACGCTGATGACCGACGACCCGAGCCTGGGCGCCGCGCACTTTGCTTCGCTGCTGCCCGGTGCCGGTCGAATTCGCCGAGACACGCGCGGAGCCGCCGCCCGTGCAGGCTCCACGGCCTGACGTCTGACTGGCCGCCGCTGCGGCGGCGGCCCGAGCCGCCGTTGCTCGACGACGTTCGACGCCGACGCCGATGTGTCGCTGCCGCAGGCCGTGGCAGCGCTGGAAGCGCGGCGCATCCGGCAGGCGCTGCATCAGACCGGTGTCGCCGCACGGCGCCTTGGAATTTCGCGCGCCACGCTGTACCAGAAGCTGGCGTTGCTGCAGGGCGACGGCAACACCCCACCTCCGGCCGCGGCAGTGGCCACCACCACGGGAGACTGAACATGCAACGCATCGGATTCATCGGCGCCTCGGGCATGATGGGCCACGGCATGGCGAAGAACCTGCGCGCCAAGGGCTGGCCCATGGGGATCACGGTGCACCGCAGCGCGAGCGCGTGGCCGACCTGTTGGCCGCCGGCGCGACGCAGGCGGCGTCGCCGAAGGCGCTCGCCGCGGACAGCGACATCGTGTTCCTGTGCGTCACCGGCTCGCCGCAGGTCGAGGCCTCGGTGCTCGGCGACAGCGGCCTGCTGGCCGGCGCGAACCAGGGCCTGCTGATCGTCGACACCTCGACCAGCGAGCCCGATTCGACGGCCCGGCTGCGCGAGGCCTGCGCCGCGCGCGGCGTGCGCTTCATCGACGCGCCGCTCGCGCGCACGCCGGTGAGGCCGAGGCCGGCAAGTTGAACGTGATGGTCGGTGCCGAGGCCGAGGATTTCGCCGCGCTGGAGCCGGTGCTGCGCGCCTTTGCCGAGAACGTCTTTCACGTCGGCGGGCCCGGCGCCGGCCACACGATCAAGCTGCTGAACAACTTCATCGCGCAGGCGATGTGCACCTCGATCGCGGAGGCCTTCGCGGTCGGGCAGCGCGCCGGCATCGATCCGAACAAGCTGGTCGAACTGGTGTCGGCCGGGCTGGTGAACTCCGGCATCTTCCAGGTGATGGCGAAGACGCTGAAGGGCGACCTGGGCGGCATGAAGTTCGAGCTGAACAATGCGCGCAAGGACGTGCGCTACTACCCATCTGGCCGAGAACCTGGGCGCGCCGTCGGTGGTGGGCGAGGCGGTGCACCAGTCGCTGGTGCTGGCCTGCGCGCTGGGCCACGACCTGAAGTTCGTGCCCTCGCTGGTCGAGGCGCAGGAGCATGCTGACGGGCGCGAAACTGGTGCCGCGCGCATAGCGATGCACGCGCGAGCCAGGGAATTTCTGGCGCTTGCGGCGCTCGTTGTCAGCTGCTGGCCTGGGCCACGGGCGGACCGCCGGCAGGGCTTCGAATGCGACGCCCCGCCCCGGTGGGCGGGTACCCTGCAGTGCTCGGCTTCACGGCCTCGTCGCCAACTCACTTCGCGCGCTGATCGCGCGCTCGTTCAAACAGTCGCGACGAAGTCAGAGGTGGAGCGCTGCGCGCTGGCCGTGAACCTGCGCTCCTCGGCGTCGCATAGGCGCCCTGCCGGCCAGTCCGCCCGTGACCCCTGGCACCGCTCGTGGTTCGCGATGAATTCGGGGCCGTTGCGCCGCGAACACCTCCGCGTGTCCTGCCGAGGATGGCGGGGAAGCGAATCCGGGAAGTAAAGGAGGAGCCCGGTCTGTCAGACCGGGCGGGGGACATGGACGGATTCGCTTCCCCGTCAGCCTCGGCTTGCGCAAACGCCTGAAAAAACGACAGGCAGTAGCAGGCGATCAGCGAGCGGCGGCTATGCGCCGACTACATGCACCCGTCCCCTGCGGCCTCGAATGCCAACCGCGGTCAGGTCACGGCTTCGCCGGAGACCGCCGCTTCCAGCTCGCCGAAAGCCTGCTCGACGTACTTCGCCAGTAGCGGCAGGTCGTGCAGTTCGTCGGTGGCGATCAGGCAGAAGAACAGCTGCCCGGCATAGCTGAACAGCGTGATGTTCAGCAGGTTGCTCGGCGGCAGCGTGCTCACCGGGTGCATCTCCTCGAGCAGCGCGCCCTTCAGGTACAGCGTCTGCCTCGGCCCCGGCACGTTCGATACCAGCGTGTTGCCCATCGGCGGCAGCGCATTGCTCAGCTTCGCCAGTTCGGCGAGCTGCGCCACCAGGCCGGTGATCACGGTGTAGGTTTCGATCGCGGCGGGCACCACGCTGTCGATCATCGTGCGCACGTTGCGCAGCGAAAAGCCGATGTTGCGCAGCCGGACATAGGGGTCGTCGGTCGGCGGCGACAGCTCGACCTGCACGATGCCGATCTTGTTGCCCGCGGCCTTGTCGCCTTCGCGCCGCAGGTTCACCGGCATCTGGATGATGATCGGCCGCTTCAGCTCCACGCCCAGCTCCTGCAGGTAGCGGTGCAGCGCACCGTCCAGGCAGGTCAGCGCCACGTGGTTCAGCGTCGAGCGCGTGCGCTTGCGGATGGCGTCGACGCGCGACATCGCGATGATGCTGCTGGCGAACTGCCGGCCGGCGGTCACCTGGCCGGTCAGCGGCGTGCGCGCGGTGGACACGAAGGGCAGCGCGATCGCGTTCTTCGTCAGCCTGGCGCTTTCCAGCAGCAGCATCGCGCCCAGGCGCGCCACCCCCAGGGCCCGCTGTCCTGCGCCCATCGCCTGGGACCATGCCGACTGCAGCAGTTCGTTCTGCCGCTTCTCGCGCCGCGCCTTGTAGGCGCTGTGTTCGATGCTCCACAGCGGTTTCAGGCGCCGGTCGTCGGGCGACTCGCTCAGCCCCTGCGCCGTCCAGCGCGTCATCGTCACGCCGTCGGCCACGGCATGGTGCATCTTCTGGTACAGCGCAAAGCGGCCGCCGGCGATGCCGTCGATCACGTGCAGTTCCCACAGCGGCCGCGTGCGGTCGAGCATCGGCTCGTGCAGCTTGGCCACCAGGTCGAACAGCGCCTGACGGTCGTTGGCGCCTGCCGGCAGCTTGTGCCAGAAGACGTGCTTCGACAGGTCCACCTTCGCTGCATCCGTCCACTGCGGCAGCGCGGTCAGCGAGAAGTGGATGACGCGGTTGAAGGGCGGCTTGACCTCGACCGGCTGCAGGTACTCACGATAGAGCTTCGCCACGAAGTCCGCCGGCGCGCCCTTGGGCCGCTTGAACAACAGCAGCCCGGCCACGTGTTTGGGGCTGGCCGCGGTTTCGGCCACGAAGAAGCCCAGGTCGAGCAGCGACAGTTGGCGCATGGGTGTCTCTCGTTCTTGTCGTGGGGCGGTGGCGCGTGATTCTGCGCCAGCCGGCGCGGCAGCGGCCATGTCCAGAATCGAGCCATTCGGTGCCGAGTCTGTGTACACAGACTGGACAGCGCCAGAAGGTCACTGGCGCTGCTGTCTTCGAATCAGTCAGAAGATGTCATTCAAAAGCCCCGCAATGGCGCTCCGGGACCGAAAAACCTCGGGTTAGCACTAACTCGGTGCCACGTGGCACGGGCGTTGCGATGATCCTGGCCAGCCGCGGCAGCGTCGCCGCCGCGAATGTCACCGCCTGAAGGAGACCGACCGTGACTCGAAGAAGCATTTCCTGGCTTGCCGCCGCCACCCTGGCCGCCACGTTGTCGGCACTGCCGCTGGGCAGCGCCTTGGCGCAGAACAAGGGCGAAGTGAAGATCGCGCTGATCGCCAGCAAGACCGGCCCGCTGGAGGCCTATGCCAAGCAGACGATCGTCGGCTTCAACCTCGGCCTGGACTACGCCACCAACGGCACGATGGAAGTGGCCGGCAAGAAGCTGGTGGTCATCGAGAAGGACGACCAGGGCAAGCCCGACGTGGGCAAGACGCTGCTGGCCCAGGCCTATGCCGACGACAAGGTGGACATCGCCGTCGGCCCCACCGCCAGCCCCGTGGCGCTGGCCATGCTGCCGGTGGCCGAGGAGTACAAGAAGATCCTGCTGGTGGAGCCGGCGGTGGCCGATTCGATCACCGGCGACAAGTGGAACAAGTACATCTTCCGCACCGGCCGCAACAGCAGCCAGGACGCCATCGCCAACGCGGTGGCGCTGGACCAGGCCGGCACCAGCATCGTCACGCTGGCGCAGGACAACGCCTTCGGCAAGGACGGCGTCAAGGCCTTCAAGGGCGCACTGAAGAAGTCCAAGATCGTCTACGAGGAATACCTGCCCGCAGCGACCACCGACTTCACGGCGGCCGGCCAGCGCATCATCGACAAGCTGAAGGACCAGCCGGGCAAGAAGGTGGTGTGGATCATCTGGGCGGGCGGCAACCCGAAGCGCTACGGCATGGGAATTGCCACCGGCAACAGCATCCTGCCGGCGATGGTGGCCTACAAGCAGTTCCCGGGCATGGAAGGCGGCCTGTACTACTACTTCGGCATTCCGAAAGAACAAGGTCAACGAAGTGGCTGGTGTCAGCGCCACTACTCGCAGTTCAAGGCGCCAGCCTACGCCGGCGTATGGCCGCGGGCATCGCGGTGGTCGAGGCGCTGAAGAAGACCAACGGCGACACCAACACCAACAAGCTGATCGCGGCCATGGAAGGCATGAGCTTCGAGACGCCGAAGGGCAAGATGACCTTCCGCAAGGAAGATCAGCAGGCGATGCAGGACATGTACCACTTCATGGACCCGGCCTTCGCCTGGGGCGTGCCGGAGCTGGTGCGCGAGATCAAGGCCTCCGAAATGGATGTGCCGATCCAGAACAAACGCTGAAAGCGTTTGTTCTGGTCGGCCTCTAGCTTCCCTCCCCCTAGCCCCCTCCGGGAGGAGCTTGATCGACGACGATGCCCGGCCTTTTGGCCGGCATGGGTCGCCGTGCTCAGACTCGAGATCACCATCCGCTTCGGTGGCCACGTGGCCGTGGGCCATGTCCTGCGCGCTGCGCCACGGGTACGGTAATCGTCGGGCCCAACGGCGCGGGCAAGACCACCTAGCGGCTGATCTCGGGCCAGTTGCCGGCCACCGAGGGCCAGGTGCTGCTGGGCGGCGAGGACATCACCCGCCTGCCGGCGCCGCTGCGCACGCACCGCGGGCTGGGCCGGGCCTTCCAGCTGACACAGCTGTTCCCCAATTTGACGGTGCAGGAGAACGTGCGCCTGGCGGTGCAGGCCCGCGAATCGGGCCGCCGCGGCGGCACGGGGCTGGACCTGTTCAGCGTCTGGCTGGACCGCAAGGCCTGGATCGACGAGGCGCGGCAGATCCTGCAGTCGGTGCGGCTGGACGACAAGCGCGATGCCCATGCCGCGGCGCTGCCGCACGGCGACCAGCGCAAGCTGGAAGTGGCGCTGCTGATGGCGCTGGACCCCAAGGTTTACATGTTCGACGAGCCCACCGCCGGCATGAGCGTGGACGAGGTACCGGTGATCCTGGACCTGATCCGCGCGCTCAAGGCGCGCAAGGACCGGCTGATCCTGCTGGTGGAACACAAGATGGACGTGGTCAGCGAGCTGGCCGACCGCATCATCGTGCTGCACAACGGCGCGCTGGTGGCCGACGGCGAACCGGCTGCGGTGATCGCCTCGCCGGTGGTGCAGCAGGCCTATCTGGGCATCGTGCCCGAGGAGGCTGTATGACCGCGCTGGTGCTCGATCTGAAGGGCGTGCACACGCACATCGGCGCGTACCACATCCTGCATGGCGTAGACCTGCAGGTGCCGGCCGGCCAGGTGACGATGCTGCTGGGCCGCAACGGCGCCGGCAAGTCGACCACGTTGCGCACGATCATGGGCCTGTGGGCCACCTCGCAGGGTTCGGTCCATTTCAAGGGCCGGCAGATCGGTGGGCCGAAACTGGAAGCCGGCCGACCGGCCGGCTCGGGCCAACTCACCACGCCCGACATCGCACAGCTCGGCATCGCCTACGTGCCCGAGGCGATGGGCATCTTCACCGACCTGACGGTGCAGGAGAACATGGTGCTGGCCGCGCGCAATGCCCGCCGCGCCGCTGAACTCGACACCCAGCGGCTGGAATGGATCTTCGGCCTGTTCCCGGCGCTGAAGAAGTTCTGGCTGTACCCGGCGGGCAAGCTGTCCGGCGGGCAGAAGCAGATGCTGGCCGTCGCGCGTGCCATCGTCGAGCCACGCGAGCTGATCCTGATCGACGAGCCCAGCAAGGGCCTGGCGCCGTCGATCATCAACAACCTGATCGACGCCTTGCGCCAGTTGAAGGCGCAGAGCACGACGATCCTGCTCGTCGAGCAGAACTTCCAGATGGCGAAGGCGCTGGGCGACCGCGTGGCCGTGATGGACAACGGCCGCATCGTGCACACCGGCGCGATGGCGCAGCTGGCCGAAGACGAAGCGCTGCAGCACCGGCTGCTGGGCCTTTCACTGGGGGCGCACCAATGAGCGCAACGACGACCACCACCGCCCCGGCCGCCACCGCGCCCGCGGCCATCCCGAAGGCCGAGTTCGACTGGAAGCCGATCGCGCTGCTGGGCGCGGTGCTGCTGGCGGCCTGGCCGCTGGTCGGCTCGTCGTCGACCTGGGTCACGCTCAGCGTGGCCGGGCTGGCGATGGGGCTGATCATCTTCATCATCGCCTCGGGCCTGACGCTGGTCTTCGGCCTGATGGACGTGTTGAACTTCGGCCACGGCGTGTTCATCGCGCTGGGCGCCTTCGTCGCCACCAGCGTGATGGGTGGCATGGCCGACTGGACGGCCAGCGAATCGCTGTGGCGCAACCTGGTGGCGGTGTTCGCCGCGATGCTGGTGGCGATGGCAGCGGCCGGCGCCCTGGGCCTGGCCTTCGAGCGCGTGATCGTGCGGCCGGTCTACGGCCTGCACCTGAAGCAGATCCTCATCACCATGGGCGGCATGATCGTCGGCGAGGAGCTGATCAAGGTCATCTGGGGCCCGCTGCAGATTCCGCTGCCGCTGCCCACCGCGCTGCGCGGCAGCTTCGTCATCGGCGACGCGTCGATCGAGAAGTACCGCGTGCTGGCGGTGGTCATCGGCCTGGTGGTCTTCGCGCTGCTGCTGTTCGCGCTGAACCGCACCAAGGTCGGCCTGCTGATCCGTGCCGGCGTGCAGGACCGCGAAATGGTGGAAAGCCTGGGCTACCGCATCCGGCGGCTGTTCGTCGGCGTCTTCGTCGCCGGCAGCGCGCTGGCCGGCCTGGGCGGCGTGATGTGGGGCATGTACCAGCAGTCGGTGGTGCCGCAGATCGGCGCGCAGGTCAACGTGCTGATCTTCATCGTCATCATCATCGGTGGGCTGGGCAGCACCTTCGGCTGCTTCGTCGGTGCGCTGCTCGTCGGGCTGATGGCCAACTACACCGGCTACCTGGCGCCGAAGGTGGCGCTGTTCTCCAACATCGGGTTGATGGTGGCCATCCTGCTGTGGCGGCCGCAGGGCCTGTACCCGGTGACCAACCGCTGACCATGATGCCCCCACGCTCACATTCGTTCGCTGCCCCCCGAGGGGGCTCGGCCTCCCTTGGGGCGGCCCGGCGGGAGGCCGCGCCATGTTCCTGAACCGTCTGCTCTCGCACGACTACCCGCGCAGCCGCTGGCTGGCACTGGCCCTCGTTCTGGTGGCCGTGGGCCTGGCCGTGGCGCCCTTTCTGTTCCCCGGCAGCAAGGCGCTGGGCGTGGCCGCCAAGATGCTGATCTTCGTGTTGCTGGTGGCCAGCTACGACCTGCTGCTGGGCTATACCGGCATCGTCAGCTTCGCGCACACGATGTTCTTCGGCATCGGCGCCTACGGCATCGCGATCGCCAGCACGCGCCTGGGCGAGGGCTTCGCCGCGCTGTTCACGGGCTTGAGCGTGGCCTTGCTGCTGTCGCTGGGGCTGTCGCTGGTGATCGGCCTGTTCAGCCTGCGGGTGAAGGCGATCTTCTACGCGATGATCACGCTGGCGGTGGCGGCGGCCTTCCAGACACTGGCCTCGCAGCTCAGCGACATCACCGGCGGCGAGGACGGCCTGACCTTCAAGAACCCGACGCTCTTCAGCCCGTCCTTCGAGCCCTTCGAGTCCGAGGTCTTCGGCGTCATGCTCGACGGCAAGGTGTTCAGCTACTACCTGCTGTTCGTGGTGGTGACGGTGTTGTTCCTGCTGCTGCTGCGCATCGTCAACAGCCCCTTCGGCCGGGTGCTGCAGGCCATCCGCGAGAACGACTTCCGCGCCGAGGCCATCGGCTACCGCACCGTGGTCTATCGCACCTGGAGCAACGTGCTGTCGGCGCTGTTCGCCACCGTGGCCGGTGCGCTGCTGGCGCTGTGGCTGCGCTACACCGGCCCGGACACGACGCTGAGCTTCGAGATCATGCTCGACATCCTGCTGATCGTCGTCATCGGCGGCATGGGCACGATGTACGGCGCGGTCATCGGCTCGGTGCTGTTCGTCTTCGCGCAGAACTACCTGCAGGACCTGCTGAAGCTCGGTGCCGGTGCGCTGGAAGGCGTGCCGGTGCTGACCGCACTGGTCTCGCCCGACCGCTGGCTGCTGTGGCTGGGCGTGCTGTTCGTGCTGTCGGTGTACTACTTTCCCACCGGCGTGGTCGGCCGCCTGCGTGCCGGCGCGTTGCGGAACCGCTCATGAGCTTCACGTCGAACTACATCGGCTGCGTGGGCCGCGAGCTGCACTACACCGAATGGGGCGCGCAGCACGACGAGACGGTGGTGGCCTGGCACGGCCTGGCGCGCACCGGCCGCGACATGGACGACATCGCCGAGCACCTTGCGCAGCGCTACCGCGTCATCTGTCCCGACACCATCGGCCGTGGCCTGAGCCAATGGAGCCCGCAGCCCGACAAGGAATACTGCCTGGCCTTCTACGCGCAGCTGGCGACGGCGCTGCTGGACCAGCTGGGGCTGGAGCAGGTGCACTGGCTCGGCACCTCGATGGGCGGCGCCATCGGCTGCAAGGCGGCCGCCGGCCCGCTGCGCGGCCGCATCCGGCGCATGGTGCTGAACGACATCGGCCCGCAACTGGCCGAGGCCGCCATCCAGCGCATCCGCAGCTATGCCGGCAGCCCGCCGTCCTTCGCCACGGTGAGTGAGCTGGAGCAGTACTTCCGCACCGTCTACCAGCCCTATGGCGCGATGACCGACGCGCAGTGGCGGCGCCTGACCGAGACCTCCACCCGCCGCCTGCCCGACGGCCGCGTGACGCCGCACTACGACCCGGCGATGGTCATGCAGTTCACGCACCATGCCGACGACTATGCGCTGTGGGACGCATGGGATTCGCTGGACCTGCCGGTGCTGTGCCTGCGTGGCGAACATTCCGACCTGTTGCTGCCCGAGGTGGCCGATGCGATGCGCAACCGCGGCCCGCGGGCGGTGGTGGTCACCATTCCCGGTTGCGGTCACGCGCCCACGTTGAACACGCCCGAGCAGTACGCGCTGATCGAGCGCTTCCTGGCGGCCTGACACCGGGGCGGGCCCGATGCAGTCGGGCGGCGCCGGGCACCCCGCTGCCGGTTCCGGCATCGGTCGGCTGGGCGGCCGCGATCCCGCGGGACTGAAAATGCACTAGATTCGCGGGAACCGCAGCGGCGAACCCCAGCCCGCGGTCACGAAGCGCCGTCAGATGAAACAGTCCTCGCGTGTCGGCTACCTGCGACAGTTGTGCACGCTGAACGTGTCGCAAGCCGCCCTGATGCCGGCGGCACTCGACGAGTTCGCCGACATCTTCGGCCTCGACATGTGCTGCTTCAACTGGACGACGGCCACCGGCGGGCTGTCGCATGCGCACACCGCGGGCGTGATACCGCCGCCCGCCGTGGTGGAGCGCTATGCGCAGCAGTACGTCAATCGCGAAGAATCCGAGCTGGGCATCACCACACGCCAGCGTGCGCATCGTCCGCAGGTGCTGTCGGGGTCGCGTGACCTGGGTCGCGGCTTCGTCCGCACGGTGCTGTTCAACGAGATCCTCCGTCCGATCGGCCTGCGCTACATCCTCGGCGCCGGGGTGTTCGCCGAGGGCCGTCTGGTCGGCACCCTGGCCTGCAACCGCGGCCCCGACCGGCGCGAGTTCAGCGCCACCGACGACCGGCGGCTGGCGCAGATGCTCCCTTACCTGGCGCTGGCGGCCACCGCTCGCGAGGTCGACCCGCCGGAGCACTGGAGCGAACAGGACGAGCGCGGGCTGCTGCTGATCGACCGCCACGGCGCCATCAAGCATGCCGACAGCCTGGGCCTGAACCGCCTCTATCGCGCCACGCGCAACACGACGCCGGTGGCGGCGCAGGTGCGGCTCGACGAAGCGATGCAGGCACCGCTGCAGGCCCTGGCGGCCGCCGTGGTGGCGGTCGATGCCGGTGTCCTCCGGGCGCCGGCGCCGGGCATGGTGCTGTATGCCGAAGGGCGACGCTTTTCGTTGGGCGCCCGCAGCCTGCGCGCCGACATCCGCGAGCCGCTCGAACTGATCGTGGTCACGGTCAGCGAATGGGTGCCGCGCATGCTGCATCTGCTGCCGCGTCTGCGCGACCGTGGCTTGTCGGCACGCCAGCGCGAGCTGTCACTCCACGTGTTCGAGGGACGGACGCTGCCCGACGCCGCGCGCCGGATGAGCGTCACGCTCAACACCGCGCACGACTACCTGGGCGCCATCTACGGCAAGCTCGGTGTCAACAGCCGCGACAGCCTTCAGGCATGGATGCATTCGGCCATGGCCGCGCCGCGGACGAGCGCGGCGTGAGCCGCTTCAGGGTGTGATGCGGTCGTTCGTGCCCCACTTGCAGAACCCGTCGTACCTCAACAGCATGCGCTGCAGGTAGCCGCCTTCGAAGTACGCCCAGCTCGTCGAGCCGCTGGCCGACAGTTCGGTGATGCGGGCCCCCGGCTCGCTGCTGACGGCGCGGATCCGCCCGGTGGCCGAATCGAAGATCGTCGCGGCGTTGTAGGCAATTCCGTCCGGATGCGCGGAGCCGTCCGATCGGCGCAGCGCGACGCCGAAGCCGGTCAGATAGAAGTCGGAGCCCGACGCCCAGGCCGGGCGGGTCGGGCTGTCGCCGATCCGCGTGCCGTCCATGTACCCATAACACTCGGCATCGATCAGGTTGTCGATGGATGAGGGGACGATGTAGGCGCCGAGCGTCATCTTGATGCTCGGGTCTCCGCCGTAGTTGCGCGTGGTGCCGCTCAGGATCACCGCGCTGGGTCGGCACTCGCGGCCGCTGTAGCCGTCGCCGTCGGGGTAGGGGCCGATCGCGCACTGGCTCCAGTCCACCCGCGCGGAGATCCCCAGGTCGACCACCTTGCCGGGCGGCCCATCCGGTTCGTCGACGACGCTCCTGAAGGTGTAGGTCAACGCGTCGACGACGCCGAAACGCGCGATGGCCGCATCGATCAGCTGATCGTGGGCGTCGCCGGCGGCGAGGGCGGTCGCGGGCTGCAGCGGGCCGGCAAAGAAGTCGCTGGGCAGCGTGGCCGGGGGCGTATTCAGGCCGAGATCGGTCAGCAGCTTGCGCAGTGCGGTCTGGCCATCGGGCAGTTGGAGCGCGAGCGTCCGCAGTTGCGTTTCGTCGGGCGCGGCAAACAGCGCTTCGGGGTCGATGCCGCCGAGCGCCTTCACGACGAGGGCGTGGGTGAAGGGCGTGATCTGCACCGTGCCTTCCGCCGCCGCAAAGCTGTAGAGGCGCTGCTTCGACTCGCCGCTGCCATAGGTCGCGCGCAGCAGGCACGGCAGCACCGCGTCCTTGGTCGACAGCGTATACGCGCCGGTGGCGGTGGTGCTGCCGTCCGCTCCGCCCGACACACAACGCGCCTGCACGGCACTGCCTTCCGGCAGCGCCTTGCCGGTGGCCGCAAAGCCGCTGACGCTGCCGGAGGACGGCTCCGGTGTGCTGGGCACCGTGGCTTGCGGCGGGACGTCGTCTCCGCCGCAGGATGCCAGCATCAGGCAGACCGCCAGAAGGGCCGGGGCGGCAGGGAGCGCCGGGTTTCGCCGCCCACTCACGGGAGGCAGCTGACGATCTGTGGGCATGGGAGACCTTTGGTCGTTCGAGACGCGATGGATGAGCCAGCGCGCGAGGGTAGATGCCGGCGGCCCGGCAGGCACCGTGCACGGTTGCGAATTCGCGTGAATCCCCCCTTCAGGGATGTGATTTGCCCGGCGCAGCTGGTTACCATCGGCCGCCTCCGCGCCGCCCGAGCGCGCCCGGATCCGAAGGAGAACACGATGACGCACAGGACACTGGTTCGATGGCTGGCCGCGGCGGGTGCCGCGTTGAGCCTCGCCGCCCACGCCGCCGGCACCGTCGGCAACACGCTGCCGGCTGACTTTCCGGTGATCATCGACACCTCGCTGGGCAAGCCGGTGATCGGTTTCGGCGCTGCGGGCCCGGTGAAGCGTACGCCGGTGATCTTCCTGCACGGCAACAACGACACGCCGTTCCCCACCGCCTGCAACCCGCTGGGCTGGGTGCAGGGCCTGGCGCAGTACCTGGCCGACAACGGCTATGCGACCAGCGAGCTGTGGGGGCTGGGCTACCAGGGCGACCAGTGCGACCTGGCCGGCGACAACACGCTGCGTTCCGGCATCGCCCACACCAACGCCGCCAACGTGCCCGACCTGCGCCGCTTCGTGCACGCGGTGTTGGCCTACACCGGCGCGAAGCAGGTGGACATCGTCGGCCACAGCCTGGGCGTGACGCTGACGCGCGAATGGATGCGGCAGGACGAGGCCGGGCGGCTGGTGCGCCGGTTCGTCGCCATCGACGGGCCGAACCACGGCATCATCAACTGCTCGCCGAACCCGGCCAACTACTTCCAGCTGCCGGCCTCTGGCGGCTTCACGCCGAAGAGCGAGGTCTGCGTCGAACTCGGCTCGCCGAACACGCGCTTCCTGAAGCTGCTCAACGGCCCCGGCGTCAGCGGTGAAACCGGCGGCCCGACCCAGGTGCTGGTGATCCGCAATGCCGATGCCAGCTTCGTCTACTTCGCGGTGCAGGACGGCGTGTTTCCGCCGGTGCCCGCCGAAGATGCCTTCGGCCAGCCGACCGACTTCTCGAAGAGCGCGCTGCTGCGCGGCGCCCGACGGCTGGACCTGCAAGGCCAGGCGGCTTACGACCCGCTGCTGGGCAGCGCGCACCTGGGCATCCTGAACTCGCCGCAGACACGGCAGGCGACGCTGCAGTTCCTGAACGGCCGCGACCGCCCCGGTCCGCACGACCGCGATTGATGCGCCATGTGCCGCATGTGCCGGAGGCGGCGCGGGCCGCGTCGCGTGCCGCCGCCCAGCCGCTGACATGAAGCTGCTGGCCCGCCTGTGGCTCGCGCTGGGCCTCGTCATTGCGGCCCTGCCCGCCGCGGCGCAGGTGCCGCCGAGCCCGGCCGAGGCCGCGCGCTACAACGGTCTGCATGCGGCGGCCTGGCAGGGCGACAACGTGCGCCTGGCGCGGTTGATCGATGCCGGCGCACCGCTGAACGAGCGCGACGGCCATGGCCGCACGCCGCTGCAGGTGGCCACCTTCGCGCGCCAGCGCGAGGCGATCCGGCTGCTGGCCGCAGCCGGTGCCGACCTCGGTGCGCTGGAGAACGACCGCTACGACGCCGTGACCATCGCCGCGGTGGCCGACGACGAGGACACGCTGCGCCTGCTGCTGGCGCTGGGCGCGAGCGCCAAGCTGGTCACCAGCCGCTACGACGGCACGGCGCTGATCGCCGCGGCGCACCTGGGACACGACGGCGTGGTGCGCCAGCTGATCCTGGCCGGCGCGCCGCTGGACCATGTGAACAACCTGCACTGGACCGCATTGATCGAATCGATCGTGCTCGGGCAGGGCGGGCCGCGCCACGTGGCCACGCTGCAGGCGCTGGTCGAAGCCGGCGCGAACACGCAGCTCGCCGACCGCGAGGGACGCACGCCGCTGGCGCTGGCCCGCGCTCGCGGCTACGAGCCGATGGTCACGCTGCTGCTGAGGGCCGGCGCCCGCTGAGAAGGTCTATGCTGCAGGCCCGGACAAGGAGGGCCTGGTGCTGGAAGTAGGGATCGTTGTCCTGCTGGCGATCGGCGGGCTGTGGGGCGTGGCCGCGCTGGTCCTGCGCGGCGAAACCCTGCGGGGGCTGGACGGGCCGACCGGCGAGCGCTTCTCCGACGGCGCCGCGCCCGGGCCGGAGCTGCAGGCCGTGGTGGCGTCGCTGGGCGGGGTCCGCGAGGTGCTGAAGGGCGTGCCCTGGCAGCGGCGCAATGCGGTGCTGCGCCGCTACATGGACGAGATGTTCACCAACCGCCGGCTCGACGCGCGCTTCGTGCCGGTGGACGCCGGCGGCGTGCCGGCCGAATGGGTGCTGGCCCCTGGCGCCGACCCGGCACGGCGCACGCTCTACATCCACGGCGGCGCGTTCATGCTGGGCAGCCCGAAGAGCCACCGCACGCTGACCACTCGCTTCTCGGCGCTGAGCGGCGGCGCCGTGCTGGCCATCGACTACCGGCTGATGCCCGAGCACCCGCGCCGTGCCGGCATCGACGATTGCCGCAGCGCGTACCGCTGGCTGCTCGACCACGGGCCGGACGGTACGGCGCCGGCGCGGGCGGTGTTCGTTGCCGGCGATTCGGCCGGCGGCAACCTGACGCTGTCGCTGATCCAGTGGGTGCGTGACCAGGGCCTGCGCGCGCCCGATGCGGCGGTGGCGCTGTCGCCGCTGACCGACGCCACGCTGGCCAGCCCGAGCCTGCGGGCCCATGTGCGCAGCGACCCGATGCTCGGCCCGCTGTTCGGGCCGATGGCGCGTCTGCCGCAGTGGCTGCTGCTGTGGTTCGCCTGGTGGCAGACGCGCATCCGGCCCTGCGATCCGCTGATCTCGCCACTGCGCGGCGACCTGTCGCGGCTGCCGCCGGTGCTGCTGCAGGTCAGCGAAGTGGAAATGCTGTTCGACGACAGCCGCCGCTATGTGAACCGCGCGCAGGCCGCCGGTTCGCCGGCGCGGCTGCAGCGCTGGAACCACATGGTGCACGTGTGGCAGATCTTCAACCCGGAGCTGCCCCAGGCGGAACAGGCATTGGCCGAGATCGGCCGCTTTCTCGATGCCGCAGCACCGCGCCCACCGGCGGCTGTTGCGCCCCAACCCGACGCGCTGGAGACACGATGATGAACAAGGCTATCGGCCTGCTGCTGGGCGGTGCCGCGCTGCTGGCGGGCTGCGCGACCAGCACGGCGACCTCGCAACTGCTGGGCGAGCGCTACTTCCTCACCAACATCGACACCTATGCGCTCGACATCGCGTCGGTCGACGGCGTGAGTTCGACCCTGTCGCCGCAGTTCGTCGAGCCGGGCACCCGCCGCCTCGTGCTGCGCGGTCCGCCCGGCGGCGCCGGCTACAGCGCGGTGGAGAGCTTCACGCTCGAGGTCAAGCCTTGCACCCGCTACTACATCGTGGCGGTGAAGGCGAACCCGCTGGACACGCAGTTCACGCCGCGCGTGGACTATGCGATGCCGCTGGGCAGCAGCTGTCGCGCGCCCTGAAGCGCCTGTTCCCGAGGCGCACGGGGGCCGGCGGGGCCTCCTAGAATGCTCCGCTTCGCCTTCCAGACCAGGCTCCGCAGCGACATGTCGACCGGCTTCATCCGCATCCGCGGCGCCCGCCAGAACAACCTGAAGAACCTGGACCTGGACATCCGCACCGGCGAGATGACGGTGGTCACCGGGCCCAGCGGCTCGGGCAAGTCCAGCCTGGTCTTCGACACGCTCTATGCCGAAGGGCAGCGGCGCTATGTCGAGACCTTCAGCGCCTACGCGCGGCAGTTCCTGGAGCGCATGGACCGCCCGGCGGTGGACCGGGTGGACGGCGTGCCGCCGGCCATCGCCATCGACCAGACCAACCCGGTGCGCACCAGCCGCAGCACGGTCGGCACGATGACCGAGCTGAACGACCACCTGAAGCTGCTGTTCGCCCGCGCGGCCAACCTGTTCGACAAGCAGACCGCGCTGCCGGTGCGCCACGACACACCGGAGACCATCTATGCCGACCTGCTGTCCCGTGCGGCGGATGACCCGCGGCTGGTCATCACCTTTCCGGTGGAACTGCCGGCCAACACCAGTGCCGCCGAAATCGAGCAATGGCTGTCGGCCAGCGGCTTCTCGCGCGTGCAGGCCGAGCGTGAGGCCGACGGCAAGAAGCTGCTCGACGTGGTGGCCGACCGCTTCCGCATCGGCACCACCGAGAAGGTGCGGGCGATGGAGGCGATCGAGCTGGCGCTGAAGCGCGGCAGCGGGCGGCTCAACGTCTATCGACTGCGCGATGAGGGCGAGCCGGAGCTGTGGCGCTATTCCACCGGCCTGCACTGCCCCGAAAGCGACCTGCGCTACGCCGAGCCGCAGCCGGCGCTGTTCAGCTTCAACTCGGCCTTCGGCGCCTGCGAGACCTGCCGCGGCTTCGGCCGCGTCATCGGCGTGGACCTGGGGCTGGTGATTCCCGATGCGCGCAAGACGCTGCGCAACGGCGCCATCAAGCCGATCATGACGCCGGCCTGGGCCGAAATCCACGACGACTTGCTCAAGTACGCCGGCGCCGCGGGCATCCCGCGCGACACGCCGTGGAGCCAGCTCACGTCAGCACAACGCGACTGGGTGCTGAACGGCAGCCCCAACTGGAACGGCAAGTGGAACCAGCAGTGGTACGGCATCCACCGCTTCTTCGGCTACCTGGAGAGCAAGGCCTACAAGATGCACATCCGCGTGCTCTTGTCCAAGTACCGCAGCTACACGCCCTGCACCGTCTGCGGCGGCGCGCGGCTGAAGCTGGAGGCGCTGCTGTGGCGTGTGGGCTCCAAGGCGCAGGCCGACGCGGAGCTGGCGCCCGGGCGCCGCAACCTGCCGGTGGGCGCGGCATGGACGCGCGCGCAGCTGGAAGCGCTGCCGGGTCTGAGCCTGCACGACCTGATGCTGCTGCCGATCGAGCGGCTGCGCCGCTTCTTCGACGCGTTCGAGCTGGCGGTCGGCGACGAGGCGCTGAAGCTGCTGCTGGACGAGATCCGCACGCGGCTCAAGTACCTGTGCGACGTCGGCCTGGGCTACCTGACGCTGGACCGGCAGAGCCGCACGCTCAGCGGCGGCGAGGTGCAGCGCATCAACCTGACCACGGCGCTGGGCACCTCGCTGGTGAACACCATGTTCGTGCTGGACGAGCCCAGCATCGGCCTGCACCCGCGCGACATGGACCGCATCGTGCAGGCCATGCACCGGCTGCGCGATGCCGGCAACACGCTGGTGGTGGTGGAGCATGACCCGGCGGTGATGCTGGCGGCCGACCGGCTGATCGACATG
>JBGAII010000227.1:0-4660 GCA_044225625.1 Rubrivivax sp.
CAGCTCGTCGATGAAGAGAATGATGCGGCCCTCGTCCTGGGCCACTTCCTTCAACACGGCCTTCAGCCGCTCCTCGAACTCGCCCCGGTACTTGGCACCGGCCAGCAGCCCGGCCATGTCCAGCACCAACACCCGCTTGTCCTTCAGCGTGTCCGGCACCTCGCCGTTGACGATGCGCTGCGCCAGGCCTTCGACGATGGCCGTCTTGCCGACGCCCGGCTCGCCGATCAGCACCGGGTTGTTCTTGCTGCGCCGCTGCAGCACCTGGATGGCGCGGCGGATCTCGTCGTCGCGACCGATCACCGGGTCGAGCTTGCCCTGGCGGGCGCGCTCGGTCAGGTCCAGCGTGTACTTCTTCAGCGCCTCGCGCTGGCCTTCGGCCTCGGGCGAATCGACCTTGGCGCCGCCGCGCACGGCCGCAATGGCCGCTTCCAGCGACTTGCGGGTCAGGCCGTGGCCGCGCACCACGCCGCCGATGTCGCTCTTGCTGTCGGCCAGCGCCAGCAGGAACATCTCGCTGGCGATGAACTGGTCGCCGCGCTTGCCGGCTTCCTTTTCCGCCGCCTGCAGCAGCTGCGCCAAGTCGCGGCCCACCTGCACCTGACCGCCGCCCTGCACGCTGGGCAGGCCGTTGATCAGGCTGTCCATCGCCGTGCGCAGGCCGGCGGTGTTGGCGCCGGCGCGGTCGAGCAGCGCCTTCGGGCCGTCCGGCTGCTCCAGCATGGCAGCCAGCAGGTGGGCGGGTTCGATGTACGGATTGTCACGCGCTACGCCCAGGCTCTGGGCTTCGGCCAGGGCCTGCTGGAACGCGGTGGTCAGTTTGTCCAGACGCATGGGAAAACTCCTTCGATTGCAGGGGCATTTTGGGCAGCCTGCGGCAATTTCAAGGTTCCTAGAATGCGCCGGACGTGATCCATCAGATCCAGATCAAATACGACGCCACGGCCGACCGCCTGCGCCTGCAGGTGCGGACCCGTGCCGACGAGGTATTCGCCATCTGGCTGACACGGCGCATGATGCAGCGGCTCTGGCCGGCACTGCAGCAGTTGAACACGCGCATGGCGCTGGCCGCCGTGCCGACCGATGCAGTGGTGCTGCCCGAGGCCCGGGCGATGCTGGCCGAGGCGGCACGCGCCAGGCCTCTGCCGAACGCCGACTTCAGGCAGCCCTTCGCCGACGAAGGTACCCGTCAGCCGCTCGGCGCCGAGCCGCTGCTGGCCACCGAAGTGGAGTTGCGTGCGCGGCCGGCCGAGGGCCACGTACAGCTGACGATCTGCGAATCGGCAGGCCGCCAGATCGCGCTTCAGCTGAGCGACGACCTGCACGCAGCGCTGCTGCGGCTGCTCGAGCAGGCGCTGGCCGCGGCCGACTGGGGGCTGGCGGCACCGCCCGTTCCCACCATCGCCGGCACCCCGCCGGAACGACTGAACTGAGCCGGCCGTGCCCTGCGGTTCGTCCGCGGCGGGCGCAACAAGACGCCGGCCGAAGGCCGCGCTATTTCGGCGCCGCCGGCGTGAACCCGCCCTGCACGCCCAGCGCGCCGCCGGTGCCGAGCCCGCCCTTGACCGTCTGCGCCCGGTAGTTGCGCACCACCTTGACGAGCTGGTTGTAGCTGTCGGCAAAGGCCGCGATGATGATCTTGCCTTCCGGGGTGCTGGAGTAGCCGCCCGCCGCACCGCCCGCCGCCCAGCCATAGCTGGCGCCGAACAGCGCAAAGTCGGTGTTCTTCGCCGTTCCCTCGGCGGCCGCCAGCTGCACGCCGGAACGGTTGTCGATCATCAGCAGCGTGGTCGACGCCTCGCTCGTCTTGATGCCGCCGGCAATGGCACCGATCACGCCCAGGCTGCGGCTCAAGCCGCCGAGCGCACCGCCCATGCCGCCGGTGTTCTGGCTGAACTGGATGCTCGGGCTCATCGTGTAGTCGGCCGCCACCATCTGGCCGCCGCCGAAGTTGCTGCCTTCGCGCATCTCCCCTGAACGCTGCAGCTGGCGCTCCATCTGCATGTTCTGCATCGCCGCGCCGCGCTCGACGACGACGAAGCAGTTGGACTGCTGGATCATCATGCGCAGCACCGGCACGGTGGAGCCGAGCTTGTAGCTCTGCAGCGTGCGGTACCAGCCCGCGTTCTGGTCCTCGACCACGCCGATCGTGCCCAGCGCCTGGTCACAGCGCTCGAGCGAGCTGTTGGCACCCTCGGTACTGGCGCCGCCGGCAGCCCCCGTGACGGCGCCCTTGCTGCCGCCGCCCACCTCCTGGGCCGCGGCCAAGCCGGCGCAGGCCAGCATGCCTGCGGCCAGGGCAGCCCGCATCGCCCGGTGGTCCGGCACGAGGGAATCGAACGGTGAGTCGGTGATCATGAGCGTCCTCCGGGGTGTGTTCTTCCGGGCTCATGGTAGTTGCGGGTTCCCAAATGGGCACTCCCCAAAAGGGAGGTCGGCGCGCGCGTCGCTACTCGATCCGTTCGTCGTCTTCGGCCGGCTCGTACAGGCACTCGCGGCCCAGGTGATCCAGGCAAAGCTCGGCGGTCCACGGCAGCATCAGCGAGCCGCAGCGCGCGTCGCGGTACAGCCGTTCCAGCGGCAGCGACTTCAGCATCGCCTGGCCGCCGCAGGTGCGCAGCGCCAGCGCGCAGATCGCATGCGCGTTCTCCATCACGGTGAAATGCGCCGCATAGAGGCGCTGGCGCGTGTCCTCGTCCGGGTCGAAGCGGGCCTCGCGCACGCTCTGCAGGAACAGCGCGCGGGTCTGCTCCAGCTTGATGCGCATCTCCGCCACCGCCGCCTGCTTGGTCGGGTACATGCGCCGCTTGACCGGCGTCATGCCCGGCAGTTCGCCGCGCAGGTACTGCACGGTGAAGTCGTAGGCCGCCTGGGCAATGCCCATGTAGGTCGGCGACAGCGTGGTGAACAGGTGTGGGAAGCGCTGCGTCGCCTGGTGGTACAGCCCTTCGGGCAGCAGCCGGGCACTGTCGGGCACGAACACGTCCTGCAGCAGCAGGTTGCGGCTGACGGTGGCCCGCATGCCCAGCGGGTCCCAGTCGCCGCAGATCTGCAGGCCGGGCGCGTCGGCCGGGACCGCCAGGTACAGCGTGTCGCCGAGCGTCGCGGCCGGGCGGTCGAGCGTGCAGAGCACGCCGTAGAAGTCGGCGGCGCCCGCCAACGAGGCAAAGATCTTGCGTCCGCTGATCCGATAGCCGCCTTCCACCTTGTGCGCCACGGTGGTCCACGGTGCCTTGCCGGCCGACGCGGCCCCGCCCTCGGAAAACGGCTGCGCGTAGAGCCGGCCTTCGTCGACGATGCGCTGGAAGTGCAGGCGACGGTGCCGTTCGTGATCGGTGCGCTGCGCCGCGCTCATCTGCAGCCCATCGGCGATGAAGCCGGCACCCATGCAGGCCGACAGGTGCATGTTGAAGGACAGCGCGGTGGCGGCACAGTGCCGGCCGAGCTCGGCCACCACCAGTGCGTAGGCCGTGAAGTCGGCGCCCAGCCCGCCGTGCGCCGCCGGCACGCACAGCGCCAGCAGGCCGGCCTCGCGCAGATCGTCGAAGTTCTCGACCGGAAAGCTGGCCTCGCGGTCGTGGCGCGCGGCGCGCGCGGCGAAGCGCGTGCGTCCCAGCTCGGCGGCCAGGGCCACCCACTCGCGCTGCTGTGGCGACAGCGCCTGCGCTTGTCCTGCGATGTGGGCCGGGGGTGCAGACAGGGTCATGTCGTGCTCCTGGAGTGCTCGGCGCTCAGAGGATTTCGCCGAGCATGCGGTAATGGCCGGACTGGAACACCAGCGGTGTCAGCGGCGCCTCGCTGACGCGCAACACCCGGCCGATGAACAGCACATGGTCGCCGGCCACCTGGTTCGACACCTGCGCGCATTCGAACACCGCCGGGCAGCCCGCCAGCACCGGCGCGCCGCCCAGCCCTTCGGACCACAGACCTTCGGCGAACTTGTCGGACAACGGCGAAGCGAAGCGCCGGGACAGGTCGACCTGGTTCTCGGCAAGCACGTTGACGGCGAAATGCGGCGCGGCCAGGAACGCACCGAGGTTCGGACTGATGCCGCGCAACGACCACAGCACCAGCGGCGGCTCCAGCGACAGCGCGGCGAAGGAGTTGGCCGTCAGCCCCACCGGCGCAGCGTCCGGTGCGCGGGCGGTGATGATGGTCACACCGGTCGAGAAGCGGCCAAGGGCGGCACGCAGCACCAGCGTCGACAGTTCGGCGTCCATGGCGGCTCGGCCCGCGCCCTAGGCGCGGCGCACGCGGCGCGCGTGCATCGCACGCAAGCGCAGGTCAGGCCGCCGCATGCTCATGCGGCATTGCCGGAGCGGATGCCCCAGCGGGCGAGCGCCACATCGTCGTCGGTGCGCGCGTCGACCCAGCGCGCGCCTGCGGGCCCCTGCTCCTTCTTCCAGAACGGCGCCTGCGTCTTCAGGTAGTCCATCAGGAACTCGCAGGCCTGGAAGGCCTGGCCGCGGTGGGACGAGCTCACCGCAACCAGCACGATCTGGTCGGCCGGCGCCAGCGGGCCGACCCGGTGCACCACGCGCGCGGCACGCAACTCGAAGCGCTGATGCGCCGCGTCGATCATCGCCTCGATGGCGGCTTCGGTCATGCCCGGGTAGTGCTCCAGTTCGAGGCCGGGGACGCCTTGCCCGTCGCTGCGGTC
>JBGAII010000019.1:0-41460 GCA_044225625.1 Rubrivivax sp.
GAAGCGGCCACCGGGCAGCACGACGCGGCTGCCCCGGCCGCATCTGGCGCTTCGTCCACCGCGGTGCCGACGGGCCTGCCCCAGCCGGCCGCTGCGGCCGGCGAGGTGGTGATCGAGGTACGCGACCTGGTGCGCAAGTTCGGCGACTTCACGGCGGTCGCCCGCACCAGTTTCCAGGTGCGGCGCGGCGAGATCTTCGGCCTGCTCGGGCCCAACGGCGCCGGCAAGACCACCACCTTCCGCATGCTCTGCGGCCTGCTGCCGGCCAGCGGCGGCTTTCTGCAGGTGGCGGGCGTCAACCTGCGCAACGCCAGGGCACAGGCGCGCGCGAAGATCGGCTACGTGGCACAGAAGTTCGCGCTCTACGGCAACCTGACCGTCGCCGAGAACCTGCGCTTCTTCGGCAGTGCCTACGGCCTGCGTGGCCGGCGACTGGCCGAGCGCATGCAGGCGGTGCTGCGCGAGTACGACCTGCAGGGACAGGAAGACAAGACCAGCGGGCAACTGCCCGGCGGCTTCAAGCAGCGGCTGGCGATGGCCACCGGGCTGCTGCACGAACCGCAGATCCTGTTCCTGGACGAGCCGACCAGCGGCGCCGACCCGATGGCGCGGCGCGAGTTCTGGCGCCGCATCACCGCGCTGGCTGCCGCCGGCGTGACGGTGATCATCACCACGCACTTCATGGAAGAGGCCGAGTACTGCGATCGCATCGTCATCCAGGACGCCGGCCGGCTGCTGGCGCTGGGCACGCCGCAGCAGGTGCGCACGCAGGCCGATGCCTCGGCCGGCCGGACGATGAGCATGGAGGATGCGTTCATCGGCATCGTCGAACAGGCGCGTGGCGCGTCGGCCGGAGTGGCCCAGTGAACGCCGGTGTGCACGACACGGACCGCAGCCGCTTCGGCCGGCGCCTCGCGGCATTGACACGCAAGGAGACGCGCCAGCTGCTGCGCGACCCGGCCAGCGTGGCCATCGGCATCCTGCTGCCGATCGTGCTGATCCTGATCTTCGGCTACGGCCTGTCGCTGGACGTGAAGAACGCGCCGCTGGCACTGGTGCTGGAAGACGCCTCGCCGCTGGCCGCCGACGCGGTGGCCGGCCTGCGCCAGACGCCATACCTGTCGACCACCGTGGTCGACTCGATGCCGCTGGCCGAACGGCTGCTGCGCGAGCGTCGCGTTGACGGCATCGTCGTCGTGCCCGGCGACTTTTCGCGCCGGCGGGCGGCCGGCGATGCGCAGATCCAGCTGGTGGTGCACGGCGCCGACGCGGCCAATGCCTCGACCATCCTGCGCTATGCCACCGCGGCGCTGGGCCAGGCCGCGCTGACACAGGCCGACCGCAGCGGCCTGGCGCCAGGCCAGCCCGCGGCCGACGGCATCGGCCGCGTCACGCTCGAGACGCGGCTGTGGTTCAACAGCGCCAACGACAGCCGCTGGTACCTGGTGCCGGGGCTGATCGTGCTGATCATGACGCTGGTCGGCGCCTTCCTGACCGCGCTGGTGATGGCGCGCGAATGGGAGCGCGGCACGCTGGAGGCGCTGTTCGTCACGCCGGTGCGGCCGGCCGAGATCCTGCTGGCCAAGATCATTCCGTACTTCGGCATCGGCCTGGTCGGGCTGGTGCTGTGCCTGCTGGCGGCGCGCTTCCTGTTTCACGTGCCGATGGTCGGCTCGCTGGCGCTGCTGCTGCTGATGGCCATGCTGTACATGCTGGTGGCGGTGGCCATCGGGCTGCTGATCTCCTCGGTCACGCGCAACCAGTTCATCGCCAGCCAGGTGGCGCTGCTGGCCAGCTTCCTGCCGGCGATGATGCTGTCGGGCTTCCTCTTCGACCTGCGCAACGTGCCGCGGGTGGTGTACGTCATCGGCCAGCTGCTGCCGGCGACGCACTTCATGGAGGTGCTGCGCACGCTGTTCCTGGCCGGCAACATCGGGCCGCTGGTGTTGAAGAACGGCCTGCTGCTGCTCGGCTACGTGCTGCTGCTGCTCGCGATCACGCGGCGCATCACGCGCAAGTCGCTGGACTGAAGCACATGCCGAACGCGCTCGTCGACGCCCTGCTGCGCATCGCCGGCCTGGTGCGCAAGGAGTTCCTGGCGGTGCTGAAGGACCCCTCCGGCCGCATCATCCTGGTCATGCCGGTGATCGTGCAGAGCCTGCTGTTCGGCTATGCCGCCACCTACGACCTGAACCAGGTCGACTATGCGCTGCTCGACCAGAGCCGCAGCGCCGCGTCGGCAGCGCTGGTGGCGCGCTTCGACGGCAGCGTGGCCTTCCGCCGCGCGGCCACGCTGGACAACGAAGCGCAGATCGCCGGGCCCATCGACACCGGCCGCGTGCTGCTGGTGCTGCACATCGGCCCGCGCTTCGCGCAGCAGCTGGCGGCCGGCGAGGACGCGCCGGTGCAGTTGATCGTCGACGCACGCAACTCCACCACCGCCGGTGCCGCGGCCGGCGCGGTCAGCAGCATCGTCGCGCAGTTCAACGACGACTGGCGCCGCCTGCATGGCGGCGGCCCGCCGCCGGTGACCGTGGTGCAACGCGCCTGGTTCAACCCCAACCTGACCACACGCTGGAACTTCCTGCCCGGCCTGATCGCCGCGCTGAGCATGATCCAGACGCTGATGCTCACGGCGCTGTCGGTGGCGCGCGAGCGCGAGCAGGGCACCTTCGACCAGCTGCTGGTGACGCCGCTGTCGCCGAGCGAGATCATGCTCGGCAAGGCCGTGCCGCCGGTGCTCATCGGCATCCTGCAGTCGACGCTGGTGCTGGCGATCGCGCGCTGGTGGTTTGAAATCCCGATGGCCGGCTCGCTGGTCACGCTGTACACCGGGCTGCTGTTCTTCACCGTGGCCAGCGTCGGCATCGGCCTGTCGATCTCGGCCGTGTCCGCCAGCATGCAGCAGGCGATGCTGTACACCTTCGTGCTGATCATGCCGATGATGCTGCTGTCCGGCCTGGCCACGCCGGTCGGCAACATGCCGCGGGCGCTGCAGATCGCCACGCTTGCCAATCCGCTGCGCTTTGCGATCGAGATCGTGCAGCGCGTCTATCTCGAAGGCGTGGGCCTGGCCACCGTCTGGCACGGGCTGATCCCGCTGGTGCTCATCGCCGCGGTCACGCTGCCGCTGGCCGCCTGGCTATTCCGCCATCGCCTGACCTGAAGGAGCTGCCCATGCCGCCCATGCCGCGAACGCCCCGAAAGCTGCGGGCTCCCCGCATCTCCCGCCCGGTGCTTCGGCCGCCGCTGCTTTGCGTGCTGGCCGCGCTGTGCCTGGCCGGCTGTGCCGCGGTCGGCCCGGACTTCCAGCCGGAAACGCCGGCCGCGCCGCCGGACTTCGGCACGTGGCATGGCGGTGCCGCCGAACTGGCCGTGCCGGCGGACCCGGCGCCGGGCGCGCCGCTGGATTGGGCGATGTTCGGCGACCCGGTGCTGGAGCAGCTGCAGGCCCGCGCGCTGCAGGCCAACGCCGACCTGCAGACCGCGGCGCTGCGCTTCGCGCAGAGCCGCGCGCAGCGCCGCATCGTCGATTCGCTGCAGGCGCCGCAGGTTGGCCTGCAGGCGTCGGTGACCGAAGTGCGCGCCAGCGAGTACGGCGATTTCACACGCGTGCTCGATGCGCTGAACGCGCCGAACAAGGACGAAGTCGTCCAGGTGCTGAGCGATCCCTACGGCCTGTACCAGGCGGGCTTCGACGCCGTCTGGGAGATCGATGTCTGGGGCCGCGTGCGGCGTTCGATCGAAGCCGCCGACGCCAACGTGGCCGCAGCGCAGGCGCTGCTGGCGCAGGCGCGGCTGAGCGTGCAGGCCGAAGTGGCGCGCAGCTACTTCGAGCTGCGCGGCGTGCAGCGCCAGATCGAGCTGACGCGCGCCGATCTGCAGGCCGCGGACGAGACCCTGCAGCTGATGAAGGCGCGGGCCGCCGGCGGCCTGACCACCGACCTGGACGTGGTGCGCCAGGCGGCGTTGACCGCCGACCTGCGCTCGCGCCTGCCGTCGCTGCTGGCGCAGGAGGCGCGCACGCTCAACGTGCTGAGCCTGCTGCTCGGCGAGCGGCCGGGCAGTCTGGCACAGACGCTGGCGGCGCCGGCGGCGCGAGCGCAGGCGCTGCCGGACCTGTCGCTGGGCCTGCCTTCGGAGATGGCGTTGCGCCGCCCCGACATCCAGCGTGCGCAGGCACAGCTGCACACCGCCACGGCCGAGGTCGGCGTGGCCGTGGCCGACCTGTACCCGCGCATCACGCTCGGCGCCAGCTTCGGTTTCGTCTCGGCCGGTGCCGGCAACTTCGGCGAGTGGGGCAGCCGGCAGTGGTCGATCGGCCCGAACCTGCAGCTGCCGGTCTTCGACCAGGGGCGGCGCAAGGCGACCATCACGCTGCGCAAGCTGCAGCAGCAGGAAGCGGCGGTCAGCTACCAGCAGACGGTGCTGAAGGCCTGGCACGAGATCGACGATGCGCTGAGCGCCTACAACGCCGAGCGCGCGCGCCATCTGCAGCTGGCCGTGAAGGAGCGCGAAAGCCGCGACGCGCTGGCGTTGGCGCGCGCCCGCTACGATGCCGGCATGACCGACTTCCTGGTGCCGCTGGACGCCGAACGCACGCTGCTGCAGGCGCGGCGCGAGCTGGCCGACAGCAGCAGCCGGCTGGCACTGAACCTGGTGGCGGTATCCAAGGCGCTGGCGGCCTCGCCTGCGCCTTCCAAGGCGGGCTGACGCGCGGCGGCCGGGCTCGTCATTCACCTTCCCGGCCGCGCGGTCCATGCAACACAACAGACCGTTCCTGGGCATCGCTTTCGTGATCGGCGCGGCGAGCTGTTTCGCCGTGATGGACACCACGGTGCGCTACGTCGGCGCCCATTTCTCCGTGGCACTGGTGCTGTGGGCACGCTACGGGCTGCACGCCGCGTTCATGACGCTGTGGATCGGGTTGTCGGCGCAGCGCTCCTTCCGCAGCGCCAACCCGATGTTCCAGATCGCCCGCGGTGCGCTGCTCGCGTTCTCTTCGGCAATGGCCTTTGCCGCGCTGCGCCGCATGCCGGTGGCCGAGTTCACGGCCATCGTGATGCTGACGCCGGTGGTCGCCACGCTGCTGGCGCGCCTGTGGCTCAAGGAGCGCATTTCGCCGCTGCGCTGGGCGCTGGTGGTCGGCGGCCTGGCCGGCGCGCTGATCGTCATCCGCCCGGGCAGCGGCATCGTCGGCTGGGCCGCGCTGCTGCCGCTGGCGGCCACCTTCTCGAACGCGGCGTTCCAGATCATGACCAGCCGCTTCGCGCCGCACGAAGACCCGTTCACCACCAACTTCTACACCGGCGTCACCGGCATGGCGATCGCCACACCGATCCTGCTCGCCAGCGTGGCCGACCCGATCGACACCCTGCTCGCCGCGCCGGGGCTGCAGGTGGCGGCGTTGATGGCCGTGGCGGTGCTGGGCACCACGGGCCACCTGCTGCTGATCATGGCGCTGGGCCGGGCACCGGCCTCGACGCTGATGCCGTTCCAGTACGTGCAGCTCGCCGTGGCGGCGCTGGCGGGCTACCTCGTGTTCGGCGCCGTGCCGGACGCCTGGGGCTGGGTCGGCATGGCCGTCATCGGCGTCTGCGGCGCGGCCAGCGCCTGGCTCAACGTGCGGGCCGCCGCCGAGCGGCACCGGCCCGTCGGCGCGGTTCAGGCCGACACGATCGCAGACTGAGGCCCGTCGCCGGCATGCCGACGGGTGACGCGTGGCCCCGTCGGCTCATGCAGCCGCGGCATGCGCCGCGAGCCAGGCCGGGTCGTAGCGCAGCCCGGTGCCCGGGTCCGCGGGCAAGCGCAATTGCCCGTCGACCAGGGTGGTGGTCCTGGCGAACATCGCGTCGCCGCGCGGCATGTATTCCACCAAGCCCTCAGCGGAGAACGCCGCCACGCTGTGCGACGAATGCCAGGCATAGGCGTGCGGCGAGAAGCGCACACCGGCCTGCGCGCACTGCTCGGCAATGCGGTTCATGCCGGTGTAGCCGCCGCAGCGCTGCAGGTCCGGCATCAGCACGTCGACCGCCCGCGCCTGCACGAAGGCGTCGAATTCCCAGGGCAGGTACAGGTTCTCGCCGGTGGCCAGCGGAATGTCGCTGCGGCGACGCAACTGCGCGTAGCCCTCGACGTCGTGCAGGCCCAGCGGTTCTTCCAGCCAGGCGATGTCGTAGGGCCGCAGCGCGGCGGCGAAGCGGATGGCACGCTCCAGATCCAGGCCCTGGTTGCAGTCCACCATCAGCTGCACGCCGGGACCGACCGTCGCGCGCACGGCCTCGACGCGTTCGAGGTCCCTCGACATCTCCGGGCTGCCGACCCGCATCTTCAGCGCCTTGAAGCCCTGTGCGGCGTAGTCGGCGGCGTCCTGCACCAGCGACTCCAGCGACTGTGCCAGCCACATGCGGCCGCTGCCGTAGATGCCGATGGCATCGCGCCGGGCGCCCCACAGGCGGTGCAGCGGCTGGCCGGCGGCCTGACCGGCGAGGTCCCACAGGGCCACGTCGAGCGTGGACACCACGAACGACCACAACCCCGACGAGCCGAGCCAGAACGCCGCACGCGAGCACAGCTGCGCGAAGCCGGCCGTGTCGCGAGGGTCGCGGCCCAGCACCAGCCCGCGGAAGTCGGCGAGCAGCGCGCGCAGCGCCTGCAGACCGAAGGTGCCGGGCACCTGGATGTG
This sequence comes from Rubrivivax sp., assembly GCA_044225625.1. Taxonomy (GTDB): domain Bacteria; phylum Pseudomonadota; class Gammaproteobacteria; order Burkholderiales; family Burkholderiaceae_C; genus Rubrivivax. The sequence goes on from JBGAII010000019.1 coordinate 6,686, forward strand.
CCCGCTGCCGCAATGGCCGGTGTCGGTGTCCAGCATCAGCACGAGGTAGCTCACCGTGTCGAAGTTGCCGATGGCGGCGGACACCGTGGTGCCGGTCGGGACGCTGAGCACGGAACAGCGCAGGGCCGTGATCTTCATGGTTTCAATTTAGCTGCAAAACGCAGATATCATCGGCGCCGCGACGACGAATGGCAAGCGATTCCGTGGCCCGGCCCATCAACTACCGCCTCAACCTGATCGCCCATCGCTGGAGCGCGCTGGTCACGGCCACCGCGCGCTCGAAGTACCGCATCAAGCCGGCCGCGATGAGGTTGCTGACGGTGATCGCACGCTACGAACCGATCTCGCCGGGCGAGCTGGTCGAGCGCACGGCCCTGGATTCGCCCAAGGTCGCCAGGGCGGTGAGCCTGCTCGTGGACGACGGGCTGGTGCGGCGCGCCGCCGACCCGAACGACGGGCGGCGCGCCGTGCTGACGGTGACGCCGAAGGGTGCGCAGGTCTTCGCCGGCATCGATGCCTTCTGCCAGCGCACCGAAGACCGCGTGACGGCGTCGCTGACCCAGGCCGAGCGCCGGTACCTGGAGCTGATCCTCGACAAGCTGGAGGGCGCCACGCAGCGGCTGCTGCTCGCCGCGGATGCGCCCGATGCCGCGGACGCTGCGGCCGACGAGGCACGTGCACCGCCGCGCCCACCCACGCGCGATGCCCCGCGCCGGCCGCGCTGAACTGTTCCGCCAACGAGCCCGAGAACCACCGGAGACGAACCATGCCGACACCGAACCGCCGCCAACTGCTGATCGCCTGCCTGTCCTGGGTGGCGCTGGGCGCCATGGCCCAGGACAGCTACCCCGACCGGCCGGTGTCCTTCGTCACCTGGTCGTCGCCGGGCGGCAACATCGACGTGGCGATGCGCACCGTCGGCGACCGGCTGGCGCAGAAATGGAAGCAGCCGGTCATCGCCGAAAACCGCGTCGGCGCCAGCGGCATCATCGCCACCGACTACGTCGCCAAGGCCAAGCCCGACGGCTACACGGTGCTCGTCACCACGCCGACCGCGCAGATCAACACGGCCTTCGTGAAGAACAAGCTGCCCTTCGACGCGCGCAAGGATTTCGAGCCGGTGTCGCTGATGCTCACCGGCCAGATCGCGATCGTGGCCGCGGCCAACGCGCCGTACAACAACCTGGCCGAGCTGGTGGCCTATGCGAAGAAGCAGCCCAACGGCATCACCTTCGGCTCCTGGGGCGTGGGTTCGGGCGGCCACCTGCTGGGCGAGCAGCTGCGTCAGCAGGCCCAGGTGGTGATGGTGCATGTGCCCTACAAGGGCGGCGAACTGGCCTCGATGAACGATGTCATCGGCGGCGTGCTGGACACCGCCTTCATGGCCAACGGCAACGCCAAGATCCACTCGCAGGGCGGCAAGATCAAGGTGCTGGCCATCACCGGCAAGGCCCGGCACCGGGAGTTCCCGCAGGTGGCCACCTTCCGCGAGCAGGGCTACAGCGGCTTCGATGCCGCCGCATGGATCGGCGCGTACGTGCCCGCCGGCACCCCGAAGCCGGTCATCGCCAGGCTGTCGGCCGACATCGCGGACGTCCTGCATCAGGCCGAGGTGACGGCCAAGCTGCAGGGCCTGGGCTTCAGCATCGAAGGCAGCACGCCGCAGGAGTTTGCGGCCTTCACCAATGAGCAGTTCAAGCTGTGGGGCGACATGATCCAGGCGGCGGGCCTGCCCAGGGAGTGACCGGCGTGCGCCCCTGCGTGCTGCTGTGGACACCCCTGACGGGGCAGCGCGCCGCGCTGGCGGATGGGCTTCGACCGCTGGACATCGAATTGATCGACGCCGGCGACGAGGCTGCGGCGATCGCCGCATTGCAGCGTGCCGACGCCGCGCTGCTGGCGGGCGTGGCCTCGGGCTACACCGCGGCGCTGGCGGCGGCGGTGCGGCGCGCACCGCGCCTGCGCTTCCTGCAGTTGATCGCCACCGGCACCGAGGGCCTCGAGCGCCATGGCGTGCCGCCGCACATCAGCGTCGCCGACGTCGGCGAGGCCATGGCGGCGGTGGTCGCCGAGCATGCGATGGCCCTGATGCTGGCCCTGGCGCGTCGCATCCCCGAAGCCGCGCTGCAGGGCGCCCGCGGCGTCTGGAACCGCCCCGCCGTGATGGCCGGGATCGGGTCGCTGGAGGGCAAGACGCTGTGCCTGGTGGGCTTCGGCCGCATCGGCAAGGAGATCGCGCGCCGCGCCCGGGCCTTTGGCATGGGCTGCATCGCCGTCAACCGCAGCGGCCGCAACGACGCGCCCGAACTGGCGGGCGAGGTGTTCCCGATCGGCCTGCTGCCGCAGGCGCTGGGCCAGGCCGACGTGCTGGCGATCTCGCTGCCCGATGCGGCGGACACGCGGGGACTGTTCGACGCCCGCATGTGGTCGGCCTGCCGGCCGGGCGCGCTGGTGGTCAACGTGGGCCGCGGCGCAGTGGTCGACAGCGACGCGCTGGTGGCCGCGCTGGCCAGCGGACACATCGCCGGTGCCGGGCTCGATGTCACCGAGCCGGAGCCGCTGCCCGAGGGCCACCCGCTGTGGAACGCACGCGGCGCGTTGATCACGCCGCACGTGGCGGGCGCCGGCAGCCCGCAGAGCCTGCAGCGGCTGACGGCGCTGATCGCGGAGAACCTGTCGCGCTTTGCGGCGGGGCAGCCGCTGCTGCATCCATGGGCGGGGCGGGCCTGATGCGCATCGAGCGGATCGAAGACCTGCATGCCGACGGTGGCTGGTCGACGCTGTCGTTCCTGAAGGTGACCGCGAGCAACGGCCAGGTGGGCTGGGCCGAGTATGCGGAAGGCTTCGCGCCCGGGCTGACCGCCGTGCTGCGCGAGCAGGGCAGGGCGCTGATCGGCCGCAGCGTCGGCGAGCTGCCGCGCCTGCTGTACGAACTGGCGGCGCGGGCCCGACCGGCGGCCGGCGGCCTCAACGCGCAGGCCGCGGCCGCGTTCGAGAATGCGCTGCTCGACCTGAAGGCGCGCAGCCTCGGCGTGCCGGTGTACGAACTCTTCGGCGGCGCGGTGCGCCAGCGGATTCCCGTCTACGCGTCGCATGTCGGCCTGTACCGCATGCGCAACCCGGCGCTCTTCCAGGCGGCCGGTGCGTTCGTCCCGCGCTCGGTCGGCGACATGGCCCGGCTGGGGGCCGAAGTGGCGGCGCTGGGGGTCGGCGCCCTGAAGACCAACCTGCTGGCCTTCGACGGCGACGGCACGCCGCGCGTCCACATGCCCGGTTTCGCGCGGGTCCGCGCCGGATCCGGCGCTCAACGTGACGAAGGCGCTGCTCGACGACGCCGTCGCACTGGTGCAGCAACTGCAGGCGGGCGCGGGCGCGGACACCGGCGTGATGCTCGACCTGAATTTCAACGTCAAGCCCGAAGGCGTGCTGCGGCTGGCCGCGGCGCTGGCCCCTGCCGGCCTGGAGTGGCTGGAGGTCGACGGCGTGGATGCGCCCACGCTGGCGGCGCTGCGCGCGCGCGTGGCCGTGCCGATCGCGTCGCTGGAGTCGATCCACGGCCGTGCCGGGCTGCTGCCTTACCTGGAGGCGTGGGCGGTGGACGTGGCCATCATCGACCCGATGTGGAACGGCCTGGGCGAGTCGGTGCGCATGGCCGCGCTGGCGGAAAGTTTCGGCGTCAACGTGGCGTCGCATCTGTTCAGCGGCGCCCTGGCCACGGCGATGTCGGCGCATTTCTGCGCCGTCGTGCCGAACCTTCGCGTGATGGAACTCGACCTCGACCGCGTGCCGTGGCACGACACGCTGTTCAAGGGCCGGGTCGAAGTCGCCGGCGGCTGTGCGCTGGTGCCCGACGGCCCGGGCTGGGGCGTCGAGCCCGACGAAGAAGCGCTGCTGCGGCACCCGCCGCGCGCGCCGGCCTGAGCCGGCCGCGCATCGCTGCGCTGCGCTGACGGCTCAGCGCAGCGTCTTGTTCCAGAAGTACAGCGTGCGGTCCCAGGCCGTGGCCGCGGCCTCCGGCTTGTACTCGGTGATCGGCAGCCGCGCTTCGCCCACCTGCGTCTCGTTGGCGAAGGCGTGCATCGCCTGGTAGCGGTGGAACTCGAAGTTCACGCCGGCCTCGCGCAGCTTCTGTTCCAGCTTGTCGACGCCGGCGATGGGAAAGGGCGCGTCGTCCACCGCCCAGTGGGCCATCAGCGGGATCTTGATCTTGCTGGCGTCGACGTACTCCAGCGGAGGGTAGCCGTAATAGACGACGCCGGCGTCGGCCTCGGGCACGAACACCGAGGCCAGCAGCGTCAGCGCGCCGCCCATGCAGTAGCCGCTGACGCCGACCTTGGTGCCGCGCGCCTTCAGGTACTGCACCGCGCCGCGCACGTCCTGCCCGGCGGCGTCGCCGAAGTTCAGGTTGGTCATCAGGTGTTCGGCCTCGGCCGCCTCGACCGTGCTCTTGCCGCGGTACAGGTCGGGCACCAGCGCCACGTAGCCGGCGGCGGCATAGCGGTCGGCCACGCCCTTGATCTGCGCGTTCAGGCCCCACCACTCCTGGATCACCACGATGCCCGGTGCACCGGCGGCGTTGGCCGGCTCGGCCAGGTAGCCCTGCACGCTCTGCCCGTCGGGGCGCTTGAATTCGACCATCTTGCCCATGCTCTCGTCTCCTGCGGTTGCAAGCCGGCCGAGAATAGCGCACCGCCATTGCACGAGGCCAGACCGATGTCCTATCTGGACGACCCCCGCGTCCTGTTCGCCGCCGAGCGCACGCTGCTGGCGTGGCAGCGCACCGCCATCGCGCTGATGGGCTTCGGTTTCGTGGTCGAGCGCTTCGGCCTGTTCCTGCGCATGGTCACCCAGCAGCCGCTGAACGCATCGCAGCGCGGCTTTTCGCTGTGGGTCGGCGTGGCGCTGCTGCTGCTGGGTGCGGCGGTGGCCGTGATCTCGGCGCTGCAGTTCCGCAGCGTGGTGCGCGGGCTGGGCGAGAAGGAGATTCCACGCGGCTACTGGACGCAGGTCGGCGTGTGGCTGAACTTCCTGCTGGCCGCGGTGGCGCTGGCGCTGGCCATGCACTTCGTGCTGGCCGAATAGCGCCTGCCAGCGGGGGATCAGCTGCCTGCCGGCCTGGCCAGCGGCATGACCAGCAGCACCTTGCACACCGCCGCCGTGTCGTTGCGCAGCATGCGCGACTCGCCGGGCGCGATGCGGCAGGAGTCCAACAGCCCCAGCACCGCCACGGAACGCTGGCCGTCGTGCACCGCCTCGACGACCAGGCTGCCTTCGACGACGACATAGAACTTCTCCACGTCGGAGGCCGAGGCCGTGGTGCCGCCGCCGGGCTCGATGGCCGACAGGCCGATCCACACCGTGTCCGCCGGGCCGGCCTCGCGCCCCTGCAGGCGGCGCATCGCCATCCGGTGGTGCCCGGGGGCCTCGTAGCCGGGGGCTTGTGTCGATGGGACGACGTGCATGTCCGCGGCCCTCAGGGTGCGAGAACGATGCGGTCCATCGAGCCGGCCAGGACCTTGCGATAGGCCTCGGCGGCGGCCTCCAGCGGCAGCAGCGTCGTGTCCTCGACGTCGAAAGCCCTGAGGCTGCCGTCCTCGAATCCGGGCAGGAGCCGGTTCAGGATGTCGGCGCAGCGGGCCGCCGACAGCTTCAGGCTGTCGACGCCCAGCATCTGCAGGTTGCGCCGGTAGAAGGCCAGGATGTCGAAGCCGACGTTGCGCTCGATGGTGGAGATCAGCACCTGCGTGCCGCCGACCGCCAGGCAGTCGAGCGCCAGCTGGAAGTACGGCGAGCCCACGGTGTTGTATGCGATGTCCGCGCCGCGGCCGTCGAGCGCGGCCATCAGCCGGTCGGCCAGGGCCGGATCCTTGGCGCTGAAGACCGGCACCGGTGCGGCGGCATGGCCGATGTACACATCGCTGTCGCGCTCCACGCCCACGACCTTGGCGCCGGCGCGCGTGGCCAGCTGGATCGCGGCCTGGCCGACCTTGCCGTTGGCGCCGAAGACCAGCACGTTCTGTCCGTGGCCGGACAGGCCGGCGCGGCGCAGGCCCTCGTCGGCGGTGACGAAGGGCACGCCGACGGTGGATGCGGCGGCCACCGACACGCCGGCGGGCTTGCGGCTGAGCGCCTGCACCGGCAGCGTGAGGTAGGCGGCGTGCGTGCCGTCGCGCGTCATGCCCAGGTCGCCGCCCGTGCCCCACACCTCGACGCCCAGCCACGGCTCGGGCCCGGCGACCACGACGCCCGCGAAGTCGCGGCCCGGCGTGCGCGGCCACACCGCATGCGGCATCAGGCCCAGCAGTGCCTTCACGTCGCTGGGGTTCACCGCCGCGGCGCGCACCTGGACGACGGCCTGCCCCGGCGGCGCCGGCGGGAGCTCGCAGCGGGCGATCTGCGGTGCGATCGCTGCCGCATCCTTCGCCTTTTCGACGACGAGCAGCTTGTGCCCAGCGGCACGCGGGGAGGTCAACATGGTCTTCTCTTTCGTGGTGCGGTTCGGCCGAGTCTCAAGCGGCCTGCGGGGCACGCAGGCCCCAGGCCTGCCGTGCCTCGGCAGCGGAGGCCAGGCGGCCACCCAGGTCCTCGACGATGCGCCGCGACTTCTGCACGAGCTCGGCATTGCTGCGGGCCAGCCGGCCCTTGTCGAGGTAGATCGTGTCTTCCAGGCCGATGCGCACGTTGCCGCCGAGCAGGAACGACTGGGCCACGGCCTGGAACGCATGCCGGCCGACGGCGAAGGCGCCCCACTGCGCGCCGGCGGGCAGCAGCGACCTGGCGAACATCACGGCCTCGGTGGAGTAGGGCAGCGCATAGCGCACGCCGAGGACGAAGGAGAACAGCCCCGGGCCGGCGAGCACGCCGTCGTCCATCAGCTGGCGCGCCAGCACCACGTCGCCGCTGTCGAAGCACTCGAGCTCCGGCACCACGCCGGCGGCACGGATGACCTGGGCCATGCGGGCCACGTTCTTCGGCGTGTTCATGACCACCTGGTCGCCGGAGTTCATCGTGTTCAGGTCCAGCGAGCAGATGTCGGGCCGAAGGGCGGCAATGTGCTCCACGCGCTGCTCCGGCGGCAGCAGCGTCGTGCCGGGCGCGGCGGTGCGCGGACTGCCGTCGGTGGGCACGTAGCGCCCGCCGGGCCCGGTGGTCAGGTTGATGATCAGCCCGGCGTCGTGGCGACGAATGGTCTCGACGACCCGCGCATACAGCTCCAAGGCCATCGACGGCGCGCCCGTGGCCGGATCGCGCACGTGGATGTGCACCGCCGCGGCGCCCGCGTCCGCGGCGGCCAGGCTTTCATCGGCGATCTGCGCGGGCGTGATCGGCAGGTGCGGCGTCTGCTCGGGCCGGGTCAGGTTGCCGGTGACGGCGCAGGTGAGGATGGTGTGGGGGTTCGTCATGCTGCGATTTGTCTCAACCGAGGTGGCGTCCACCGTCGACGACGAAGATGCTGCCGGTGGCGTAGCGAAGCGACGTGGCGCAGGCCACGATGGCCGCGGCCACGTCGTCGGCCCGGCCGACGCGCCGCAGCGGCAGGGTGGCTCCGACCTTGGCGTTGAAGTCGGCGCCGCGGCCGGGCACGAACGCGGTGTCGACCACGCCGGGGGACACGGCCAGCACACGGATGCCGGGGCCGAGTGTCTTGGCCAGGCCCTTGGTCAGCGCGTCCACGCCGGCCTTGGCCGCGGCATAGGCGAGGTTGCTGCCCAGTCCGGTGGCGGCGGCGATCGACGACACGTTGACCACCAGGCCGTCGCCCGAGGCCCGCAACTGCGCTGCGAACGCGCGTATCGAGGCGAAGCTGCCGCGCCAGGTGACGGCGAAGATGTCGTCGATCAGCGCGTCGCTCAGGCCGTCCAGGTCGGCCGGCGCGACCGGCTGGGTGAAGCCGGCGGCATTGACGAGCAGGGTCGCGCCGCCGGTGCGCTGCTGCACCTCGGCGGCCGCGCGGCCGAGCGCGGCACTGTCGGTGACCGAGGCACTCAGTGCGAAATGTCCGGTGCCGGGGAGGGCGGCCAGCAGTTCGCCGGCCTGTTCCGTCGGGGCGCGCTGCAGCAGCACCACCCGGGCACCGAGGCCGGCCAGGCGCCGTGCCGTCGCGCTGCCGATGGCGCCGGCGCCGCCGGTGATGACCGCGGTGCGGCCGTCGAGCGACTCCCGCGGGGCGAAGGTGGCCGTCGGTGTGTCCATGGCGGCGGCGCTCAGGGCAGCGGACAGTGCGGCAGCCGGGCCTCGCCCGGTTCCAGCTTCAGTTCGATCTCCAGCAGGTAGCCGCCGCGCCCGTCCGGCACGAACTTCCGCAGCAGCGAGCCGACGGCTCCGAACACCACGTCCTCGTAGGCGTTCGGATCCTCGATGTCGAAGAACTGCGTGGCCAGGCACTTGAAGCCATCGGCCAGCACGATGAAGTGCAGGTGCGCGGGCCGCATGACCTTGCGGCGCTGGGCGGCGAGCAACTCGCCGCAGGGGCCGTCGATCGGCACCGGGTAGCCCGCCGGCCGGACACTGATGAAGTTGAAGCGGCCCGCGGCATCGGTCTCGAAGCGCGCGCGCAGGTTCATGTCGTCCTGCTGCGGATCCTGGTTTTCGTACATGCCCGTCGGGGCGGCCTGCCAGGTCTCCACGCGCGCGCCGGCGACGGGGCGGCCTTGCAGGTCGACGACCCGCCCGCGAACCTCCAGTCGCGCGCCGGGCGTGTCGTCGGAACAGATGCGGGCGCCGTTGGCACGCAGCGGCTGGTTGGCGCGCCAGAACGGCCCCACCAGCGCCGGTTCGGTGGCTCCGGCCTCGATCGCGTGGCGGGCGCCGCGCAGCTGTACCAGCGTGGCCAGTCCGAGGATGTCGGCCAGCAGGATGCCTTCGTGCTTCGCCGGGCCGGTGGCCTTGCCGACGGCCACCATGAAGTCCAGCCCCACCTGCAGTTCGGCCGGCGTGAGGTCGACCTCGACCGCGAAGGCATGCAGATGGCGAATGGCCGCGGCCATCACCTCGCGCAGCCGTGGGTCGGCAGTGGTCTGGTTCGCCGCGAGCACGGCGGCCAGCAGCGCATCGGGGTCGTTGGCAGCGAGTGGTTGGGACATGAGGCGACCGATGAAGGCAATCGATTGCCCTCACGATAGGCGGCAAAGAGGCCCGTGTCAAGTCCCGTGCTGGACGTGAGTTCCCGTCATCTGGAAGGAAAACGTTTGCCCTGTCACAATCGATGCGTGACCGACGCGCCTGCCCATTCCGTGACGATCGATGACGTTGCCAAGGCCGCGGGCGTGCATGCCGCGACCGTCTCGCGTGCGCTGCGCGGGGTGGCCGGCAAGGTGTCGGCGGGCAAGCGCGCCGAGATCCAGCGCATCGCGCGGGAGCTGGGTTACCAGCCGAACTTCGTCGCTGCCTCGCTGCGCACGAAGCAGACCCACCTGGCGGCCATCGTCGTGCCCGACCTCGGCAACCCGCTGTTCGCGCCGATCGTGCAGGGCCTGGAGCGGACGCTGCGCCAGCAGCAGCTGCTGTCGCTGGTGGTGCAGACGCCGCTGGATCCGGCGGAGCGGCGCGACCTGGTCCACGCGCTGGCCAGCCGCCATGTCAGCGGCCTGCTGGTGCTGGCCGCGGAAAGCGACGATGCCATGCTGGAAGCCGCCCGCGAGCGGCGGCTGCCGACGGTGCTGGTCAACCGCGGCGCCGGCGACCGGGTGTTCTCCAGCGTCGTCAACGACGACCGTGAATCGGTGCGCCTGGTGCTGGAACATCTTCATGGCCTGGGCCACCGAGCCATCGCCCATATCGCCGGGCCGGCGGCGTCGTCGACGGGACGCGCGCGGCGCGAGGCCTTCGAGGCGCAGACACGCAGCCTCGGACCGCGGGCCAGCTATCCGGTCGTCGAGGCCGCGGCATTCACCCGCGCAGCCGGCCAGGCGGCGGCGCGGCAGCTGTTCAAGGGCCAGCGCGCGGTGACCGCGGTCTTCGCCGCCAACGACCTGATCGCGCTCGGTGTGCTGGACGTGCTGCGCGAGCTGCGCATCGCCGTGCCGGCGGGTCTTTCGCTGGTGGGCCACAACGACATGCCGCTGGTGGACCTGATCGATCCGCCGCTGACCACCGTGCGCGTGGCGGTCGAGCAGATGAGCGAGCAGGCCGCCGAGGTGTTCCTGCAACTGCTGAAGAGGCCCGATCTGCCGGCGTCGACGCGCGTGTTGATGCCCACCTTCGTCCCGCGTGGGTCGACCGCGGCACCGCCGAAAGGCGGACTGCACAAGTCCCGCAGCGCTCGGCCGGCGGGGCGTCGGCAGGCCCCGGAATGAGTGCGACTGCACCGAAGACCATGAGCCCGGACGCCACCCGCATGCTCGACCGCATCGACCGCCAGATCCTCGACGCGCTGCAGCGCGATGGCCGCCTGACGATGGGCGAACTGGCGGAGCGGGTGGCGCTGTCGCCGTCGCCCTGCTGGCGCCGCGTGCAGTTGCTCGAGCGCGGCGGTTTCATCACCGGCTATCACGCGCGGCTCGACCGCAGGCGCCTCGGGCTCGGTGTGCACGGCTTCGTCTGCGTCCGCATGGAGAACCACACGCCGGCCGTGGCCGACAACTTCGAGCGGCAGGTGGTGGCGCTGCCGGAGGTCGTCGCCTGCCACAACCTGTCCGGCGTGCACGACTATCAGCTGGAGCTGATCGCCGCGGACCATGAAGCCTTTGCCCGGCTCGTGCGCGAGAAGATCCGCTCCCTTCCCGGCGTCAAGGACATCTACACCAGCTTCACGCTGCGCGAGCTGAAGGCGACGGGACCGCTGCCGCTGTAGACGCGGTCGCGCCGCCGGCGCGACAGGATATTGCCGGCCGGAGGGTCGGATTGGAAAAGCTTGCCATTGCGGGCCCCGCGGCGGCCGCAGTTTGCGAGTGTGTTGCGCGCTGCCCGCCTAGAGTTGCAGCGCACTCTTCAACCGCAGGACATCATGGCTTCGAACAATCGAACGGCGGGCTTCGCGACGCGCGCCATCCACCACGGCTACGCACCCGGCGCGCACCAGGGCGCTCTCGTGCCACCGATCTACCTGAGCGCGACCTTCGCCTTCGACGCCGTGTCCAGCGGGCAGAGGCGCTTTGCCGGCGAGGAGCCGGGCTACGTCTACACGCGCATCGGCAACCCCACGCTGGCGCTGCTCGAAGCCCGCGTGGCCGCGCTGGAAGGCGGCGCCGCGGCGGTCGCCTTCGGCTCCGGCATGGGCGCGATCACCGGCACCTTGTGGACCTTGCTGCGGCCGGGCGACGAGATCATCGTCGACCGTACGCTCTATGGCTGCACCTTCGCCTTCCTGCACCACGGCATCGGCTGCTTCGGCGTGAAGGTGCGGCACGTCGACCTGCGCGATCCGGCGGCGCTGGCGGCGGCGATCTCCGCGGCCACGCGGGTGGTGTATGTCGAGTCCCCGGTCAATCCGACGATGAGTCTGGTGGACATCGCCGCCGTCTCGGAGGTGGCCCATCGACACGGCGCGCGGGTGGTGGTCGACAACACCTACTGTTCGCCCTACCTTCAGCAGCCGCTGGCGCTCGGCGCCGATGTCGTGCTGCATTCGGCGACGAAATACATCAGCGGTCATGGCGACGTGATGGCCGGCATCGTCGTCAGCGATGCGGCCACCGCCGAAGAGATCCGCCTCAAGGGCCTGAAGGACATGAACGGCGCGGTGCTGTCGCCGCAGGATGCGTTCCTGCTGTTGCGCGGACTGAAGACGCTGGCGCTGCGCATGGAGCGGCACTGCGACAACGCGGAAGCGCTGGCGCAACTGCTGGTGGCACATCCGGCGGTGCAGGCGGTGCACTATCCGGGGCTGCCGGGCTTTGCGCAGCGTGCACTGGCGCAACGCCAGATGCGGCGCGCCGGCGGCATGATCGCCTTCGAACTGCACGGCGGCGTGGCGGCGGGCGTGCGCTTCATGGACGCGCTGCAGCTGGTGGCGCGCGCGGTGAGCCTGGGCGATGCCGAGACGCTGGCGCAGCATCCGGCGAGCATGACCCATTCGGTCTACACCAGCGAAGAGCGCGCACGGGCCGGCATTGCCGAAGGCCTGGTGCGCATCTCCGCCGGGCTCGAGGACATTGCCGACCTGCTGGACGACGTGCGCGGCGCGCTGGACGCCTTGCATCCGCACGCAGCGCGGTGACGCGCCGGCCCCGGCAGCCGGGGCCGGGCCCTCAGGCCTCGGACCCGATGCCGGGCGTCGGTGCGATGTCGAGTGCGAGCAGGCCGGCCGGATCGAGATCCACGGGCAGCGCCGCGCCGTACTTGCCGCGCAGCGCCAGCACGGTGTCGATCGCGCGGCGGTCGAAGGCCATGTCGCGCACCAGGCCGTGCTCCCGGTCGAGCAGGTCCTGCAGCACCTGCGGTGCGGTCATGGCGTCCAGCCCCTCGTGGTGCGCGATGAGCTCCGCGCAGGCCTCGGCTGCGTGTCCCGGATCCGCGATCCACCGCAGCGCCTCGCGGTAGGCCTGCAGAAAGCCGGCCACGCTGCCGCGGTGCGCGTCGATCCAGCGGCGCCGCGCCGCGGCGACGGTGCCCAGGTACGGCCCGAGCCACTCGCGCGGACGCCCCAGCAGGCGGAAGCCCTGGGCCATGGCCAGTCGCTCGTACGGCGTGCGCAGCAGCGTGGCGTCGTGGCGGCCGGCGAGCAGCTCGGCATAGCGTGTCGCCGTGCCGCCGGCGCGCACGATCTGCACGGCATCGGCTGCGAGACCGGCGCGTGCCAGCATCTCGCGCAGCACGAAGGCGAAGCCGGTGCTCAGCGCGTCCACCGACAGCGTCGCACCGCGCAGCGCCGCGATCGAGTCGATGCCGGGCCGCGCGACCAGCGCCAGAAAGCCCGGATCGCCGGCCATGAAGGCGCGCAGGTCCGGCGGCTCGGCCAGTTCGGCCTCGCCCTGGCCGAGCTGGTAGGCGGCGATGTTGTCGAAGCCGCACAGCGCGATGTCGGCGCTGCCCTTCATCAGCGCCTGCACCAGGAAACCCGAGGTCGGCGTGAAGGCCAGCGTCACCTCCAGGCCCTGCCGGGCAAAGAAGCCCTGGCTTTCGGCCACCCACAGCGGCAGGTTGAAGGCGCCGTCGAAGGCCAGGAGCTTGAGCGGGGCGCGGCTCATCGCGCCGGCTCCGTGCGGCAGACCGCCGCGTTCAGGCCGAAGGCGCCGCCGTCGACTCCCGCACCACGAACTCCGGCCGGAACACGATCACGCGGGGCGGCCGCGGCGAGCCGTCGCCGGACAGGCGTGCCTCGATCTCCTCGATCAGCAGATCGCCGGCCTGGCGGCCCATGTCGTAGTGCTGCAGGCGCACCGTGGTCAGCGGAGGACTCACCAGATCGGCCATCAGCATGTCGTTCTGCCCGACCACCGACACATCGTGCGGCACCGACAGGCCCAGCTTGCGCGCCGCCTCGTAGGCGCCGAGCGCCAGCAGGTCGTTGGCCGCGCACACCGCCGTGAAGCGGTACGGACCCTTCGGCGCGCGCTGGGCAAACAGCGGCTCCAGCGCGCGCAGCCCGGCGTCGCGGGTGGACGCATCGGCCACCGCCACCGCATCGGGCTGCAGACCATGCCGTGCAAGCGCCGCCAGGCAGAAGTTGAGCCGGTCGATGCTCAGTTGGACGTCCTGCGGCGAGGCCAGCACGGCGATCGCGCGGTGCCCGAGCGCATACAGATGATCGATCGCCAGGTTGGCGGCACGTTCGCGGTCGCCATGCACCGAGCTGAACAACCCCTCCGGATCGGCGCGTGCGGTCAGCACCGTCGGCACGCCGGCCTTGGCCAGGGCGCGCGCCATCTCCGGATCCCCGCTGGCGTCGACCACGCCTTCGACACGCTGCCACAGCAGCCGGTCCACCACCGCCTTGGTGGGCGTCGCACGCGTGCTGACCAACAGGGGAAAGAAGCCGCGGCTGACGATGGCCGTTTCCACCCCCTGCATGATCTGCGCGGTCACCAGGTTGGCCATGTCCGGAATCAGCACGCCGATGGCCTTCGAGCGACCGCGGCGCAGCGATGCCGCGGCACGGTTCGGCCGCCAGCCCACGCTGCGGGCGGCAGCCTCCACCCGTGCCACGATGTCGCGGCTGATGAGATGTCGACGCTCGGGATCGAGCGCGCGCGAGGCCGTGGAGAGGTGTACCCCGGCCTGCTTCGCCACTTGCCGCAGCGTGGCCGATTCGTTGGGCTTCGCAGGCATCGGGGCGATGATGACACAGCGTTTGCGCGTCGCCGCGCTGCGGCCGGGCGGCGCTCACTGGATTGCCCTGCGCATGGCGTGCCGGGATGAGCGCTGGCGAACGGCCCGGCGCGCTCATGCCGCCACCGGCCAGCGCGGGGCCGACAGGCGCTCGAAGTCGGCCGAGCGCGCGAGTTCCCGAGCATGGTCGCGCGCCAGCGCCAGCACGTCGTCCGCGTCCGGCACGAGCGGGAACCGGCCGCCGTTGCAGACCACACGCCCGTCGACCATCACCAGCTTGGCATCGGCACCGCGCGCGCTGCGCACGAAGGCGGTGAGCGGATCGCCGGCCATGCGCAGGTGGGCCCGCGACCGATCGAACAGCACCAGATCGGCCCGCTTGCCGGGTTCGAGGGAGCCGATCTCGTCGCCGAGTCCGAGTGCACGCGCGGCACCGAGGGTGGCCATCGCCAGCGCGTCGCGCGGCGACACCGCGTCGGGGTCACCATGGCGCACGGCCTGCAGGACGCAGCAGGCCTTGACCTGTTCGACCATGTCCACGCTGTAGTCCACGGCAGGTCCGTCGGACCCCAGCGCGCAGGTGATGCCGGCGCGCTGCAGGGCCCGCCAGGGGCCCAGGCCGCCGCCGCGGATCGATTCGGAGGTGGGCGTGTAGACCACCGCCGCACCGCGCCGGGCGACCTTCTCGATGTCCTGGTCGCTGAAGTGGATGCCGTGGGCCAGCAGCCAGCGGTGGTCGAGCACGCCCAGGTTCTCGAGGTACTCCACGTCGCTGCGACCGGTCTGGCGGCGGTACTTGGTGAAGCCCATGCGCATCGACAAGGTGCCGCCCGACATGTGCACGGCCACACGCAGGTCCTTGTCGCGTGCCAGCGCATAGCCGGCGCGCACCAGCGAATCCGAGCTGCGCCCCATCTCCGTGTGATGGGCGTTGCATTCGACGGCCAGCGCCATGCGTGTCAGCCCGCCGTGGGCACCGTCGAACTCGTCGATCAGCCGGCCGAGGTGCAGCGTCGCGTCCGCTTCGTCCCAGGGGTGGTCGCTGAGCTTGGGCGTGCGGCACTGGAACGCCACCGCCAGCACCTGGCGCAGACCGGTCGCCGCGATGTTGTCGACCGCGTCGCGGTGCAGGTTGGCCCAGGGGAAGGGCGACTGATGGTTGAAGACGCAGGTCGTGCCGGTGCGCAGCATCTCCATCGCGGCCAGCCGGAAGGAGTTGCGCACGTACTCGGGCCGCATCATGCGGCGGCTGTGGGCGCTGAAGTCCTTGGCCCACGGCTCCAGCAGCATGCCGTCGGCCAGCCCCTTCATCAGGTTCATGTGCAGGTGCTGATGCATGTTGATCAGCCCCGGCGTGACGAAGCCGCCGGCCGCGTCGACGATCTGCAGGCCGTCGGCCGGCGGCGCCTGGGTCATCGGTCCGACCGCGGCAATGCGCGCGCCGTCGAGGTGGACGAAGCCGCCCGGGTGCACGTCGCCGGCGTCGTTGCCGGTGATCACGCAGGCGTTGACGATCAAGGTTCCCATGGAAGACTCCGACGGGTTCAGGCCGTGGCGGCCTGCGTGGGCGTGGCGGCGCTGGCGATGAAGTTCCGCGCGCGCTGCAGCAGCGCGTCACGGCGCGCCAGGGCGGCGCCGATCACCGTGTCGTCGGGGCCGGTCCGGCCCGGCCGGTGCACGCAGCGGCCGTCCACGAAGACGGCATGCGCATCCTGCCCGCGCGCGCAGCAGACGAAGGTCGAGATCGGCTTGTGCGAGACCTGGCAGTGCGGACCGCGCAGGTCGAAGACCGCGACATCGGCGCGCTTGCCGGGTTCGAGCGAGCCGATCTCCTGATCGAGGCCGAGCGCGCGCGCGCCGCCGAGCGTGGCCATCTCGAGCACCGCCTCGGTCGACATCGCACCCGGGTCGAGCCGCAGCGTGTTCTGCAGCAGGACCATCGCCTTCATCTCCTCGACCATGTCCGCGCTGCCGCTGAAGGCCGGGCCGCCGGTGCCCAGGGCGCAGACGACGCCGTGGTGCGCCAGCTCGGTCCAGTGGGCGCTGGCCTGTCCGCGCGCCGCGTCGCTCAGCGGCGTGGCCAGCGCGGCGCATCCGGACTCCCGGATCAGCATCAGATCCGCGGCCTGCAGGCGCTGCAGGCCCGCAACGAGCCAATCTTGGTCCAGAAGCCCCAGCTCCATCAGGTGCACGGGCGCGCTGCGGCCCTGTGCACGAGCGGCCGCCGCCCAGCGCGCATCGTCGGCGGCACCGCTCAGGTCACAGACGATGCGCAGGCCATGCTGCCGCGCGAACGTACGGGCCGATGCGAGAGTGGCCTCGTCGACGCGCTTTTCGGCCATCGAGACCGGGTCCGCCAGGACCGACAGTGCCAGGCCCATGCGGCCTGCGGCCAGTCCGGCGCAGGCACCGAGCGCGGCCTCGGCCGCGTCCTGTCCGGTGGCCGCATGGTCGATGCACGCCAGCTGGCGCATGCCGGCGGCGGCAAACGGCGCGGTGGCCGCCTGCAGCCGCTGCGCATCCGCGCGCTGCGGCAGGTGGTGCAGCACCGTGGTCGTTCCGCCGCAGACCAGCTCGGTGGCCGCCAGCGTGGCGGCAACGGCGAGATCTTCGCTGTCCAGCAGGCGTTCGGCGGCGCCGAGTAACGCTTCGTCCGTCGCCGCTGCGAGCCCCATCAGCAGGTGCTGCCACGGACGGTGGCCGGCATTGACCAGACCCGGCAGCACGATCATGCCGTTCGCGTCGAGCCGCTCGCCCGCGAAGCCGGACGGAGCGCACGACGACGGGCCCACCGCGTCGATGCGCCCGTCGTCGCCGAGCAGCACGAAGCCTTCGGCAAAGACCTCGCGCGCCGGATTCATCGTGACCACGTAGCCGCCGTGGATCAGCGTCGCCATGGTCTTCAGCCGCAGACGGTGACTTCGGAGGGCGAGGCGTGCATCGACACGTAGCCGTCCGCGGTGATCAGCCCCATCTGGCCCAGCTGCATGCCGACCTTCTCGTCCGCGGTCGTGGGGTTGGGCTGCAGCACGATGGTGACGTCGGTTTCCAGCACATACGGTACGGCCGGTGGCGCGAAGGCCGGTCCGAGCGCGGGCGGCAGGATGTCGACGCCGAAACCGTGCAGCAGGCCGTCGACCGTCGTGTAGCCGCCGCGCTGGATCTCCAGCGACACCTCGCGCAGCGCGTCGAGCGACACGCCCGGGCGCATCGCTTCGGCCAGCAGATCGTGCGAACGCTTGAGCACGCCGTACAGGTGCGCATACTGCGCCGTCGGTTCGCCCAGGAAGAACGGGCGCAGCAGCTGAGCCGAGTACATGCCGTAGCTGACGGTCAGCTCGGTGTTGATGACATCGCCCATCTGCAGCTTGCGTCGCGACAGGTTCTGGTTGGGGACGCAGCTCTCCGACGCGCTCATCGGCGTGCTGTTCAGGTAGAGGAAGTTCGGCTGGCAGCCGAACTGCCAGGCCACCTGCTCGCTCAACACCAGCAGCTCGCGCTCTTCGATGCCGGGCCGGATGGCCGCATGCAGCGCGGCCATCACGCGGTCACACCCCGCAGCGGCGATGCGCTGCCAGGCCAGCTCTTCGGCGCTCTTCTTGATGCGCAGTCGCTTGAAGGCCGCGCTGAGATCCGCCCATGTGGCGCCGGGCAGCTGGCCGGTGAGGTGGCCGTGCTCCTGATAGAACATCGGGCCGACCAGGCCGATGCGCGCGCTGCCCAGTCCGCGCTTGTTGATTTCGGCGGCGATGACGGTTGCTGCGTCACGCGTGCTCCGGCGCACGTCTTCGACGCTCGACACTTCGCGCGCGCTCGCGAAGTGGTTGTGATGGGTGATCCACAGCACCGGGTCGCCCTTGACCGGCAAGAGGCAGTAGGACTCGTGATAGGGCGCGACCTCGGTCAGATAGTGGATGTCGGCCTGATAGTGGCGGCGCGAGCCGCTGTGGCCGAAGAGCAGCAGGGCATCCACGCCGTGCCGTTCGGCAAGGGCGCGCGCCGCGGCGTGGCGACGCGCGATCTCGGTGGGGCTGAATCGAGGGAGTCCTTCGGCACTCATGTGTTTCTCCAGGTGTGAGTCAGAGGCATTCAATGCAATCGGTTGCATGAATCATATCCTCGCACCGAATCAGAGCGCAACCAGAAAGTAATCTTTTCGTTTGACACGCAGGCTAAAGTTGCGGCAACATTGGAACAACCGAATGCAATCGGTTGCAGATCAATGAACAACCCCGCACGATGACGGTCACCCCTGCAGACGTTGAGCCTCGCGACGCGGCAGCCCCCGCGGCCATCGACATCAGAGACCTGACCAAGCGCTATGCCGCGCGCCAAGGCGACGTGTTGGCGCTGGACCGTCTGAACGTCGCCGTCGACGAAGGCTCGTTCATCGCGGTGGTGGGCCCTTCCGGCTGCGGCAAGTCGACGCTGCTGAAGATCCTGGCCGGCCTGCAGCCGCTGTCCACCGGGCTGGCGAGCATCCGCGGCCGGCCGGTCATCGGGCCGCGCAACGACGTCGGCATCGTCTTTCAGTCGCCGGTGCTGTTTCCGTGGCGGACCGTGCTGGACAACGTGCTTCTGCCGGCGCAGGTGCTGAAGCTCGATCTGCGGCGGCACCGCGAGGTGGCACGCGAACTGCTCGATCTGGTCGGACTGAAGGACTTCGAGGCCCGCTACCCGTGGGAACTGTCGGGCGGCATGCAGCAGCGCGTGGCCATCGCCCGCGCGCTGATCCACGACCCCTCGCTGCTGCTGATGGACGAGCCTTTCGGCGCGCTCGATGCGATGACGCGAGAGCACATGAACGTGGAGCTTCAGCGCATCTGGATGGAGCGGCGCAAGACCGTTCTGCTGATCACGCACTCGATTCCCGAGGCGGTCTACCTGGCCGACCGCGTGCTGGTGATGTCGCCGCGGCCCGGCCGCTTCATCGACGACATCGTGGTGGATCTGCCGCGACCGCGCAGCCTGGAAACCATGGCTTCGCCCGAGTTCGGTGCCTACGTGACCCGCATCAGGGCGTTGTTCAACCTGCGCGGAGGCGTCGACTGATGAGCGGCAAACGTCACCTGGGTCTGATGCTGGCCCTGTTCGCAGCGACGGTGCTGCTGTGGGAACTCGTCTGCCGGGTGAGCTCGATCCCGTCCTACGTGCTTCCCGCGCCGTCGGAGGTGCTGGTCGCCCTCTGGCGGGGCTTGAGTTCCGGCCTGTATCTGCGCCACGGCGGCATCACGCTGATGGAGACGCTGCTCGGCTTCGCCATCGGCACCGGCCTCGGGCTGGTGCTGGGTACGCTGATCGCCACCTACCGCCTGGCGGACCTGCTGATGTACCCCTACATCATCATGTTCCAGTCGATGCCGAAGGTCGCGCTCGCGCCGATCTTCGTGCTGTGGCTGGGGCTGGGCATCCAGTCGAAGATCTTCAGCGCCGCCATCATCTGCTTCTTCCCGCTGATGGTGAACACCATCGCCGGCCTGCGCTCCGCGGACGAGGAGCGGGTGAACCTGATGACCGCGCTCGGCGCGTCGCACTGGCAGGTCTTCCTCTACCTGCGCCTGCCCGGTGCGCTGCCTTTCGTGATGGCGGGGCTGGAGCTGGCGGTGGTGCTGGCGCTGATTGGCGTGATCGTTGCCGAGTTCGTCGGCGCCGAAGCAGGGCTGGGCACGCTGATCCAGACCATGAACTTCAACATGGACGTCGCCGGCCAGTTCTCGGTTCTGCTCGTGCTGTCCTTCATCGGCCTGACGTTGAACCGGCTGGTCAAGGCGCTGCGACGGCGAGTGCTCTTCTGGGACCCGTCGGAGAAGGCGCGACGCTCCGGACCGGCGGTCTGACGGCGCGGTCGAGATGCCGCGCGTGGGTCATCGTTTCGCTTACTGTTGTTGGAAGGAGTTCGCATGACATCTGTTCCCTCCCCGGGTCGCCGCGATGCCTTGCGCTGGGCGACGGCAGCGACGGCGGCCGGCGTGATGCCGTTGCCGCTTCGCGCGGCAACGACGGTGCGCTACATCCTGTCGATCCCGACGATGTCGCCGGCGGTCGCCAATCAGACATCCATCCCGAAGGTGCTGGGCTTCTACGACCAGGAGAACCTGCGCGTGGAGCCGGTGCTGGCGGGCGCCGGCGGCATCACCGGCGCGGTGCAACTGGTCGCCAAGGGTGACCAGGACATCGGCTCGGGCTCGTACACACCGGTGATGGCACGCGCCGCGTCGGGACAGGACCTGGGCCTGTCGTTCTTCTACGAGCAGATCCGCGTCTACCCGACCGAAGTCGCGGTGCTGGCCGACCATCCGGCCCGCAGCATCGTCGACCTCAAGGGCAAGCTGATCGGGGTACCGACACTGGCCAACGAGGGCGTGGCGATGGTGCGCTATGCGGCCCGCGATGCGGGCCTGAACCCCGCCACCGACATTCGTCTGATCGCCGTCGGCTCGGGCGCGCAGGCCGGCCAGGCCTTGCGCTCGGAGCAGGTCGATGCCTACGTGGCACCGCGCTCGCAGATCAAACAGCTGGAAAGTCTCGGCATCACGCTGCGCCCGCTGCCGAATCCACCGCGCTTCAAGGACCTGTTCGGCGCCTGCCTGTTCGCGCGGCGCGACTACATCGCGCGCAACCGCAAGACCGTCGTCGGCGTGGGCCGTGCGGTCGCGAAGAGCACCGTCTTCCTGATCAACAACCCCGAGGCCGCCATCCGCCTGCACTGGAAGGTCTACCCGGAGCAGGTGCCGCAGGGCGTCGCGCCCGAGAAGGCGCTGCAGGATTCGCTGCGCGTGATGCGGGCGCAGATCGAAGGTCTCAGCTTCCAGGAAGGCGATACGGTGCGCAAGTTCGGCTACTTCCGGCCTCAGTCGGTGGCGGCGTTGCTGGACGTGTTCGGCTGGAATGCAATCCAGAACCCGAGCGACTTCTTCACCAACGACCTCATCGAGGAGATCAACTCCTTCGACGCTGCCAAGATCGCCGAACAGGCCAGGAACTATCGCGTCGGTTGAGTCCGCTGCCAAAGGCCTTCGAGGGGCCGGGATCCTGCTCGCACGGGTGCGGCGCCCGGGTCGGCCCGCAGGGCGGCTTCAGCCCGCCGGCAGGCCCAGCAGCACAAACGCGAGGATGCCGGCCACCAGCCCCCACAGCGTGTGCCGCGTCAGGCGGATCACCGCGGCCAGCACCAGCGCCGACACCAGCCGCGCATCGGTGGCGACGGCCCAGGCCGGCGCGGGCTGCTGCAGCGCCGCGGGCAGCTGCTGCACTACCTCGGGCGCGGTGATGGCCAGCAGTGCGGCCAGCGGCGCGTAGCGCAGTGCCTGCTCGACGCGGCCGCGCGGCTGCCAGCGCCGCGGCAGCAGCACGAAGAAGCTGCGCGACACCAGCGTCAGCAGCGCCAGCAGCCCGATCAGCGTCCACAGTTCCAGCGCGCTGTAGTGCACGGCCTCAGTCTCCGCGCCCGCGCGCCCGGGGCGCGGCCCACAGCGCCGCCGCCACGCCGGCCAGCACCGCGGCAAAGGTGCCCAGCCGGTGCGGCCAGTGCGCGCCCAGCAGCGTCACCGCGACGCTGGCCGCGGCGGCAGCCCAGGCCGGGCGGCCCGACAGCATCGGCATGGTGAAGGCCAGCAGCGCCAGCACCGCCAGGTAGCCCAGCTCGGCGCCCAGCGGCAGCAGCGCGGCGAGCGCGATGCCCAGCACCGAGCTGGCGCACCACACCAGCGCGGTCAACAGGTTGGCGCCGTTGAGCAGCGCCACGCGCTGCACCAGCGGCCCACGCGCCTGCGCCTGGGTCAACACGGCCAGCGGTCCGTCGATGGTGAGGAAGCAGGTGCAAAGGCGCAGCGGCAGCGGCACGCGCGCCAGATGGCGCGACAGCAGCGCGCTGTAGACCACGAAGCGCAGCCCGGCCAGCGCGGCGGCCAGCACCATCGTCAGCACGGCGGTGGAGCCCGCCATCAGCGGCAGCACCGTCAGCTGCGAAGTGCCGGAATAGACGATGAAGGTCATGCCCAGCGCGGGCGCCAGCGCCAGGCCCAGCTTCATCATCGCCACGCCGGTGACCACGCCCCAGACGGCCATCGCCGGCAGGCTGGGCACGACCGCGCGTGCACCGGCGATGAAGGCGGCGCGCCGCGCCGGGTGCTGCCCGAGCGCGCGGCCGCTCACCAGGCGGCGGCGAACTGGCGGCGCAGTTCGTCGATGCGCGCCTCGCTCAGCGGCTCGGGGCGCGGCTGGCACAGCAGCCACAGCTTCGCGGTCTCTTCCAGTTCTTCGAGCACGGCGCTGGCCTCGGCCGGGCTGCGGTGCCAGACGTTGGGCCCCAGGCGCTCCAGCATCAGCGCGCGGATCGGCGTGCCGCGCGCGGCCATGGCCTCGATGCGCCGCGCCGCCAGCTCGGCCACCTGCGGGTCGCCGGGGCGGTGGTAGCGAATCAGCGGCACATGGCCCACCTTCATCACGAAGTAGGGCGTGATCGGCGGCAGGATGTCGTCTTCGCTCCACACGCCTTGCAGCGTCAGCGCGACCAGGTGCGTGCTGTGCGTGTGGATGACGCAGCGCGCGTCGGGCGCAGCCTCGTAGATGCGCCGGTGCAGCGCCAGCGTCTTGCTGGCGCGGTCGCCGCCGGTCTGCTGGCCGGCGGCATCGATGCGCGCCAGCCGCGCCGGGTCCAGCGTGCCCAGGCAGGCGTCGGTGGGCGTGATCAGGAAGCCGTCGTCCAGCCGCACGCTGATGTTGCCGGCGCTGGCATGCACGTAGCCGCGCTCGTACAACGATCGGCCGACGCGGCAGATCTCTTCGCGGGTGTTCGGCGCGTCGTTCACAGCAGCTCGAAGGCGCGGCCGAAGAAGTCGCCGCCGCCGAAGTTGCCGGACTTCAGCGCCAGGTGCAGCCCTTCGCGCCGCACCGGCGTGGCCGCGTGGCACCAGGGCACCCCGGGGTCGATCTGCGGACCGATGCGCAGCTGCGTGATGCCCAGGGCCTGCACGCAGGCGCCGGAAGTCTCGCCGCCGGCCACCACCAGGCGGCCGACGCCGGCCTCCACCAGGCCGACGGCCAGGCGCGACAGCGCCTGTTCCACGATTGCACCGGCGTGTTCGGCGCCCAGCTGCTGCTGCACCGCGCGCACCGCGTCGGGCGCAGCGGTCGCATACACCAGCACCGGTGCCCGGCCGAGCAGCGGCCTGGCCCAGGCCAGCGCCTGCTGCACCACGGCGTCGCCATCCGCGGCCAGCTGCAGCGGGTCCAGCGCGAAGGCCGGGCCGCCGGCGGCGATGAAGGTCGCCACCTGCGCGTTGGTGGCGGCCGAGCAGCTGCCTGAGACCACGGCGCTGTAGCCGCCCGCGGGCGGCAGCATCGCGGCGCGGGCGTCGGGCTGCAGGCCATGCAGCGCGGGGATGCCGATGGCCAGGCCCGAGCCGGCCACCACCAGCGGCAGCCGGGCCGCGGCCTGGGCCAGGCGGTGCAGGTCGTCGTCGCTCAAGCCATCGACGATGGCCAGCGCCACGCCGTCGGCGCGCAGCGCCTCGATGCGCTGCGCGATGGCCTGGGCGCCGCGGGACACGGCGCGGTAGTCGATCAGGCCGACACGGCGGCCGCGGGCCGGGTCGAGCTGCGCCTGCAGCACGCGCAGCAGGTTGGCGTCGGTCATCGGCGTCAGCGGGTGGTTCTTCATCGGGCTGTCCGACAGCAGCTGGTCGCCGACGAACAGGTGGCCCTTGAAGATCGTGCGCCCGTTCTCCGGGAAGGCCGGCGTGACCACCACGAAGTCGGCGCCCAGTTCGTCCATCAGCGCTTCGGTCACCGGGCCGATGTTGCCCTGCGGCGTGGAGTCGAAGGTGGAGCAGACCTTGAAGTAGATCTGCGTTGCGCCTTGCGCGCGCAGCCAGCGCGCCGCAGCCAGCGACTGCGCCACCGCCTGGGCCACCGGCGCGGTGCGCGACTTCAGCGCCACCACCGCTGCGTCGCAATCCGGCGACCGGGCTGTCGGGGACGCCGATGAGCTGCACGGTGCGCATGCCGGCGCGCACCAGGTTGTTGGCGAGATCGGTGCCGCCGGTGAAGTCGTCCGCAATGCAACCAAGAATCATGATTTGGGCAGCTCGATGCCGGGGAAGATCTTGATCACGGCGCTGTCGTCCTCCTTGGCGAAACCGGCGGTCGAGGCCTGCATGAACATCTGGTGCGCGGTGCTCGACAGCGGCAGCGGAAACTTGCTGGCGCGCGCCAGGTCGAGCACCAGCCCCAGGTCCTTGACGAAGATGTCCACCGCCGACAGCGGCGTGTAGTCGCCGGCCAGCACGTGGGCCATGCGGTTCTCGAACATCCAGCTGTTGCCGGCGCTGTGGGTGATGACCTCGTACAGCGCGGCCGGGTCCACGCCTTCGCGCAGCCCCAGCGCCATGGCCTCGGCGGCGGCGGCGATGTGCACGCCGGCCAGCAGCTGGTTGATGATCTTCACCTTGCTGGCGGCGCCGGCGCGGTCGCCGAGCCGGTAGACCTTGGCGGCCATCGCGTCCAGCACCGGCTGGCACTTGGCATAGGCCTCGGGCCGCCCGGCGGTCATCATCGTCATCTGGCCGCTGGCGGCCTTGGCCGCGCCGCCGGAGATCGGCGTCCAGGTACAGCAGCCCGCGCTCGGCCAGCCGGTCTTCGAGCGCCCCGACCAGTTGGGGTCGACGGTGGAACACATCACGAAGACGCTGCCGGGGCGCAGCGCCGCGGCGCAACCGCGCGGACCGAACAGCACCTCCTCCGTCTGCTGGGCGTTGACGACCACCGACACCACCACGTCGCAGGTCGCGGCCAGGTCGGCGGGGTGTGGCATGGTTTGGCCGCGTGCGGCGGCAAAGGCCGCGGCCACGCCGCTGCGCGCGTCGCAGACGCGCAGCGCGTGGCCGCCGGCGCGCAGCGACTGCGCCATGCCGCTGCCCATGGCGCCCAGGCCGATCAGGCCCACGGTGGATTGGTGCTGATGGCCGCTCCAGGGCGAGGGCAAGGGAAAGCAGGTGGCCCGTCAATGCGGCGGGCCGCGTCAGCATCAGCAGGTGGCCGCCGGGCATGCGCGTCACCGGGCCAGCCGGCCGCTTCGGCAGCGGCCGCAAAGCGGGCATAGGGTTGTGGATCGCGGTCGCTGGCCAGCAGATATTCGCCTGCGTGGGCGAACACGTCTGCCTGTGCTGCGCGGACCGGCGTCGGCGCCAGGGCGCGGCGTCAGGCGGCGCGCAATGCCGTCGGCGACCGCGCCGCCCAGGTGGAACTGCGTGCTGGGTCGGGCGGCGGGAAGGCCAGCCATTGCCGTGTTCCTGACGCACAGCAGGTAGCGCGCCGCCGCACCAGCAGGTCGAGCATGCATTGGCCGGGCGCCGGCAACACCGCTTCGACGAAGCACTGGTGCACGATGCGCTGGCCGAGCCGCGCCTGCAGCGCCGGGCCCAGCAGCCCGGCGTAGGAATGCAGCACCAGCACCACGCGCTGCAGGTCGAGCGCCTCGATCAGCCCGGCCACGTCTTCCACATGGTCGTCGGCATCCAAGGTGGGCGTCAGCGCGGCGCAGCGGTGCGCCAGCCCGCGCAGCGTGGGCGCAAAGCAGGCATGGCCCTGCGCGCGCAGGCCTGTGGCCACCCTGTCCCAGCACCAGCCGCCGTGCCAGGCGCCGTGCACCAGCACGAAGTTCGCCGGCATCATCACGCCCACAGCCTGCGGCTGGCCCGCGCAGCGCCCTCGGCCATGGCACGCAGCTTGGCATAGACGATCTGCGGCTCGACCAGGCCGTCGCCGGCAAAGGTGGAAAAGCCACAGTCCGAGCCGGCCATCACGCGCTCGCGGCCGACGATCTGCGCAAAGCGCTCCAGCCGCTGCGCCACCAGCTCGGGGTGCTCGATGTAGTTCGACGAGGACTGCACCACGCCAGGCACGAGGATCTTGTCGTCGGGGATCAGCGCCTTCAGCTCTTCGAACACCGCCCACTCGTGTGCGTGGCGCGGGTTCGCCGCTTCGAACAGCAGCGCCTGCGGCCGGGCCCGCAGCACGGCGGCGAAGATCTTGCGCAGGTCGACGTCGCGGTGGTGCGGGCCTTCGTAGTTGCCCCAGCACAGGTGCATGCGGATGCGTTCGGCCGGCAGGCCGCGCAGTGCATGGTCCAGCGCTTCCAGCTGCTCGTGCAGCCTGGCCAGGAAGGCCTCGTCGTCCAGGTCCTTGTAGGCGACGTGGCGGCCCATCGCCAGGTCGGGGCAGTCGATCTGCAGCACGAAGCCGGCGTCGACGATGGCCTGGTACTCGTGGCGCATGGCCTCGGCCAGCGCCTCCAGATAGGCCGACTGCGATGGGTAGTAGCGGTTCGGCTGGAACACCGCCACCACGCCCGGCGAGGCGGCGTTCATGAAGGCCTCCTCGGCGCCGCTGCCTTGCAGCGCGGCCTGCAGGTTGGCGATGTCCTCGCGCAGCGGGCGTTCGTTGCGCAGCCGGATCTCGCCGGTGCAGCAGGGGCGGTGGATCTTCACCGCGCCCTCGCGCCGCTTCAGCAGGCGCGCCAGGTAGTCCGGAAAGTCCTCCAGGTCGGCACCGCGCACGGCCGCACTCTCGCCGGAAAAACCGGAGAAGCGGTCGCGCAGGTAGTTGGCATAGCCGACCTTGGCCTGCTCGCCGTCGCTGACGACATCGATGCCGGCCTCGCGCTGGCGGCGCACCACGTCGGCCACTGCGTCGCGCATGCGCGCATAGAACGTGTCTTCGTCGACGGCCTCGCCGGCCTCGCGGCGGGCCAGCAGGTCCACCACACCTTGCGGCCGCGGCAGCGAGCCGACGTGGGTGCACAGGATCCGGTCGGTGGAGTGGCGCACGGCGTGAGCTCCGGCCGATCAGGGAATGCGCGCCGCCATGCCGTCCGGGCCGAAGCCGGCACCGAGCGCCTTGGCCTTGTCGGCCACGCTCGCGTCCCACATCACCCGGCCGGGGTGCTTGCCGCCGAGCACCGACACCAGCATGCCGCCCGTCACCGGGTCGTCGCCGTCCAGGCTGCGGAAAGCGCGGTGCACGAAGGGCGGCACGCTGATGGTGTCGCGCGGCCCCAGCGTCACGGTATGCACCTGGCCGGTGGCACCATCGATCCAGTCCACCTCCCAGCGGCCGGCCTGCACGACGAACACTTCTTCGCTGTCGTGCCAGTGCATCGTCGCGCCGCAGCCCTTGGGGGCGACGATGTAGTCGTGGAAGTTCTCGCGGCGCTTGAAGTTCGGGTCGTCGGTGACGTGCCCGAACCGATGACGCTGTAGAGGGTGCGCTGGTGGCCGTCGATCCAGGTGTCGACGAAGGCCCGCGGGCTGGCCGGAATGTCGCCCCAGCGGGCGATGCGCGCGTGCATCTGCGCGGTGTTGCAGGGCTGTGAAGCCGCGGTGTTCTGTGCCCAGGAGTCGATGAGGGTCTGCTTGTCCATGGAAGTCTCCAAGAAGAGGGGCGTTCAGCCCTTGACCGCTCCGGCGGTCAGCCCGGTGATGATCTGCTTGGCCGCGACGAAGGTGAAGATCAGCGGCGGCAGTGCGATCAACACACCGGCGGCCATGATCTTTCCCCACTCCACGCCGGTGTCGGTGATGTAGTTGGAGATCGATGCCGGCAGCGTGCGTGTGACGCGGTTGGTCAGGATGAAGCTCAGGATGAACTCGTTCCAGGCCAGCCGGAAGGTGAAGATCGCTGCCGCCGCCAGGCCGGGCTTCAGCAGTGGCAGCACGATGCGCCAGAACACACGGAACGGACCGCAGCCGTCGATGGCAGCCGCTTCCTCCAACTCGATCGGCAACTGGTCGACGAAGCCATAAAGCAGCCAGATGGTGAACGGCAGGTTCAGCGCCACGTAGACCAGCACCACGCCCGACAACGTGTCGGCGATGCCCCAGGCCGACCACAGCACGAACACCGGCACGGCCAGCACGGCAGGAGGCAGCGTGCGCAGGATCAGCGTCGCATAGCCCAGCGGCTCGCGGCCCAGGAAGCGGAAGCGGGCCATCGCATAGGCGCACATCGTGCCCAGCATCAGCGTGATCAGCGTGGCGGCGATCGACACCTTGATGCTGTTCATCAGGTAGCGGTCGATGTGGCCGTCCTGGATGACCGAGCGGTAGTTGTCCATCGTCGGCATGAACAGCCAGGACCAGCGCGTGTCGAAGATCTGCGCCTCGGTCTTGAAGGACACCAGCACCATCATCACCACCGGCAGCAGGCAGGCGGCGGCGAGCAGGCCCAGCACCGCGTAGTGCAGCGGCGAACCGCGCTGCGGGCCGCCCTCACGCACCGCGCCGGCCGCGCTCACCGCGCCCCCCGGGGCCGCAGCGGGTTGGCGATCAGCAGCACCGCCAGCGCCAGCGCCGCAACGATACACAGCAGCAGGACCGACAGCGCCGCCGAATAGCCCAGCTTCTGGCTGATGAAGGCCGCCTTGTAGATGTGCAGCGAGAACAGTTCGGTGCTCTGCCCGGGGCCGCCGAAGGTCATCACGTACACCACCTCCAGGCCGCGGAAGCCGTCGATCATGCGCATCAGCAACGTCACCACCAGGATCGGCTTGATCACCGGCAGCTTGACGCGCGTGATCTGCTGCCAGGCGCTGGCGCCGTCGATGCGCGCCGCCTCGATGACGCTGCCGTCGATGCCCTGCAGCGCCGCCAGCACCATGATCAGCACGAAGGGCGTCCACTGCCAGATGTCGGTGACGACGATCGCCAGGAAGGCCAACTCGGGGACGGCCAGCCAGGCGCGCGGCGCGAAGCCCAGCGCGCCGGACCACAGGTTGATGGGGCCGAAGTTGGCGTCGAACAGGTAGCGCCAGATCAGGCCCACGCAGATCGGCGCGATCATCATCGGCAGCACGAACACTGTGCGGAACAGCCGCATGCTGCACCGCTTCTCCAGGAACAGCGCCGCCAGTTCGATCTCGCATCTGCAGCGACGGCGATGATCACGAAGGCGAAGGAGGTCACGCTCCATCGAGGTCCACACCTGCGGCGAGCGCAGCATGTCGCCAGGCCTCCAGCCCCACCCAGCGCGCGGTGGACCAGTCGGTGCCCAGCGGCCAGTCGTAGGCGCTCAGCTGCACTGCGTCGGCGATGGGCCAGGCCAGCCCGGCCAGCACCGCCGCGGCGGGCAGGATGTGGTGAGGTAAGGCGTCAGCCGCGCCAGGCGGGCCGGTCATCGCGCCGCTGCACTCCCGGCGTTGCGCCGCGCAGACTCAGGACTTGAGCCATCCGTCCTTGCGCGACGTCCTCGATCTCCTTGACGGTGCCGTCCAGGGCCTGCTTGGCGGGCTTCTTGCCGGTGATCACGTCCGGCAGCGCCTGGCCGATGATCTGCTGGCTGATGTCCCACTCGGGGATCAGCGGCCGCCAGTCGGGGTTGCAGATGGTCGCTCGCGCAGCTCGCGCTCGGTGAGTACTTGGTGTGCCACCTCCACGTTCTCGGTGGTCGCCGATTGATGTTGCCGTTGCCAGGGCGGATCTTCACGTTTTCGGTGGTGCTCGAAGGTCGCTTGATGTTGCGCCGTTCCTAGCAGGGCGAATACTGCGTGCCCTGGGGATGCATCGGAACGCGGCCGTTCTGCGGTCCTGCGCCATCTGGTTGTCGTCCAGGTAGAACGCCGCCTGGCAGCGGCGGGACCCCGCCGGCCGGGCGGCTGGTGTCGACGATCTCCTTCGGATTCGGCGCGCGCGCCGGCCGGGTTGTTCAGCACCGCGCGGAAATTCTGGTCGAAGACATTGCCGCCGTTCAGCCTCGTGCAGCACGCCGCGGTGACCTGGTGGCCGGTCTGGCCGCGCGAGGTCAGGCCGCCGATGCCTTCCTTGTCCTTCACCGTGCGACAGGCGCGCAGCAGTTCATCGTAGGTCTTCGGCACCGCGATGCCGTGCTTGGCCAGGATGTCGGTGCGATAGGCCAGCACGCCGGTCTCGGCACCGAAGGGGACGCCGTAGGGCCACGGGGCCGGGTGCAGGTACATCTTCGGCCCGCCCACCAGGGCGTTGGTGTCCCAGTACTTGGGGATGATGTCCTTCTGGTCCCAGCCCGGTTCGGCCAGCGCCCTTGTTGGCCATGTAGGTGTCCAGCGGCTCGAGCAGGTTCTTGGCCACGTACTCCGTCTTCCACATCACCACGTAGGTGATGACGTCGTAGTCGCCATTGCCCTTCTTGCCCATCTCCAGCACCTGCTTGTCCTTCATGCGCAGGTACTGCATCTTGTCGCGCTCGACCTTGATGCCGGTCTGTGCGGTGAACTCGGCGAACAGCTTCTCGGCCTGGTCGTAGTGCGGGTGCGCCGGGTAGTTGACGACGATGGTCTGGCCCCGGTACTTGGCATAGCGGTCCTGCGCCTGCACGTGGATGAACGGGCCGAGCGCAGCGCGGCGGCGCGCCCTGGATGAGTTGACGACGCTTCATCGTGTGTCTCCTGTGGGTTGGGACTGGTCAACAGGCGGCCATGACCGCCGGGTTCGAAACAAACAGCTGCTCCAGAGGTGCATGCGCCAACGCTGCACGTCCCCCGCGCTGCCGCTGTGCCGCCGGGGACGACCAGCGTGATCGTGCCCAGCATCCAGAGACGCGGCGTCACGGCCGCGCAGCTGCAGCCGAGCACGGTTTCGGTGCCCAGGTATTCGCAGACATCGACGCGCAGCGGCAGCGTCAGCGCCGCTGCGTCGTCGACTGCAGGTGTGGGCGCACGCCGACCCGCGACCGGCGGCCTGGGGCCTGGCCGCGGCCTACGCTGCGGGTACGTCGCAGGCGGCGAGCAGGCGGTCGCCATCGGCCTGCCGTGGCCGAGGAAGTTCATGCCCGGGTTGCCGATGAAACCAGCGACGAACTGATTCAGCGGGCGGTTGAACACTTCGTCGGGCGTGCCCATCTGCTGGATGCGCCCTTGGTCCATGACGACGATGCGGTCGGCCAGCGTCATCGCCTCGATCTGGTCGTGCGTGACATACACCGCGGTCTTGCCCAGGCGGCGGTGCAGCAGCGCGATCTCGATACGCATGTGGCCGCGCAGCTTGGCGTCCAGGTTGGACAGCGGTTCGTCGAACAGGAAGACCTTCGGCTCACGCACGATGGCGCGGCCCATCGCCACGCGCTGGCGCTGGCCGCCCGACAGCTCCTTCGGCTTGCGCGCCAGCAGGTGCGTGATGTTCAGCACCTTGGCTGCGGCCTGCACACGCTGCGCGATCTGCGCGCGCGGGGTGCCGGCCAGCTCCAGCGCGAAGCTCATGTTCTGCGGGATACAGCGCGGTTCTGGAACACCATGGCAATGTCGCGATCCGCCGGCGTGGACTGGGTCGCGTCGCGCCCATCGATGACGATGCGGCCCTGGCTCGGCGCCTCCAGCCCGGCGATCATGCGCAGCGTGGTCGACTTGCCGCAGCCGGAGGCGCCGACGAGCACGATGAACTCGCCCGGCTCGGCCGCCAGCGTCATCTCCGCCACCACCTCCACTTCGCCGAAGCGCTTGGCGATGCCCTGCAGTTCGAGGTAAGCCACGTGTACGCGACCCTGCTCAGTAGGCCGCGCGACCGGTGGAGAACCTCTCGGCCAGTTCGGCCGCGTCGAGCTCAACTCGATCTGCAGGCCCACCGGGTCGCGCAGGAAGAGCTGGTGAACCGGCAGTCCGGGGACTGCCGCCAGTCGATGCCCAGGTCCTGCAGGTGCGCGCGCATGGCCGCGAGGCCGCGAGCACGCAGCGCGACGTGGTTGAATCGTCCTGTGGGCAACTCGGGCGAAACCGGCGCCTCTCCCGCCGGCTGGTTGCCGGCCAGGTGCACCACGGCTTGCGTGCCGGCGTACAGCCAATGTCCGGGGAAGTCGAAGTCGGCGCGCGCGCCTTCGCGCAGGCCGAGCACGTCGACGTAGAAGCCGCGCAACGTCGCCAGATCGTGCGGTGCGACGCGCAGCGTGAAATGGTCGATGCCGAGCAGTTCCAAGGGGGTGCAGGGTCCGGAAAATTGATCAGGTCATCATACAACTTTGAGGCCGGCTGCCCATGCGGGTTTCACCTCAGCGCTGCGGTCTCATCAGTGCCTGGGCGAGCGCCGTGCCCTCCATCTTCCAGAAGGCCGGGTCGGCCTGCTCGATGCGTTGGATGGCGTTGTCCATGTGCCGCGACGCGGCCTGGCGCGCACGCGTCGCGTCGCCGGCTTCGATCGCCTGGACGATGCGCTCGTGCTCGTCGCGAACCGCTCGCGTGAAGTCTTCGCGCCGCGCCTCGTTGGCACGCGTGACGCGCGTGGCCCCCTGCAACAGGCGGCTCAGGTAGTGCAGGGTGTCCAGCAGGAACGGGTTGCGCGCTGCGTCGGCGATGCTGCGGTGGAAGGCCACGTCCTGCAACACGCCGTCGCCGCCCGCAGCCACGGCGGCGTCGAGCGCCGCGATGCTCTGGCGTAGGCGCTTCAGATCGCTGCGCGTGCGCCGCTGTGCCGCCAGCGCTGCCACCTCGGCCTCGAGCGCGCGGCGCACCTCGGCCATCTGTATCACGGCTTCCTTCGACACAGCACGCTGCACGTCGAAGGCCAACGGCGGGATGCCGGCCTGGCAGACGTAAACACCACTCCCCTGGCGCGGCTCGACCATGCCCAACGACTTCAGGCGCGACACCGCCTCGCGTACGACGGTCCGGCTGACCCCGAACTGCGCCGACAGTGCGCTCTCGGTCGGCAGGCGATCACCGGGCGCCAGCCGCTCGGCCTGGATCTCGGCCGCCAGCGCCTCGGCCACGCGATCGGACAGGCGCGCCGAAGGCTCGAGGTTGCGAAAGCGCGCCGCGGTGGTCGCCGGTAGCAGGGAATTCATCGTACAACTTTAGCCGACCCGCGCTGCGGTGTCGGCCCGGCGGTACGCCGCCTCAATGCGGGCGCGCGTCAGCTGGGCGTGTAGGCCAGCCGCACGTAGATCGGCGCGAACGCCTCGGCCTGCGTCAGCTCCAGCAGGTTCTCGCGCGCCAGCTCGAGCATCGCGATGAAGGTGACGACCAGCACGCCGACGCCGCGCGAGGTGTCGAACAGGTCCTGGAACTCGACGAAGCGGCGGCCCTGCAGCCGCTTGAGCACGATGCTCATGTGCTCGCGCACCGACAGCTGCTCGCGCGTGATGTGGTGGTGCTGGTTGAGCTTGGCGCGCTTCAGGATCGCCAGCCAGGCCTCGCGTAGCTCATTCACGTCCACGTCGGGGAAGCGTGGTTCGAGCGACTGCTCGATGGTCACCTGGGCGCGCAGGAAGTCGCGGCCCAGCACCGGCAGCGCATCCAGCTTGGCCGCGGCCAGCTTCATCTGTTCGTACTCGAGCAGCCGGCGCACCAGCTCGGCGCGCGGGTCGGCCACCTCGGCGCCATCGGCCGTCTTCTTCGGCGGCAGCAGCATGCGCGACTTGATCTCGATCAGCATCGCCGCCATCAACAGGTATTCGCTGGCCAATTCCAGGTTGCGTCGACGGATCTGTTCGACATAGTCGAGGTACTGCCGCGTCACGTCGGCCAGCGGGATGTCGAGGATGTTGAAGTTCTGCCGCCGGATCAGGTACAGCAGCAGGTCCAGCGGGCCTTCGAAGGCTTCGAGGAAGACCTCCAGCGCATCCGGCGGGATGTACAGGTCCTGCGGCAGCTTGAACAGCGGCTCGCCGTACAGCCGCGCCAGTGCCACCTGGTCCACCACCTCGGGCGACGGTGCCTCGGCCGGCTCGGCCAGGGCGATGACCTCGCCGGCCGCGGCGGCGGACGGTTCGGTGTTCATCGACTCAGGGCGTGGTCTTCGTCTGGTACACGTACGGCTGCTGCGGCACGCGCGCGCGGTTCCAGTCGTCCAGCGCCTGGCGGTCGATCCGCCGGTCCCACAGCAGCGCGCGGCCGGCGCGCTGCTCGGCCTCCAGCGTGGGCTTCTGCGCCTTCAGCTCGTCGATGAAGTTCGAGATCTCGGACTTGTAGGGCGCGCGGGCGAAGAGGGACATGTCGGTCGGCGGGGCAGGAATCGAAGGTTGTCATTTTACGCAGGCATGATGCGCGGGCGATGACCGAGATCGAGTTGAAGTTCCAGGTGCCTGCCGCGCAACGCAAGGCGCTGGCCGTGGCTGTGGCCACCACCACGGCCACGCGCATCGCGCTGCGGGCGCATTATTTCGACACCGAGGACCGCCGCCTCGCGGCTGCCGGCCTGGCGCTGCGCGTGCGCAAGGAGGGCCGCCAATGGGTGCAGACGCTCAAGGGGGCCGGCGACGGCATCTGGCAGCGGCTGGAACACGAGGTGCCGGTGCGCGTGGCGGCCGGCAGCGCGCCGCAGGCCGACCCGGCACTGCACGACGGCAGTCCTGCGGGCGCGGCACTGCGCAGCGCGTTGGGCGATGGCGTGTTGCAGCCCATCTACGGTACCGTGGTGACGCGCACCCGCCGGCTGCTGCGCGGTGCCGGCTGCGTCGCCGAACTGGCCTTCGACCAGGGCGCGCTGGTGGCCGCCGGGCGCCGCTGGCCGCTGTGCGAGCTGGAGATCGAGCTGAAGCGCGGCGAGGCGCCGGCGCTGGTGGCGCTGGCGGCACGCTGGGTGCAGCGCTTCGGACTGACGCTGGACACG
>JBGAII010000020.1:0-40241 GCA_044225625.1 Rubrivivax sp.
CACCGCCTGCAGTGCGCTGCGGCTGGCCCCGGCGCGGTCGGCGTCGCTCCAGCCGGCGAAGCCGGTGCTTTCGTAGGCGCGCAGCAGCAGCACCTCGGCGGCGGCCGCCTCGTTCATACTGCCCCCAATGCGCTGCGCGCCGTCCCCCCGAGGGGGAGCGACCGCCTTGGGAACGGCCCGGCGCCGGTCATGCGCCGAGCTGGCGCGCCAGGTCGAGAAAGTCGCCGGCCACCACGTCGAAGCCCTCGGGCCGCGCCGCCCTGGGCGGTGCGTCGGGCCCGAACTCCAGCGGCCGATGCACGTAGGCCGTGCGCAGGCCGCAGGCGCGGGCGGCCTGCAGATCGTCGACGTGCGCGGCGACCATCATCAGTTCGCCCGGCACGCAGCCCAGCAGACGGGCCGCCATCAGGTACACCTCGGGGTCGGGCTTGTAGCGCCGCGCCAGTTCGGCGCTGAGCACGCAGTCCCAGGGCAGCCCGGCGTTCTTCGCCATGTCGACCAGCAGCGAGACATTGCCATTGGACAGCGTGCTGACGGCCCAGCGCGACTTCAGCCGGTGCAGCCCGGCCACGCTGTCGGGCCACGGCATCAGCCGGTGCCAGACGAGGTTCAGCGCCGTGAGTTCGGCCTCGTCCAGCGCCTGCAGGCCGAAGCGCGGCACCAGCCCGTCCAGAATCTCACGGTGCAGCGTGTCGATGTCGGCCCAGTCCCGGCCGGCACCGCGGGTGCGGTCCATCGCCGGCGCGTAGCCGGCGCGCCAGGCGTCGGCGAAGGCCGCCCAGTCCACCTGCAGACCCTTGGCGGCCGACAGCATCTGCCCTTCGCGGATGACCGAGCTGCGCCAGTCCACGACGGTGCCGAAGACATCGAAGGCCAGGGCGCGCAGCGCGCGCGGATCGAAGGCGGTGGTCATGGTGGCAGGGGCTCCAGAGCGGCGATTCTGCCGCGCCGCTCCAGGCCCGCCCACCCGGAGTCAGGAACGGATGTAGTTCTCCAGCTGCGCGATCGTCTCTTCGTGGTCCGCGATGATGTCGTCCATGATGTCGCGGATCGAGATCATGCCGAGCACCGTGCCGTCCTTGTCGATCACCGGCAGGTGGCGGATCTTCTTCTCGCTCATCAGCGCCATGCACTGGTGCGTGCTGGTCTGCGGCGTCACGTAGAGCACGTCCCGGGTCATGATGTCCTTGACCCGCGTGTCCTTCGAGCTGCGCCCCTGCAGCGCGATCTTGCGCGTGTAGTCGCGCTCGGACAGCACACCGACCACCTTGCCGCGGTCCATGACCATCAGCGCGCCGACCTCGTACTCGGCCAGCAGCTGCAGCGCCTCGTACACGGTGTCTTCCGGCCTGGCGTGCCAGAGCGTGCCCTGGCGGCTCTTCAACAGTTCCGAGACGGGTTTCATCGCAGGCCTCCGTTCAGATCGTGGCCGGAGCCTACACAATTGTGCGGGCGGACGCCAAGCCCCGCGTGCCGCAGCACCCCCAGATTGCAGCGTCGCCACGACGCCAGGAGACAAGATCGATGAGCACCTCTTCCACCCAGGCTTTCCAGACGGCGCGCGACTTCCTGCTGGCGCAGCGCGGCCGGCACGACGCCGCCTGCGCCGGCTTCCAGTGGCCGCAGCTGCAGCACTTCAACTGGGCGCTCGACTGGTTCGACGTGCTGGCCCGCGGCAACACGGCCACCGCGCTGTGGGTGGTCAACGAGGACGGCAGCGAGCAGCGCCTGAGCTTCCAGCAGATGGCCGAGCGGTCGAACCGCGTCGCCAACTGGCTGCGCAGCCGCGGCGTGAAGCGCGGCGACCGCATGCTGCTGATGCTCGGCAACGTGGTGCCGCTGTGGGAGATCACGCTGGCGGCGATCAAGCTCGGCGCCGTGGTCAGCCCGGCGACCACGCTGCTGTCGGCCGACGACCTGCGCGACCGGGTGCAGCGCGGCAACATGCGTCACGTGATCGCCGACGCCGCCGGCGCCCCGCGCTTTGCCGAGGTACCGGGCGACTACACGCGCACCCAGGTCGGCGGCGCGCTGCTGCCCGGCTGGACCGACTATGCCGGCAGTGACGCCGCCTCTGCCGACTTCCAGCCGGACGGCCCGACGCCGGCCGGCGATCCCTTGCTGCTGTACTTCACCAGCGGCACCACCGCCAAGCCGAAGATGGTGCTGCACACGCAGCAGAGCTACCCGGTCGGCCACCTGACGACGATGTACTGGCTGGGCCTGAAGCCCGGCGACGTGCACCTGAACATCAGCTCGCCCGGCTGGGGCAAACATGCGTGGAGCAGCTTCTATGCGCCGTGGAATGCCGGCGCGACCATCTTCGTGCTGAACCAGGCGCGCTTCGACGCCAGGTTCACGCTCGACACGCTGGTGCGCTGCGGCGTCACCTCGCTGTGCGCGCCGCCCACCGTGTGGCGGGTGCTGATCCTGGAAGACCTGGCGCAATGGCCGGTCAAGCTCACCGAGGTGATCGGCGCCGGCGAGCCGCTGAACCCGGAAGTGATCGAACGTGTGCGCGCCGGCTGGGGCCTGACGCTGCGCGACGGCTACGGCCAGACCGAGAGCACCTGCATGGTCGGCAACCCGCCGGGGCTGGCGGTGCGCGCCGGCTCGATGGGCCAGCCGATGCCCGGCTATCGCATGGTGCTGCTCGATGCGGACGACCGCGAAGGTGACGAAGGTGAACTGGCGGTGGTGTTGAAGCCCGCGCCGACCGGGTTGATGGCGGGTTATTCGGGCGAGGAAGACAAGACACGCGCTGCGCTCGGCGGCAGCTACTACCGCACCAGCGATGTCGCGCGGCGTGATGCCGACGGCTACCTCTGGTACGTCGGCCGCGCCGACGACGTGTTCAAGGCCAGCGACTACCGCATCAGCCCCTTCGAGCTGGAAAGCGCGCTGCTGGAGCATCCGCAGGTGGCCGAGGCGGCGGTGGTGCCCAGCCCGGACCCGATCAAGCTCGCGGTACCCAAGGCCTTCGTGGTGCTGAAGCCGGGCGTCACGCCGTCGCGCGATGTGGCGCTGGACATCCTGCGCTTCCTGCGCGGCAACCTGAGCCCCTTCAAGCGTGTGCGCCGCATCGAATTCGCCGAGCTGCCGAAGACCATCTCGGGCAAGATCCGCCGCGTGCAGTTGCGCCAGGCCGAGGACGAGCGCCGCGCGCGCGGCGAGAAGGCGCCGCAGGAGTTCTGGGAAGAGGACTTCAGCGAGCTGCGCTGAGCCCGTCGAAGTCGTGCGCCGCCATGCGGTGGCGCGCGTACAGCCGGCGCGTCCAGGCGATGCCGGGATGCGCTGCGTAGCGCTGCAGCAGCTCCGCGAAGGCGGCGCCGTGCGGCTGCGGCGCGCTCATCGGCGAGCCCGGCGGCTGGGCCAGCACGGCCAGCGTCGAGGCGGCGCACAGGTCCGCCAGGCCGAAATGCGCGCCGACCAGATAGCCGTCGGCACCGGCCCGCCGGGCCACGAAGTCCAGCGCCTGGTCGGCCGCGCGCAGGCCATCGGCCACGCTGGCTGCGCCGGCCATGCCGTTGCCTTTGCGGATCAGCGGCGCGGCCAGCGGCACGGCGCAGGCATAGGCCAGGCGTTGCGCGACCGGGCGGCCGTCGCCGAACACGCTGGCGAAGGCCAGCGGCTGGCGCAGCAGCGCGTCGAGCACCGCCCGGCGGATGCGCGGCGTCAGGTCGTCGTCGAACCAGCGCTGGATGCGCAGCGCCTCGGCGTGCCCGGTCGGGTCGGCGGGATACAGCGCGGGTTGCGGCCAGCGCGACTCCAGCCATTCGAGGATGTGCGCCGAGCCATCGATGACCGAACCATCGTCCAGGCGCAGCGCGGGCGTGGTGCTGCGGCCGGTCAGCCGGCGCACTGTCGCCACGTGCGGCCCCGGCAGCAGGCTGCGGCGCCGATGCGGCACCTGCTTCAGGTCCAGCGCCCAGCGCACCTTTTCGTTGTACGGTGAGTGGCGGAACTGCAGCAGCTCGATCATGTGGCGCATCATAGGTGTGGCCCACCAGACCGACACAATGCACGCTTCCACGTCATCGAGGACGAGACCCATGCCGCGCTGGATCACGCTGGCCCTGCTGTGCACCGCGCTGCAGGCCGGCGCCTTCGACCTGCAGGGCCACCGCGGCGCGCGCGGACTGGCGCCCGAGAACACGCTGCCGGGCTTCGAACGTGCGCTGGCCGTCGGCGTGACGACGCTGGAGACCGACATCGCGATCAGCGCGGACGGCGTGCTGCTGCTGTCGCACGACCCGGCGCTGAACCCGGACATCACGCGCGGCCCGGACGGGCAGTTCCTGACCGGCCGCGGCCCGGTGATCTGGCATACCGACTTCGCCGAGTTGCAGCGCTACGACGTGGGCCGGCTGAAGCCCGGCACGCGCTATGCGGCGCAGTTCCCGGTGCAGCAGCCGCAGGACGGTGCGCGCCTGCCGAAGCTGGAGGAGCTGTTCGCGCTGGTGCGCCAGCCGGGCCGCGAGGGCGTGCGCCTGGCGCTGGAAATCAAGGTTACGCCGACGGCACCGGACGAGACGCAGGCGCCGGAGCCGTTTGCTCGCGCGCTGGTCGACGCGGTGCGTGCGGCGGGGCTGCAGCAGCGCACGACGATCCTGTCCTTCGATTGGCGCGCGTTGCAGGCGGTGCAAGCGATCGCGCCCGAGATCGGCACGGTCTACCTGACGATCCAGCAGCGCAGCTTCGACAACATCGGCGCCGGCAAGCCGGGCGGCTCGGCCTGGACGGCCGGCTTCCCGCATGCGGAGTACGGCTCGGTGCCGAAAATGATCCATGCGGCCGGCGGCCGTGTCTGGTCCAGTTTCCACGGCGACCTGGACGTAGCCAAGGTGAAGGAGGCACAGGCCCTGGGCCTGACGGTGCTGGCCTGGACCGTCAACGACCCGGCGCAGATCGCGCGCATGCTGGACCTCGGTGTCGATGGCATCGTCAGCGACCGGCCGGACCTGGTGCGGGACGAACTGCAGCGCCGCGGCCTGCCCTGGCCCCCGGCGCGGCCGCGATAGCGCGGCCGCAGGCTCAGGCCGACGCGTCGCCCTGGCGCACCAGCAGCACCGGCACGGGGCTGGTGCGCAACACCACTTCCGCGTCGCTGCCCATGGCCAGGCGCTGCAGGCCACGGCGTCCGTGCGTGCCCATGACGATCAGCTGGCAGGGGCTGACGCGCGCCTGCTCCACGATCGCGTCGCCGACACTGCGCGCGCCGATCTCGACCAGGCGGGTGTCGGCCGGCACGCCGGCCTCGGCGGCGAGACCGGCCGCCGCCTGCAGCAGCGCCTCGCCGCGCTCGCGCAGGCGCTGCAGCGCGCGCTGCCAGGCCTCGGCCGGTGCCAGCTCCAGATGCTGCGGAAAGTCGTCGATCACGTGCAGCAGCAGCAGCCGGGCGCCGAAGGCGCGCGCGAGACCCAGCGCCTGCTGCAGGCCACGCTGCGACGGAGCGCTTCCGTCGAGCGGGACGAGGATGCTCTGGTACATGCGGCGAGCTTACGCCAAGTGGCCGGTCGCGCCCTCAGCCGGCCGCGTCGAGCGGGCCGATCGATGCACGCGCCGCGCGCAGCACCTCGGCCGAGCGGGCCAGGCCCGCCTGCTCGGCCGCATCCATCGCCGGCTCGAGCACCCGCGCGCCGCCCTGGCGGTCGACCACCGTGGGCAGCGACAGGGCCACATCCTGCAGCCCGGCCGCGCCCTGCTGCACGCGCGACACGGTCAGCACGCGCTGCTCGCCGCGCAGCAGGCAGCGCAGCAGCCGGGCGGTGACCAGGCCGATCGCGTGGTTGGTGTAGCCCTTGCGCTGGATCACCTGATAGGCCGCGCCGCGCACCTGCTCGGCCAGGCGCGGCTCCTGCGCGCGCCGCCAGCCCGGCCAGTGGCGCAGCGCCACGCCGCCGACATCGGCGCTGGACCACAGCGGCACCGCCGAATCGCCGTGTTCGCCGACCACCTGCGCATGCACCGAGTTCGACGACAGCTTCAGCCTGCGGCTCAGCAGATGGCGCAGGCGCGAGGTGTCGAGCATCGTGCCGGTGCCGAGCACGCGTTGCGGCGGCAGGCCACTGGCTTCGACCAGCACCTGCACCAGCACGTCGACCGGGTTGCTGACCACGACCACGGTGCCGCCGAATCCGGCCAGCGTGCGGCCGACGTCGCGCGCCACCCGGGCGTTGTCGCGCAACAGGTCGAGCCGGGTTTCGTCGGGCCGCCCGCCGCGGCCGGCGGCCACCACCACCACCTGGGCCGCGCGCATGGTCGTCACGTCCACCGTGCGCACCGTGCAGGCCGGATAGAACGAGGCGCCATGCGCCAGGTCCATGGCCTCGCCCTCGGCGCGCGCTGTGTCCAGGTCGTGCAACCAGAGTTCGTCGGCCGCGCCGGAGTGCAGCGTGGAGATGGCCACGCTGGCGCCGACCGCGCCGACGCCGATGATGCCGACCTTCTGGTGCATGGGGATCTCCTGCGTGAAGCCCGATTCCGGGTGGCCGTCCCGAACGACGGCGCCAGGGCCCAGAATGTACGGTCCGACCCCACTGAACGAGACCCCGCATGATCCACGTCGTCGCCGTCATCACCGCTCATCCCGGC
Organism: Rubrivivax sp.; assembly: GCA_044225625.1. Taxonomy (GTDB): domain Bacteria; phylum Pseudomonadota; class Gammaproteobacteria; order Burkholderiales; family Burkholderiaceae_C; genus Rubrivivax. The sequence continues at coordinate 6,595 of JBGAII010000020.1, forward strand.
CAGCGGGCCAAGGTCCTGGAGGCCTTCCTGGCCAACACCGCCGCGGTGCGCGCGGAAGAGGGCTGCATCGAATACGGCGCCACGATCGACGCCAAGGGCATGCCGGCCGGTCCCGGCAGCATCGGCGAGGACACCTTCATCGTCGTCGAGAAGTGGGCCAGCCTGGCCGCGCTGCAGGCGCATGCGGTGGCACCGCACATGAAGGCCTATGCCGCGAAGGTCAAGGACCTGACCGCCAAGCGCGTGATCCACGTGCTGGAGCCGGTGGCCTGAGGCAGCACCATCGACCCGAGGAGACCGACATGACCCAAGCCTTCATCTGCGACGCCATCCGCACGCCCTTCGGCCGCTACGGCGGCGCGCTGTCGTCCGTGCGCACCGACGACCTGGGCGCGATCCCGATCCGTGCGCTGATGCAGCGCAACCCCAAGGTCGACTGGCAGGCCGTCGGCGACGTGCTCTACGGCTGCGCCAACCAGGCCGGCGAAGACAACCGCAACGTGGCGCGCATGGCCGCGCTGCTGGCCGGGCTGCCGATCGAAGTGCCGGGCGCGACCATCAACCGGTTGTGCGGCTCGGGGCTGGACGCGGTGGGCTCGGCGGCCCGCGGCATCCGCACGGGCGAGCTGCAGCTGGCGATTGCCGGCGGCGTGGAGAGCATGAGCCGCGCGCCCTTCGTCATGCCGAAGGCCGAGAGCGCGTTCTCACGCGCCAACGCGGTGTACGACACCACCATCGGCTGGCGCTTCGTCAACAGGCTGATGAAGGCGCAGTACGGCGTCGATTCGATGCCCGAGACCGCCGAGAACGTGGCCGAGCAGTTCAAGATCGAGCGCGAGGCGCAGGACCGCATGGCGCTGGCCAGCCAGTTGAAGGCGGTGGCCGGACAAAAGAGCGGCTTCTTCGAGCGCGAGATCACGCCGGTGAGCATCGCCCAGAAGAAGGGCGACCCGATCGTCGTCAGCAAGGACGAACACCCGCGCGAGACCTCGATGGAGGCATTGGCCAAGCTCAAGGGCGTGGTCAAGCCCGAGGGCACGGTCACCGCCGGCAATGCCAGCGGCGTGAACGACGGCGCCTGCGCACTGCTGCTGGCCAGCGAAGCCGCGGCCGCGCGCCACGGCCTGAAGCCGCGTGCGCGCGTGGTCGGCATGGCCACCGCCGGCGTGGCGCCGCGCATCATGGGCTTCGGCCCGGCGCCGGCCGTGCGCAAGGTGCTGGAGCTGACCGGCCTGAACCTGAAGCAGATGGACGTGATCGAGCTCAACGAGGCCTTCGCCGCGCAGGGCCTGGCCGTGCTGCGCGACTTGGGGCTGGCCGACGACGATGCGCGTGTCAACCCCAATGGCGGCGCCATCGCGCTGGGCCATCCGCTGGGCGCCAGCGGCGCACGGCTGGCCACCACCGCGCTGAACCAGCTCGAAACCATTGGCGGGCGCTACGGCCTGTGCACCATGTGCATCGGTGTCGGCCAGGGCATTGCGCTGATCATCGAACGCGTCTAGAGCTCAGTCCGCTGCAATTGCTGACGCTGCCCGAAGGGCAGCGCAAGAGCCCGCGGCCGTGCGCCGAGATGCTCGACGCCTGCGATCTCGCGCGGGCTGGTTGGCGGCCGGGCATCCGGTGGTGGTGCAGGCCGGTGCCGGCTGCAGCGGACGCGGGCGCCCGGCATCGCTGAGTCGGCCCGCGCAGGGCACGGCTGTCGGGCGCTATGATCATTCGCTACGCCAGCTCTCGCACCACGCTGGGCGCCTGAAGAGGCGGGCATTTCGGGCGACGACAGGGAGCACGGAATGGTTCGAGCAGCGGCGATGGCGATGGTGGCGGCAGTGCCGAATTCCGCCGGCGCGAACCGGGCCGAGCCCCCTGCCGGTGCAAGGCACCTGCGGCTGGCGGCACTGTTGCTCGCATTGCTGTTCGCGCTGCTGGGCTGCTCGTCGGACGACGGGCCGGCGCCGCCGAACATCCTGTTCGTCATCATGGACGATGTCGGCATCGACCAGATGAAGGCCTTCGGCTATGGCGGCGATACGCCGCCGGCCACGCCCACCATCGACCGCATTGCCGACGCCGGCATCCGCTTCACCAACACCTGGTCGATGCCGGCCTGCTCGACCAGCCGCGCGGTGTTCTTCAGCGGGCGCTATCCGCTGCGCACCAACGTCTTCGGTGCGCTCGGCCCGTCGGACCTGGCGAACTCGATGGTCTCGCCCTACGAGAAGAGCCTGCCCAAGCTGCTCAAGCCCGCCGGCTACCAGAGCGCGCTGTTCGGCAAGTTCCACCTCGGGCTGCAGGGCAACAGCCCGTACCGCTACGACATGCCGCAGTCGCTGGGCTGGGACTACTTCGAAGGCTGGCTCGATGTCACCGGCGACCCGTCGTCGATCGATCGCACGGCCGGCGGCGTGGCCACCGGCGGCGCCAGCTATTCCTGCGGCTTCGTGCCCGGTGCCGCACAGGGCGGGGCCGACAGCGGCGCCTGTTATTCGGCCGCCGGCAGTTGCCAGCCGATGCAGCTGGCGGGCGGTGTACCGCCCGGCCGCACCTGCCGCGACAACGGCGGCATCTTCGTGCCGGACCAGCCCTGTCAGAGCCCGCGCCCGGCCAACATCGACTTCCAGACGCTGAGCGCGCACTACGTCTCGCCGCTGGTCATCAACACCGGACAAGGCCCCGCGCAGCAGGTGCCGCCGACCGACCCGCGTTCGCGCACCTATCGCGGCTCGGGCGTGGTCGACGCGGCCATCGCCTGGATCCAGGGCCAGCCGAAGAACCGGCCGTGGATGGCCAGCGTCAGCTTCGCCTCGGCGCACACCCCGGTGATGCAGCCGCCGCAGGCGCTGCTGAGCTCCGACCCGGCGGCCACCAGCGCCCTGAGCTGCAGCAACGCGCAGGCGGTGGAGCAGCGCGTGCTGACCAACCTGATGATCGAGGCCATCGACACCGAGCTCGGCCGGCTGCTGGTGGCCACCGGCCTGGCCAGCCGCGACGCCGGCGGCCAGCTGGTCTACAAGCCGCAGGCGGCGAACACCATGCTCGTGATCCTGGGCGACAACGGCACGCTGGGCAGCAGCGTCAAGCTGCCCTTCGACACCTCGCGCGCCAAGGGCACGGCCTACCAGACCGGCGTGTGGGTGCCGCTGATCGTCGCCGGCCCGCTGGTCAACCAGCCCAGCCGCTCGGTGGCGCACATGGTGAACATCGCCGATCTGTTCCAGCTGTTCGGCGAGATCGCCGGCATCGATGTTCCGGCCGCCGTGCCGCGCACGCTGGATGCGGTGTCGATGCTGCCGTACCTGAAGGACCCGTCGCAGCCCAGCATCCGCAGCTGGAACTTCACCCAGGTCGGGCCGAACCTGCAGGCCAACGGCACGCTCAACGGGCCCTGCGTCATCAGCACCAGCTGCACGCAGATTCCGGTGACCAAGAGCGTGTGCGAGGACAACGCCGGCACCTGGTGGGGTGCCGGCGCCACCGACCCGGCCACACAGGGCATCCCGGCGGGCGGCTTCCAGTACTGCTGCCAGGTGAACGAATGGCAGGCGGCCAAGGGCGCACTGACCTATGCGCTGCAGCCGCTGGGCTCGGTGGCGATGCGCAACGACCGCTACAAGGTGGTGCGCAACACCTTCGTCGGCAACCCCCAGCCGGATGCGCAGAACCCGCCCAACTGCGTGGCCCAGCAGACCGACGAGTTCTATGCCATCAACGAGGCCGTGCCGCTGCCGCTGATCGACCGCCAGGAGCTCAACCTGAAGCTGCTGCCGAGCCTGACGCCGGAACAGCAGAGCAACTACGACGCGCTGTCGGCCCAGTTGCAGGCCGTGCTGGACTCGCAGCCGGCCTGCCCCGGCGATGGCAACATCGACGGCGTGGTCGACGCCAAGGACGAGGCCGACGCGCGCAGCTTCCAGGCACTGTCGCGGGGCGGCAGCAGCTGGTACGACATCAACCAGGATGGCTTGACCAACGCGACCGATCTGCAGCTGATCGGCCAGAAGCTCGGCACCCGATGCCCGACGTGAGGCCTGCGCGCATACCGAGTTGCGTGCAAACGCCCGCAAGCCAGCGGATGTTCACCGCATGGGGCGGCATCGACGGACACCCAGCGGCGTGGAGCGCCGCGGCTGCGGCAGAATCCTGCGGTCCGCCATGCATCGCCCCGCCGCCATGCCCGAGAACGTGCGCCGTACTGCCCTGCTCTGGTCACTCGCCGGGCTGACGCTGCTGGCCGCGTGCGGCAGAGAGGCGCCGAAGCTGGCGCCGGCGCCGCTGGAAGTCAGCGTGCTCACCGTCAGGCCGGCCGATGTCGACATTTCGCGCGAATACATCGCGCAGACGCAGAGTTCGCAGGCAGTGAACATCCAGGCGCGCGTCTCGGGCTTCCTGGACAAGCGCGTCTACACCGAAGGCTCGATGGTCAAGGCCGGGCAGGTGTTGTTCCGCATGGACCCCAAGCCCTTCCAGGCGCAGTTGGACGCAGCCAACGCGGCGCTGCAGCGCAACCAGGCGGCGATGACGGTGGCCAAGCAGAACCTGGATCGCACCAAGCCGCTGGCGGCGAAGAACGCGCTGTCGCAGAAGGACCTGGACGATGCGCAGGGCCAGTACGAACAGTCCGCGGCCGCAGTGGAACAGTCGAAGGCGCAGGTCGAATCGGCGAAGCTGGACCTGAGCTACACGGTCATCAGCTCGCCGGTCAACGGCATCAGCAGCTATGCGGCGGTGGCCGACGGCACCTACCTGAGCCCGCAGAACGCGCAGCTGACCACGGTGTCGGTGTTGTCGCCGATCTGGGTCAATTTCAGCCTGTCGGAGAACGAATACCTGCGCATCCAGAACGACATCCGGGACGGCCGGGTGAAGTTGCCGCCGGACATGAACCTGCTGGTGGAGATCGTGCAGCCCGACGGCAGCATCTTCCCGTTCAAGGGCAAGATCACCTTCGCCGATCCGAACTACAACGCGCAGACCGGCACCTTCCTGATTCGCGCCACCGTCGACAACCCGAAGGGCATGCTGCGGCCGAACCAGTACGTTCGCGCCCGTCTGAAGGGCGCCGTGCGGCCCGGCGCCATCCTGGTGCCGCAACGCGCGGTGCAGCAGGGTGCGAAGGGCCATTTCGCCTGGGTGATCAACCCGCAGGGCAAGGCCGAACTGCGACCGGTGGTGGTCGGCGACTGGTACGGCGACAGCTGGTTCATCGCCGAGGGCCTGGCCGCCGGCGACCGCCTGGTGGTCGACGGCGCGCAGCGGCTGACGCCGGGGGCACCGGTGGTGGTCACCCAGGTGGACGGCGTGCCGCAGCCCGGCTTCGCCGCCTCGGCCGCCGCCGCGGCCAGCGCCCCGCGCTAGTCCAGGCCGGGCGCCCGCATGTTCTCGCGTTTCTTCATCGAGCGGCCGATCTTCGCGGCGGTGGTCGCGATCCTGCTGTGCCTGGCCGGGCTGGTGGCCATGACCCAGTTGCCGGTGCAGCAGTACCCGGCGATCACGCCGGTGCAGGTGACCGTGCAGGCCACCTATCCCGGCGCCGACAGCAAGACGCTGGCCGACAGCGTGGCCTCGCCGATCGAGGCGCAGATCAACGGTGTGGACAACATGCTCTACATGAGCAGCACCAGTTCGGCCAACGGCCAGCTGGTGCTGACCGTGTACTTCTCGCTGAACACCGACCCCGACATCGCCCAGGTGCAGGTGCAGAACCGCGTCAACCTGGCGCTGCCGGCGCTGCCCGAAGCGGTGCAGCAGCAGGGCGTGTCGGTGCAGAAGAAGAGCTCGTCGATCATGATGCTGGTGGGCGTCACCGGCAAGGGCGGACGCTACAGCGCGGACTACGTGGCCAACTATGCCAACGTCTACGTGCTGGACGCGCTGAAGCGCGTGCCCGGCGCCGGCCAGGCGCAGATCATGGGTGTGCCCGACCAGGCGATGCGCATCTGGATGAACCCGGACCGCATGGCCTCGCTGGGCATCACCACCAGCGACATCGCCAACGCGGTGAACCAGCAGAACGCGCTGTTCGGCGCCGGCCAGATCGGCCAGGACCCGAGCCCGGGCAACGTGCAGCTGACCTTCCCGGTGGTCACGCAGGCCCAGTTCACCGACCCGCGGCAGTACGAACGCATCATCCTGCGCGCCAATGCCGACGGCAGCGCCATCGTGCGCCTGGGCGACGTGGCCCGCGCGGAGATCGGCCTGCGTCAGTACATCGTCGACAGCCAGCTGAACCGCGAGCCGGCGACCTTCATCGCCGTCTACCAGCAGCCCGGGGCCAACGGCCTGGTGGTGTCGAACGCCGTGCGCAAGACGCTGGACGAGATGAAGGCGCGCATGCCCGAAGGGCTGGAGACGACGATCGCGCTGGACACCAACGATTTCGTGCGCCTGTCGATCGAGGAAGTGATCCACACGCTGGCCGAGGCGCTGGTGCTGGTGGTGCTGGTGGTCTACCTGTTCCTGCAATCCTTCCGCACCACGCTGATCTGCGCGGTGGCGATCATCGTCTCGCTGGTCGCCACCTTCACCGGCATGCTCGCGCTGGGCTTCTCGATCAACCTGCTGACGCTGTTCGGCCTGATCCTGGCCATCGGCATGGTGGTCGACGACGCCATCGTGGTCTGCGAGAACGTCGAGCGCAACATGGTGCAGCACCACCTGTCGCCGAAGGACGCGACCATCCGCTCGATGGGCGAGATCGGCAGCTCGCTGGTGGCGGTGGTGCTGGTGATGGCGTCGGTGTTCGTGCCCGCGGCCTTCCTGCCCGGCACCACCGGGCAGCTGTACAAGCAGTTCGCGATCACCATCGTGGTGTCGGTGGTGATCTCCGGCTTCGTCGCGCTGACGCTGACGCCGGCGATGTGCGCGCTGCTGCTGAAGCACAACCCGCCGCCGACGCGCGGCTTCTTCGCCTGGTTCAACCGCCAGGTGGACCGCGTCACGCGCGGCTTCGGCCATGCGGTGGAATTCGTCATCCAGCGCATGGTGGTGGCCTTCGTGCTGCTGGGGGTGTTCCTGTACGCCATCTGGCACCTGTTCCACACGCTGCCCAGCAGCTTCGTGCCGCAGGAGGACCAGGGCTACGCGATGGTGGCGATCATCATGCCGCAGGCCGCCAGCCTGGAGCGCACGCAGGCCGTGGCCGCACGCGCCGATGCCATCCTGGCCAAGATCCCCGGCGTGGCCACGCGCTCGGTGGTCACCGGCTACAGCCTGGTGGATGCCGGCTTCAAGACCAATGCGGCGACCATCTTCGTCACCTTCGGCGACTTCAAGGAACGCTACGCCGACATCGCCACCGCCAAGGCGCAGAACGCGCGCGCGATCCTGACCGCCTTCTACGACGAGGCCAAGCACATCCAGGAAGCGGTGGTGCTGCCGATCGCGCCGCCGGCCATCCCCGGCATCGGCACCACCGGCGGCTTCGAGTTCTGGATCCAGGACACCGCCGCCGGTTCGCCGGTGGAACTGGGCAACAACGTGCAGGCCTTCCTGGCCAAGGCGCGGCAGCGGCCGGAGCTGGCCGGGCTGAACACCACCTTCAATGCCAACTCGCAGCAATTGCGCGCCGACGTCGACCGCGAGAAGGCGATGCTGCTGCAGGTGCCGGTGCAGGACGTGTACAGCGCGGTGCAGGCGCAGTTCGGCTCGCTGACCGCCAGCCAGTTCAGCCAGTACAGCCGCGTCTGGTGGGTGATCGTGCAGTCCGACGCGCCGTTCCGTCAGACGCCCGGCGACTTGACAAGGCTGTACACCCGCTCCAACCAGGGCAAGATGGTGCCGCTGTCGGCCGTGGTCGACACCTCGTGGACCGCCGGGCCGGACCTGCTGCCGCACTTCAACGGCTTCCCTGCGGCCAAGATCATCGGCAATGCGGCTGCCGGCTACAGCTCGGGCCAGGCCATCGCCACGATGGAAGAACTGGCGCGCGAACTGCCATCGAGCTACACCTTCGCCTGGTCGGGCCTGGCCTTCGAGGAGAAGCAGTCGGGCGGCACCTCGTCGCTGGCTTTCGTGTTCGGTCTGATCATCGTCTTCCTGGTGCTGGCCGCGCAGTACGAGAGCTGGACGCTGCCCGGCGCGGTGATGACGGCCATCCCCTTCGGCGTGCTCGGGGCGCTGGCCGTCAACCACATCCGCGGGCTGGAGAACGACGTGTACTTCCAGATCGGCCTGCTGGTGCTGATCGGGCTGGGCGCGAAGAATGCGGTGCTGCGCGTCAGTGCGGCGGTGGACTTCCGCCAGCAGGGCTACAGCATCATGGATGCCACCCGGCTGGCCGGCGAGCAGCGCTTAAGGCCGATCATCATGACCTCGCTGGCCTTCGCGGTGGGCGTGCTGCCGCTGGCCATCGCGGTGGGTGCCGGCGCCAACGCGCGCCACAGCATCGGCACCGGCATCATCGGCGGCATGATCGGCGAGACCACGCTGGCCATGCTCTACGTGCCGCTGTTCTTCTACATCTTCGACCGGCTGGGTGAGCGCAACGCGGGCAAGGCGCGCCAGCCGGACCCGGGCCCGAAGCTTGCCGGGCCCGTCGAGTCCGCGGGGCCCGTCGACGGCGGCACGGCGCCGACCGGGGAAGGCTGAGCATGAGCGCCTTCCGACGGCGGTCTCCGGCGACGCTGCTGGTTGCGGCCGCGGCGGCTGCGGCGGCCGCGCTGGCCGGCTGCACGCTGGGCCCCGACTACAAGCGCCCGGAGGTCGCCGCGCCGGCTGCGTTCCAGTACGAGCCCAAGGACGCCGCAGCCACCGCCGACACGCTGTGGTGGCGGCAGTTCCAGGACGCGGTGCTCGACCAGTTGATCGACGAAGCGCTGCAGCACAACACCAACGTGCAGATCGCCGCCGCCAATGTCGAGCAGGCCGCCGCGGTGCTGACGCAGACGCGCTCGCAGCTGTTCCCCCAGGTCGGCTATGGCGCCGGTGCGCAGCGCGAACGCTCGGTCGAGCCGGCCTTTGCGGCGCTGATACCGAACTATCCGAACCCCAGCTCGGCCTACCAGGCGGCGTTGCAGGCCAGTTGGGAGATCGATCTGTGGGGCCGCATCCGCCGCCAGTCGGAAGCCGCCTATGCCAACGTGCTGGCCACCGACGAGGCGCGGCGCGGCGTGATCCTGACGCTGGTGGCCAACGTCGCCAACAGCTACCTGCAGTTGCGCGGCCTGGATTCGCAGTTGGCCGTGGCGAAGAAGACGCTGCAGACCTACAAGGAATCGGTGGACCTGTTCCAACTGCAGTTCCAGTACGGCCAGGTGTCGCTGATGAACGTCGCGCAGGCCCAGTCGCAGTACGAGACCGCCGCGGCGCAGATTCCGCTGCTGGAGCAGCAGATCGCGCAGACGCAGAACTCGCTGGCGGTGCTGATCGGCCGCGACCCGGGTCCGATCATGCGCGGCAAGTCGGTGGACGACCTGACGCTGCCGCAGGTACCGGCCGGCGTGCCGTCGGCGCTGCTGGAACGCCGGCCCGACCTGCTGCAGGCCGAACAGCAGCTGATCGCGGCCAACGCGCAGATCGGCGCGGCCAAGGCGCTGTACTTCCCGACGATTTCTCTGACCGGCGCCTTCGGCAGCGCGAGCGCCGATCTGTCGAAGCTGTTCAGCGGCCCGGCCAAGGTGTGGAGTTACGCCGGCACGGTGGCCGGGCCGATCTTCAGCTTCGGCGCGGTCAGCGGCCAGGTGGCGCAGGCGGAGGCCGCGCAGCAGGCGGCGCTGCTGAACTACCAGCTGTCGATCCGCAATGCCTTTGCCGACGTGGACAACGCGCTGGTGGCCAACAGCAAGCTGCGCGAGCAACTGGACGCGCAGATCAAGCTGGTGGCCGCGCTGCAGCAGTACAGCGACCTGGCGCGTTTGCAGTACGACGGCGGCTACGCGCCGTATTCCACCGTGCTGCAGGCCGAGCAGGCACTGTTCCCGGCCGAGTTGAACCTGGCCGCGGTACGGGCACAGCTGTTCGGATCGGCGGTGAACATCTACAAGAGCATGGGCGGCGGCTGGGTGACGCAGGCCGATCAGCGCACCGGCAGCACGCCGAGCGCGCCGCCGGCGAGCGCGCTGCCGCCGCCGTTGTTCTGAGGCCCTGGCATGCGCAGCCGCCGACTTTGCAGACTGGCCGCACTGCTGGCGCTGCTACCGATCGCGGCGCTCGGCCGGGTCAGCGCCAGCGAGGAGTTGCTCTACGGCGGTGTCTATTCGGCGCAGTGCAACGAGCCCAGCGCGCTGCGCGCCCGGCTGTTCGGCGACACGATGCGGCTGGAGCAGGGACGCAAGGCTGTCGTGGCCCTGGACTTCAAGTCCTCGAAGACGGCACCGTCGAACCCGCCGCCGCCGGCCTTCAGGATCACTTACGTCGGCGAGGTGGCCGGCGGTGACGGCCTGGTGTTCGTGCTGACGCACGATGCCAGCGGCCTGTTCGTGACGCTGGCGGGCGGGCCGAAGACGCTGGCGATGATCGGCCCCGGCCTGCAGGGCCTGCGGCTGCGCCATTGCGACCCGAACCGCAACGCGCTGCCTGGAGCGCCTGCGCCGCAATGGGTCGCGCCCGGCGAGTTGCTGCGCGACCCGAAGTTCAAGCGAACCTACCTGAAAGCGCTGGGCCCGCTGTCGGCCGAGAAATGGCTGGTCACGCTGTCGGGCCCGGCACCCGAGGTCCGCAGTCTGGATGTCGGCGGCCGCGCCATGCGGCTGGCCGCGGTATGCAAGCCGCGCGACTGCGGCGACAACAACCTGGTGCTGCTGTACGACGCCGCGTCGCCGGCGGTGTATGGCAAGGTCTACCAATCGGGCCGGAGCACGCTGCTGGGCAACCCCCCGCCGGCGCTGCGCAACGAGCTCGACAGGCTGTGGCTGCAGGAGTGGCGCAGCGGCAGGTGAGCCGCTGCCGTGGCGCGGGCAGCCGACGCCGGGTTCGCGACACACACCCAGGATGTGCTCGACACGACACACGCCGAACGGTGCAGTTCGCCGACAGGCGCCGGAGCGGCGGCATCCAGGTCGGTATGCCCGGCGGCCAGTCCCCGCGGCGGGTCGCCCATCGCGCTGCTCCGCCTTGTTACGCTACGGCCCTGCACGCACCATGGAGAGCGCAGCATGAAGACCCAGGTGGCCATCGTCGGCGCCGGCCCGGCGGGCCTGCTGCTCGGCGCGCTGCTGCATCGCCATGGGGTGCACAACGTCGTCGTCGAGCAGCGCAGCGCTGCCTATGTGTTGGGCCGCATCCGCGCCGGCGTGCTGGAACAGATCACGGTGGACCTGCTGACCGACGCCGGTGTCGACGCGCGGCTGCGCGCGGAGGGCCTGCCGCACGACGGCTTCGACATGTGCTTCGGTGGCCAGCGCCACCGCATCGACCTGTTCGGACTGACCGGCAAGCGTGTCACGGTCTACGGCCAGACGGAGGTGACGCAGGACCTGATGGACGCGCGCAGAGCCCAGGGTCAGCCGACGGTGTACGAGGCGCAGCAGGTCAGCGTGCACGGCTTCGACGGCCGCTCGCCCAGTGTGCGCTTCGTCGAGGACGGCATGGCGCAGCAGATCGACTGCGACTTCATCGCCGGCTGCGACGGCTTCCACGGTGTGTGCCGCGCCAGCCTGCCGGCCTCGGCCTTGCGCACCTTCGAGAAGGTCTACGACTTCGGCTGGCTGGGCCTGCTGGCCGACGTGCCGCCCGTGGCGCACGAGCTCATCTACGTGAACCACGAGCGTGGCTTCGCGCTGTGCAGCATGCGCAGCAGGACGCGCAGCCGCTATTACGTGCAGTGCGCACTGGACGACGATGTCGGCCGCTGGTCGGACCAGGCCTTCTGGTCCGAACTGAAGCTGCGGCTGCCGCCCGACACCGCCCGCCACCTGGTGACCGGGCCGTCGCTGGAAAAGAGCATCGCGCCGCTGCGCAGCTTCGTCACCGAGCCGATGCGCTTCGGCCGGCTGTTCCTGGCCGGTGATGCCGCGCACATCGTGCCGCCCACCGGCGCCAAGGGGCTCAACCTCGCGGCCGGCGACGTGGCGCTGCTGTCGCGCGCGCTGGCCGAGCACTACCGCGGCCACGATGAAGGCATCGAGCAATATTCGCAGCGCGCACTGGCGCGGGTGTGGAAGGCCGAGCGCTTCTCCTGGTGGTTCACCGGGCTGATGCATCGCTTCCCGCAGGACGGCGAGTTCGGCGCGAAGATGCAGCGCGCCGAACTCGACTACCTTTTCAGTTCGCGGGCCGCGCAGCACGTGGTGGCCGAGAACTACGTGGGCCTGGCGCTGTAGCGGAGAGGCGATCGCGTGGACCTGTATCTGATCATCGGCAATCCGAACACGCGCAAGGCCTCGCTGGTGCGCAGCCTGACCGGCTGCTTCAACCGCAGCGTGCGCGACATCCAGCCGCAGGGCGGCAAGCCGGTGCTGAAGCTCTATGCCCGTGTGGGCACGTTGCAGGACAGCAAATGCGGCCCGGCCGATTTCATTGCCGAAGCGCAGCGCGTGCGCTGCAATGCGGTGCTGTGCTGTCTGGCGCCCGGCGCGCACCCCGACCACGGTGAGCGCCTGCCCGACGCTGCGGCCTACCTGGCCGCCTTCAAGGCCGCGGGCTGGCGCGTGCGGGCGGTCGCCGTGCTGGGCCAGAACGGCGGGGGCGTGCGCTCGCCGCACCTGCTGCAGTTTCCACAGGCGCCGATCGCGCCGATCAACCTGACCGCCCGCGCGGTGCGCGCGCACTTCGGCTGGGAGTAGCTTCCCGGATAGCTGTGCTGCGGGCACGCGGCTATATTGGCCGGCCGCCGACGAGGAACCTGCGCTTGATCGACCTGCTGGACATCCGCTACGTGCGCCTGGGCACGCGCGATCTGGACGCCGCCGACCGCTTTGCACGCGAAGTGGTGGGGCTGGAGTTCGCACGCGAGGAGGCCGGCGCGCGCTACTACCGCAGCGACGACCGCGACCACACGCTGGTGTATTTCGAAGGCGATCCGCGCGACCACACCGCCGGCTTCGAGTTGCGCGACGCGGCCGAGCTCGATGCCGCTGCGGCGGCCCTGTCGGACCGCGGCTTCAGGGTCCAGGCGGGCAGCGCCGAGGCGCGCGAACAGCGCCGCGTGCACGACTTCGTCAGCTTCGAGGATCCGAGCGGCAACCGCATCGACCTGGTGGTGCGGCCGCAGCACAGCGGGCGGCGGCACTTTCCGTCGCGCGACGCCGGCATCACCGGCTTCAGCCACATCGGCCTGTGCAGCACCGACGCGCCGCGCGACGAGGCCTTCTGGTGCGGCATGCTCGGCGCGCGCGTCAGCGACCGCATCGGCGACGCCGCGCTGCTGCGCATCGACCCGGTGCACCACAAGGTGGCGCTGTTCCCGACCACACGCTCGGGCATCCAGCACGTCAACCACCAGGTCGCCAGCATCGACGACGTGATGCGGGCGGCGTACCAGCTGCGCGAGCGCGGCGTGAAGATCGTCTTCGGCCCCGGCCGGCACCCGACCTCCGGCGCGGTGTTCCTCTACTTCGAGGGGCCGGACGGCATGGTCTTCGAGTATTCCACCGGCGTGCGCACCATCGCGCCGGAGGACGAGGCGAGCTACCGGCCCCGGCAGTTCCCGGCCGTGCCCTCGTCCTTCTGCATGTGGGGTTCCAAGCCCGACATTCCCGAGTTCCGGAAAGACCCGACATGAGCCCACCGACCGAGGGCGTGCTGCCCGGCAAGGCCGCGCCGCGCGGCAACTATTCGCACGTCAAGCGCGCCGGCCCCTTGCTGTTCACCGCCGGCATCAGCAGCCGGCGGCCGGACAACACGATCGCCGGCGCCGAGATCGACGCGATGGGCACGATGCGGCTGGACATCCGCGAGCAGACACGCGTGGTGCTGTCGAACATCCGCGACATCCTGCAAAGCGCCGGTGCGGGGCTGGAGGACGTGGTCGAGGTCAGCAGCTATCTGGTCAACATGAACGACTTCGCCGGCTACAACGAGGTCTATGCGGAGTTCTTCGGTCCCGGCGGTCCGGCGCGCACCACGGTGGCGGTGCACCAGCTGCCGCACCCGCAGTTGCTGATCGAAATCAAGTGCGTCGCCTACAAGCCATGACCGACTTCCGCTACGGCCGCCCCTTCAACTTCCCCCGCTGGCTGGACGAGCACGCCCATCTGCTGAAGCCGCCGGTGGGCAACCGCCAGGTCTGGGCCGATGCCGATTTCCTGGTCACGGTGGTCGGCGGGCCCAATGCGCGCAGCGACTTCCACGACGATCCGCTCGAAGAGTTCTTCTGGCAGTTCAAGGGCAATGCGGAATTGCTGGTGTGGGACCGCGGCCGCTATGAGCGCGTGCCGCTGAAGGAGGGCGACATCTTCCTGATGCAGCCGCACCTGCTCCATTCGCCGCAGCGGCCCGAGCCCGACAGTCGCTGCCTGGTGATCGAGCGTCAGCGACCGAAGGGGCTGCTCGATGCCTTCCAGTGGCACTGCGCGGCCTGCGGCGGCCTGGTCCGGCGCATCGAGGTGCAGCTCGGCGACATCGTCGCCGACCTGCCCGCCACCTACACCCGCTTCTATGAATCGTCCGAGACCGAGCGCCGCTGCCCGCATTGCGGCGTCGTGCACCCGGGCCGCGACCACCGGGCCTGGCATGCGGCGCTGGCCGCGTCGGGCCTGCTGAACGAGGGCGCGCGATGATCGACATGCATGCCCATTGCCTGCCGCGCATCGCGCGCGCCGAGGCTTTGGCGGTGGACGCGGAGCGCGCACCCTGGCTCGACGTCGAGTCCGGTGGCGAGCGCGGCCACATCATGCTCGGCGAGCGTCGTTTCCGGCCGGTGACGGCCTCGCTCTGGGATCCCGCGGTGCGTGTCGCCGAACTGGACGCGCAGGGCGTCGCGCTGCAGGTGGTGTGCGCCACCCCGGTGATGTTCGGCTACGCCTGGCCCGCGGCCCAAGCTGCCGACTGGGCGCAGCGCATGAACGAGCACGTGCTCGCCTACTGCGCGCATGCGCCGCATCGGCTGAAGGCGCTGGCGCAGGTGCCGTTGCAGGACACCGATCTGGCCTGCCGCGAGGCCGACCGGGCGATGGCCGCGGGCTGCATCGGCGTGCAGATCGGCAACCATGTCGGCGAGCGCGACCTGGACGACGAGGCGCTGGTGCAGTTCCTGATGCACTGCGCCCGCCGCAACATTCCGCTGCTCGTGCACCCCTGGGACATGATGGGCGCAGGGCGCATGAAGCAATGGATGCTGCCCTGGCTGGTGGCGATGCCGGCGGAAACGCAGCTGGGCATGCTGTCGCTGATCCTGTCCGGCGCGCTGGAGCGCATTCCCGACACGCTGAAGATCTGTTTCGCCCACGGCGGCGGCAGCTTCGCCTGGCTGCTCGGCCGCGCCGACAACGCCTGGAAACACCGCGACATCATCCGCAAGGACTGCCCGCACCCGCCTTCGCACTACGCGCGCCGCTTTCATGTCGACAGCGCGGTGTTCGACCCGGGCGCGCTGCGCCTGTTGACCGACGTGATGGGCGTCGAACGCGTCATGCTCGGCTCGGACAGCCCCTTTCCGCTGGGCGAGCAGCAGATCGGCGGCCTGGTGCGCGAGGCGCCGTTCCTGGACGAAGCCGCGCGCGCGCGCATCCTGCGCGCCAATGCCCAAGACTTCTTCGGGTTGACCCTAGGGTCGAGCCAATTAGTTTAGAACTAAACTAATTTTCAACCGTTTCCCTTCACAAGGAATCCAGCATGACCGGACGCAAGACCCGCTTTCTGGCCGCCCTCGCCCTGAGCGGCGCGGCCACCTTCGCCTTCGCCCAGGCGCCGCTGAAGATCGGCTTCGTGGCCGAACTGTCCGGCCCGCAGGGCGCGCTCGGCCAGGACCAGTACGACGCCTTCATGATGGTGGTCGAACGCAACGGCGGCAAGCTCGGCGGCGTGCCGGTGCAGGTGCTGCGCGAGGACAGCCAGCTCAAGCCCGACGTGGCGACGCAGATCGTGCAGAAGCTGATCGAGAAGGAGAACGTGCCGATCATCACCGGCATCACCTTCTCGAACATCATGATGGCGGTACAGAAGCCCATCACCGAGAAGGGCGTGTTCCTGATCGGCAGCAACGCCGGGCCGGCGCCGATCGCCGGCGCGCAGTGCTCGCCGTACCAGTTCATCGTCAGCTGGCAGAACGACAACCAGGCTGAAGTCGTCGGCAAGTACGCCACCGACAAGGGCTACAAGCGCGTCATCGGCATGGCGCCGAACTACCAGGCGGGCACGGACTTCGTTGCCGGCTTCAAGCGCTACTACAAGGGTGAGGTCATCGACGAGATCTACACGCCGCTGAACCAGCCCGACTTCAGCGCCGAACTCGCCCAGGTGGCGGCCAAGAACCCGGACGCGGTCTACGTGTTCTACCCCGGCGGCCTGGGCGTGAACTTCGTGCGCCAGTACCAGCAGGCCGGCCTGCTGGGCAAGATCCCGCTGCTGTCCAGCAGCACCGCCGACGGCTCGACGCTGCCGGCGCAGAAGGAAACCGCGCTCGGCGTGATCAGCGGCACCTTCTGGGGCCCGGACTTCAACAACCCGGCGAACAAGCAGTTCGTCGAGGAGTTCGAGAAGAAGTACAACCGCATCCCCAGCCAGTACGCGGCGCAGAGCTACGACGCGGCGCTGCTGCTCGATTCGGCCATCGCCAAGGTCAAGGGCAACGTCGCCGACAAGAAGGCCTTCGGCGCGGCGCTGATGGCGGCGGACTTCAAGTCGGTGCGCGGCGACTTCAAGTTCAACACCAACCACTTCCCGATCCAGGACCAGCACATCTTCGAGGTGGCCAAGGACGCCAAGGGCCGCGTCAGCCTGAAGACCATCGCCACGCCGCTGAAGGCGCACGGCGACGCTTACGCGGCGCAGTGCAAGATGTGAGGCCCCGCGGCTGAAGCACACGGGCCGGCTCGTCCGGCCCTTTTCACAAGCACTTCATGACCACCGGGCTGTTCTTCACGCAACTGCTCAACGGGCTGCAGCTCGGCGTGCTGCTGTTCCTGCTGTCGGCCGGGCTGACGCTGGTGTTCGGCATCATGAACGTGGTCAACCTGGCGCACGGCTCGCTGTACATGATGGGCGCGTATTTCGCGGCGGCCGCCTTCAATGCCTTCGACGGGTCCTTCCTGGCCGCGGCGCTGGTCGCGGTGCCGGCGACGCTGCTGCTCGGCCTGCTGATCGAGCGCCTGGTGCTGTCCAGCCTGTATCAGCGCGACCATCTGGACCAGGTGCTGGCCACCTTCGGCCTGATCCTGTTCTTCAACGAGGTCGTGCGCTACATCTGGGGCCCGGCCTCGGTGTACATGAACGTGCCGCAGTGGCTGTCGGGCACGGTCAACCTCTTCGGTCTGCCGTACCCGGCGTACCGCTTCGCGATCATCGCCGTGGGCCTGGCCGTGGGCGTCGGCCTGTACGCGCTGATCAACCGCACCCGCGTGGGCATGCTGATCCGCGCCGGCGCCAGCAACCCCGACATGGTGTCGGCGCTGGGCGTCAACATCCGCGGGCTGAACACGCTGGTCTTCGGCCTGGGCTCTGGCCTGGCCGGGCTGGCCGGGCTGATGGCCGGGCCGATCGTCTCGGTGCAGTCGGGCATGGGCGAGCCGGTGCTGATCCTGACGCTGGTGGTCATCGTCACCGGCGGCATCGGTTCGATCCGCGGCGCGTTCTACGGCGCGCTGATCGTCGGCATCGTCGACACCATCGGCCGCGCCTTCCTGCCGACGCTGCTGCGCGAGCTGTTCGACCGCTCGGTGGCGCAGGCCATGGGCCCGGCGATCGCGTCGATGCTGATCTACCTGCTGATGGCCGCGGTGCTGGCCTTCAAGCCGCAGGGCCTGTTCCCGGTGCGCCATGGCTGAGCGCACGCCCGCCGCCGCGCGCCTCTTCGCCATCGTGTTGCTGGCCGGGCTGGCGCTGGTGCCGCTGGCCGCCGCGTGGCTGGGCCAGCCGTTCTGGGTGACCCTCTTCACCCGCATCCTGATCTTCGCGCTGGCGGCGATGGGGCTGAACCTGGTGCTGGGCTTCGGCGCGATGGTCAGCTTCGGCCATGCGATGTACCTCGGCATCGGCGCCTATGCGGTGGGCATCCTGTCCCATCACGGCGTGGACAGTGGCTTCCTGCAGCTCGGCGCGGCTCTCGTCGTCGGCACCATCGTCTCGCTGGCCGTCGGCGCGATCTGCCTGCGCACCAGCGGCATGGCTTTCATCATGATCACGCTGGCCTTCGCGCAGATGCTGTTCTTCCTGGCAGTGAGTCTGCGCGAGTACGGCGGCGACGACGGCATGCAGTTGCAGAACCGCAGCCGGTTCGGCCCGCTGGACCTGAACAACCCCACGCTGCTGTACTACCTGGCCTTTGCGCTGGTGCTGGCCGTGCTGTTCTTCTTCTGGCGGCTGGTGCATGCGCGTTTCGGCATGGTGCTGCGCGGCTGCCGCAGCAACGAGCGGCGCATGGCCTCGATGGGTTTCCCGACGCTGCGCTACAAGCTCAGCGCCTACGTGATTTCGGCGCTGGTGTGCGTGCTGGCCGGCATGCTGATGGCCAACCTGACGCGCTTCGTGGCCCCCTCGTACATGGCCTGGACGGTGTCGGGCGAGCTGATCGTGATGACGGTGCTGGGCGGCCTGGGCACGCTGGTGGGCCCCATCGCCGGTGCCACCGCGCTGCTGCTGCTGGAAGAGGGGCTGTCCTCGCTGAAGCTGGGCCTGCCCTGGCTGGACACGATCCTGAACCAGCATTGGCTGGCGCTGATCGGCGTCTTCATCGTGCTGGTGGTGCTGGTGCTGAAGCAAGGCATCTACGGCTGGCTGCTGGCGAAGAAATGAATCACCTGGAAGTCACCGGCCTGGTCAAGCGCTTCGGCGGGCTGCTGGCCACCGACCATCTGGATCTGACGCTGGCGCGCGGCGAGATCCATGCGGTGATCGGCCCGAACGGCGCCGGCAAGACGACGCTGATCAACCAGCTCAGCGGCCAGATCATTCCCGACGAAGGGCGCATCGTCTTCGACGGCCACGAGCTGACGCACGAGCCGCCGCACAGGCGGGCGATGGCCGGGCTCGGCCGCTCGTTCCAGATCACTTCGGTGTTCAACGACTTCACCGTGCTGCAGAACGCCGCGCTGGCGGTGCAGGCGCATGCCGGCCACAGCTTCCGCTTCTGGCGACCGGCGGCCAGCGAGCCGGGGCTGACCCGGCCGGCGATGTCGGCGCTCGAGCAGGTGGGCCTGGCCGACCGCGCGCACACGCCGGTGG
Source organism: Rubrivivax sp. (assembly GCA_044225625.1). Classification (GTDB taxonomy): domain Bacteria; phylum Pseudomonadota; class Gammaproteobacteria; order Burkholderiales; family Burkholderiaceae_C; genus Rubrivivax. Next base: position 25,849 of record JBGAII010000020.1, read on the forward strand.
CGGCGCTGGCGCACGGCGAGCGCCGCCAGCTGGAGATCGCGATGGTGCTGGCCACCGGCGCCAAGTGCCTGCTGCTGGACGAGCCGATGGCCGGCATGAGTCCCACCGAATCCGAAGGCGTCGTCGCGCTGCTGCAATCGCTGAAGGGTCGCTACACGATCCTGCTCGTGGAGCACGACATGGACGCGGTGTTCGCCGCCGACCGCCTCACCGTAGCCAGGTGTACGGCCGCGCCATCGCCAGCGGCACGCCGGAGCAGATCCGCGCCAGCCGCGAGGTGCGCGAGGCTTACCCGGCGACGAGGAGGCGTTGTGATGAGACCTGCGCTATTGCTGCCTGCTGCTGTTGGCCAGGCGGACGTTTCGACATTGCGCCGTCGAAGAGCGGCGTGGGAGCCGCTGCGGCGGGGTACCGTGCTCCGTTCATGTCCCCGGGCCGGATCACCCGTGAGCGCTCCGTGTCGGCGCCTCTGCCGGCTCTCCTTCCTTACTTCACTACGCACGGCACCCCACCGCAGCGCTCTTGTCACCACGGTGGCTGTCGAAGAACGTGGAAGACAACGGACGCTTCTTGCAGGGGAGGGGTGGAGCACGACATGGACGCGGTGTTCGCGCTGGCCGACCGCGTGAGCGTGCTGGTCTACGGCCGGCCGATCGCCAGCGGCACGCCGGACCAGATCCGCAACCACCCCGAGGTGCGCGAGGCCTATCTGGGCGAGGAAGGACATTGATGGCCGCCCTGCTCGAACTGCAAGGCATCGAGACCGCCTACGGCAGCAGCCAGGTGCTGTTCGGTGTGAGCTTGTCGGTGCAGCCGGGCGAATGCATCACGCTGATCGGCCGCAACGGCATGGGCAAGACCACCACGGTCAAGTCGATCATGGGCCTGCTGCGGCCGCGTGCCGGCGAGGTGCGCATGGAAGGCCGCACGCTCAGCGGCCAGGCCAGCTGGCGCGCGGCACGTGCCGGCCTCGGGCTGGTGCCCGAAGGCCGGCAGATCTTCCCCAACCTGAGCGTGCGCGAGAACCTGGTGGCCACCGCCGGCAACCGCCATGGCCAGGCGCAGCCGTGGACGCTGGACACCGTCTACACGATGTTCCCGCGGCTGAAGGAGCGCGAGCGCAACCTCGGCTCCAACCTGTCGGGTGGCGAGCAGCAGATGCTGGCCATCGGCCGCGCGCTGATGACCAACCCGAAGCTGCTGATCCTGGACGAAGCCACCGAAGGCCTGCTGCTGGTGCGCGAGGAGATCTGGCGCTGCCTGGAGCGCCTCAAAGGCAGCGGCATGGCGATGATCGTGATCGACAAGAACATCGGCCCGCTGCTCGGCTGGCCGACCGCCACGTCGTGCTGGAAAATGGTGTGGCAAGGCAACAGCGATCAACTGCGCGCGCAGCGGAGGTGTTGGTCTGGCTGACAGGAGCGATGATTCTCGAAGTCGCCGACATCCGCATTCAGCCCGGCCGGCAGGCCGAATTCGACGAGGCCATCGAAGTGCTGCAACAGTAGGCCAAGGGTTTCAAGGGGGAAGGTGAACAAGGGTGAAAGCCCCGAGCGCTACCTGCTGGAAGACGTGTGATTGCCTTCCGCGCGCGAGTTGCACAGTGGCGCGCCATCGTCGGCGCCTACACGCGCGAACGGTGGCGCACTTCACGCTGCTCGGCAAGTCGGAGTGAGCCGTACGTGAGCAAGCCAGCGGCGCTGGCGGCCGCGGCCGCGCACTTCGACGACGGCAGCTTCGCCCGCGATCTGGCGCGCCGTGTCGCCATCCACAGCGAGAGTCAGGACCCGGCCCAGGCCGGCGCGCTGCACGCCTATGTGGCCGACGAACTGAGCACGTCGCTGGCCGCGCTGGGCTTCGGCTGCGAGCTCTTCGACAACCCGTTGCAGGGCACCGGCTGCGGCCCGTTCCTGATCGCCACGCGCCACGAGGACGATACGCTGCCGACGGTGCTGATGTACGGCCACGGCGACGTGGTGCGCGGCCAGGACGCGTCCTGGACACGCGGCCAGGGCCCGTGGACGCTGGCGCAGGACGGCGAGCGGCTCTTCGGCCGCGGCACGGCCGACAACAAGGGCCAGCACAGCATCAACCCGGCCGCGCTCGCAGCAGGTGCTGCCGCGCGCGGCGGCCGGCTCGGCTTCAACGCCAAGTGGCTGTTCGAAACCGGCGAAGAAACCGGATCGCCGGGTCTGGCCGAGTTCTGCGCATCGCAGCGCACGCGGCTCGCCGCCGACGCGCTGATCGCCTCCGACGGCCCGGCGGCTGCGCGCCGAAGCGCCGACGCTGTTCCTGGGCACGCGCGGTGTGGCCAACTTCGACCTGAAGCTGAAGCTGCGCGACGGCGCACACCACTCGGGCAACTGGGGCGGGCTGCTGCGCAACCCCGGCACGGTGCTGGCCGCGGCGATCGCCAGCCTGGTCGACGGCCAGGGCCGCATCCTCGTGCCCGGGCTGCGACCGCCGCCGATTCCCGGCAACGTGCGCGCCGCGCTCGCCGGCCTGCAGCCCGGCGGAGGCCCCGACGACCCCACCGTGGACGCGGACTGGGGCGAACCGGGGCTGACGCCGATCGAGCGCGTGCTGGCCTGGAACGCGCTGGAAGTGCTGGCCATGCGCACCGGCAACCCCGACTTCCCGGTCAACGCGATCCCCGCTCATGCGCAGGCCACGCTGCAACTGCGTTTCGTCGTCGGTACCGACATCGCGCGTCTGCGTGATCACCTGCGCGCGCACCTGCAAGCCCAAGGCTACGGCGCCATCGAGGTCGGCGAGCCGGTGGTCATGCAGGCCACGAGGCTGGACCCGGACAACGCCTGGGTACGCTTTGCGCTGCAGTCCATCGAGCGGACCAGCGGCCTGAAACCGGTGCTGCTGCCGAACCTGGGCGGCTCGCTGCCGAACGATGTGTTCGCCGACGGCCTGGGGCTGCCGACGGTCTGGGTGCCGCACAGCTACCCCGGCTGCTCGCAGCACGCGCCCGACGAGCACCTGCTGGCCTCGGTGGCGCGGCAGGCGCTGCAGCTGATGACCGGCTTGTTCTGGGACCTGGGCGATCAGGCCGCGACGCTGCCGCGGCGGCGGGCGGCCTGAGGGCCGGCTAGGCGTCCACCTCGGGGAAGTCGCTGCCCGAGGCGAGGGCCTCGTCGAACGCAGCCGGGCTGAACAGCCACGCGGCCAGCGCCCGTTCGCGCGCCACGACGGTGTCGAGAAAATCCTTCGCGCCACGCATGGCGCCGAAGGTGTCGAAGCCGGTTTCCAGAAAGACCTGCAGCTCCGGAAGCCCCGCCAGCCGCGCCGGCCCACGCATCAGCCGCAGGCTGTGGCGCAGCAGCGGGTTGCGGGTGTAGATCTCCAGCGCGTCGGCGACGCGGCGCATCAGCAGGATCTGCGCCTCGCGATCCTGCGGCCGGCCGACCGCCTGCCAGGCCCGCACGTAGCGGGGCAGATCCACCGGCCCGTCCGGCACGGCGCGGCCCATCGCGCTGTCCAGTGTTTCCGACAGCGCGTGCAGTTCGCCCAGCGTCTGTACCGTCAACACCACCTCGCGCGGGAACAGGCGCACCAGCGCCGGCACCACGCGCCTGAACTGCGCGTCGCGGCGCGTGAAGTCGGTGGGGCCATAGAGCTCCTCCAGGAAGAAGCGGGTGGCCTGGGCATAGCGCGGCGTGGCCAGCAGGTCGGCATAGGTGTGCTGGAAGCGGCCGTGCTGGTAGTGCTTGACGGCCTGGACGCGCGTCGCCAGCGCGGGGTCGGCGTCGCGCAGCGCCCGTTGCGCGTCCACCTGGCGCAGCAGATCGAGGATGGCGTCGGCCTGGACATTCATATGCAAAGCCTACCAATTGGCAGGCGCTCGCCGTAGAGCGGCGGCTCCATTCGTGCGCGCCGGAGCGGTCGAGAATCGGCTGCATGAAGATGGCGCGCCTGCTGCAAATGCTGACGCTGTTGCTGGCGGCCGGCCTGCTGGCCGTGCTGTGGTCATGGTGGGCCGGCAGCATGGGCCTCTGGCTCGTGCTGCTGGCGCTGTGGCTGGCGCTGATCCACGTGCCGGTGATGGCACTGGAGTTCGCGCTGCAGCGCCGCCTCAACCGCTACGATCCGGCGCCGCCCGCGCGTTTCGGCGAGTTGCTGCGCGCCTGGGCGGCCGAGGCCCTCGGCGCACTGCGCGTCTTCGGCTGGCAGCAGCCTTGGCGCTGGCGCCGCTATGCGGACCAGCTGCCGGCCGAGGCCGCCGGCCGGCGCGGGCTGATCCTGGTGCACGGCTTCGTCTGCAACCGGGGCATCTGGAACGACTGGTGGCCCCGGCTGCGCGCCGAGCGTGTGCCCTGCATCGCGCTCAACCTGGAGCCGGTGTTCGGGTCGATCGATGGCTATGCGCCGCTGATCGAAGCCGCGGTGCAGCGCATGACGCAGACCACCGGCCGCGCGCCGTTGCTGGTGGGCCACAGCATGGGCGGGCTGGCATTGCGCGCATGGATGCGCGATTTCGATGGCGAAGCGCGCGCCCACGGCGTGGTGACCATCGGCACGCCGCACCAGGGCACCTGGCTGGCGCGCTTCGGCCTGGCGCCGAACGCACGACAGATGCGCCGCGGCAGCGAGTGGCTACGCCGTCTGGCACGGCAGGAGCCGACGGCGCGCTACCGGCGCTTCACCTGCTTCTATGGCCATTGCGACAACATCGTCTTCCCGGCCTCGACCGCGACGTTGCCGGGCGCCGACAACCGCCATCTGTGCGGCCACGCCCACGTCCACCTGCTGCGGCATCCCGCGGTGCTGGACACGGTGCTGCAGCGCCTGGCCGAGCCCGACGTCCACCGCGCGGCGCAGGCCGACGAGGCCCTGGCCGCGCCTCAGCCGGCCGCGCCTCAGCCCGCCGCGAACTGACGCTCGCCCGGCAGCACGATGCCGGCGTCGATCTGCGGCTGACCGCGCACGTCGGCATAGACCGGCGTGAAGTCCGGCGCGGTGGCGTCGAAGAGCTGGCGGAAATCGTCGATGACGAAGTAGGTCGCCTGGAAGCTGTCGATGCGGTAGCGCGTGCGCATCAGCCGCCGCAGGTCGAAGGCCACGCGCCGCGGCTCGGCGCTGCGCACGCTGTGGCGCAGTTCGCCGGCCGAGGACAGGATACCGGCGCCATAGGCACGCAGGCCTTGCNNCGAATTCCACCGTGTACCAGTACAGCCGCGCCAGCAACTCGCAGGCCTCGAGCCGGCTGGCCTTCAGGCCGCCTTCGCCGTAGGCCTGCATGTAGTCGGCGAACACCGGGTTGAAGAGCAGCGGCACGTGGCCGTACAGGTCGTGGAAGACGTCGGGCTCGACCACGTAGTCGAACTCCTCCGGCTTGCGCAGCCATTCGGTCACCGGGAACCTGCGCTGGGCCAGCAGCGCGAAGAAGGCTTCTTCGGGGATCAGGCCCGGCACGGCGACGATCTGCCAGCGCGTGGCCGGGTACAGCCGTTCGTTGACGTCGTCGAAGCGCGGCACCCGGTCGGCGCGGCCGAGCTGCTGCACGGCCTGGATGAACTCGTCGCAGGCCAGCCCCGGCAGCTGCGCCGTCTGGCGCTGGTGCAGCCGCGCGTACAACGCGTGCTGCTCGGGCGTGTACTGCTCCCAGCGCTGCGCGCAGGTGTAGTCGCTGGCGGCCGAGGCGTAGTCGCCGCGCGGCGGCCGGTCGCCGACGCCGTAGGTGACCGGCGCCACGCCCTGGTTCAGCGCCTTGGCCGGCGCCTGCGCTGCGGCGGTGTTCATGCCGCAGCCGCCGGGTCCTTGAGCACGCCGCGCTTCACCTGGTCGAGTTCGATGCTCTCGAACAGCGCTCGGAAGTTGCCTTCGCCGAAGCCGTCGTCGCCCTTGCGCTGGATGATCTCGAAGAAGATCGGCCCGATCACCGTCTGCGTGAAGATCTGCAGCAGCAGCTCGTTCGGCGCACCCTGGTGCGTGGCGCCGTCGATCAGGATGCGCAGGCGCTTCAGTTCGTCGAGCCGCTCGCCATGGTTCGGCAGCCGCTTGTCGACCAGGTCGTAGTAGGTCTCGATCGTGTCCTGGAAGGCGACGCCGGCGGCCTTCATGCCATTGACGGTGGCATAGATGTCCTCGGTGCCGAGCGCGATGTGCTGGATGCCTTCGCCGTGGTACAGGTCCAGGTATTCGGCGATCTGGCTCTTGTCGTCGCTGCTCTCGTTGATCGGGATGCGGATCTTGCCGCAGGGGCTGGTCATGGCCTTGCTCTTCAGGCCGGTGAGCTTGCCCTCGATGTCGAAGTAGCGCACTTCCTTGAAGTTGAACAGGCGCTCGTAGAAGTCGGCCCATTCCTTCATGCGGCCGCGGTGCACGTTGTGCGTCAGGTGGTCGATCGTCGTCAGGCCGTGGCCGGCCGGCTGCGCCACCGCGCCCTCGATCGGCACGAAGTCGACGTCGTAGATGCTGATGTTGCCGATGGTGCCCGGCGCCGCGCCGCCCTTGCCGTGCCAGCGGTCGACGAAGTAGATCAGCGAGTCGCCGATGCCCTTGATCGCCGGGATGTTCAACTCCATCGGGCCGGTATGGTTGTCGAAGCCCCACGCGCCGAGTTCGAGCGCGCGTTCGTAGGCGGCGCGGGCGTCCTGCACGCGGAAGGCCATCGCACACACGCTCGGGCCGTGCAGCCGCGCGAAGCGCTGTGCGAAGGAGTTCGGCTCGGCGTTGATGATGAAGTTGACCTCGCCCTGGCGGTACAGCGTGACCTTCTTGGTGCGGTGCCGCGCGATCGCGACGAAGCCCATGCTCTCGAACAGTCGGCCCAGGGCCTGCGGGTCGGGGGCGGCGTATTCGACGAATTCGAAGCCGTCGGTGCCCATCGGGTTGTCCCAGGGTGTGAACTTCATGTCTCGCTCCGGTTGGATGGCTGCTTGATCCAGCGCAAGGATCGAAGCCGAGACTTTAGGGTCGCAAAGACGCAGATTTGTTGCAACCTGCGGCGCACTTTGGGCTATCAGCGCATGAATCCTGCACAATCAAAGCCATGGATGCCGGCAGCGATCTCGACGCCATCGACAAGCGCATTCTTCGTGCGCTGCAGGCCGATGGCCGCATGACCTACGACATGCTGGCGACGGCGGTGAGCCTGTCGCCCTCGGCGGTGCTGCGCCGGGTCAAGCGGCTGGAGGAATCGGGCGTGATCGCGGCCTACGTGGCGCTGGTGGCGCCGGAGCGCGTCGGGCTGGGATTGACCGCGTACCTGAACGTGCGGCTGGAGAAACACTCGGCAGTGCACAAGCGCAATCCGATGGACCTGTTCCGTGCCGCCGTGCAGACGTGGCCGGAAGTGGTGGAGTGCGCCGCACTGACGGGGGACATGGACTATCTGCTGCGCGTCGTGGTGCAGGACATGGCGCACTACTCGCGCTTCGTCATGGACACGCTGCTGGCCCACCCCAGCGTGCAGGATTGCAAGACCAGCTTCGTGCTCGACCGGGTGAAGAACACGACGGCCGTTCCGGTGTAGCTTGAAGGCAGCTCGCCCACCGGCCAGCGGTGAGAGCTCAGACGAAGTGGAAGCTCACCGTGCCCAGCGGTGCGTCGTCGGCTTGCAGCGTGTCGCCGGCTACCGCGGTGGTGGGCCGCGTGAAGCTGCCGCCAAGGATCACCTCGCCGGTGTTCAGCTGTTCGACGTAGGGCGCGCGATCTTGTTGACCAGCCGGGCCACGCCATGGGCCGGGTGTTTTAGCACCGCGGCCGCCCAGCAGGCTGCGCGGCATCCGTGGCGGCAGGGGCTGCGCCCTTCCCGTTTCAGCCCAACGTGGCCGGCGCCCTGGAGTTCGCCGCGGCGACGCGGCTGCCCCATTCGAGCAGTTCCTTGGTGCAGTCGTCGCGGTCGAGCGCGCATTCGATCAGCACCAGGCCGTTGTGTGCCTTGGCGCGCTCGATGGCCGCGGCCAGCTCGGCACTGGTGTCGGCTTTCAGCCCGAGTCCGTTGCCCTCGCCCGCGTTGAATACCTCCACCAGGCCGGCGTAGTCCCAGTTCTTGATGTTGTTGTACGGGCCGTCGTGGATTTCCACCTCGATGGTGTAGCCGCGGTTGTTGAGCAGGAAGATGATCGGGTTGGCGCCGTAGCGGATCATCGTCGACACCTCCTGCGCGGTCAGCTGGAACGAGCCGTCGCCGATCAATGCCACCACCCGCTTGGCCGGCCCGGCGCCGATGGACACGCCGAGCGTCGCCCCGGTGCTCCAGCCGATGGAGCCGTACTGCATCTGGAAGTGGTAGCCGGCACCGGCCGGCAGCTGCAGCTTCTGGCCGTTGAACCAGGAGTCGCCGGTTTCCACCACCAGGTGCGTGTCGGCATCGAGCAGCGCCTGCACATGGGCGCGCAGGTCGCGCAGCGCCAGCTTGCTGTCGGCGGCCACCGGCGCCGCGGGCGCGGCGGCCTCGTGCAGCCGCCGGTAGGCCTGCAGCGAGGCCTACTAGCGCGGCGCCCGCGCCGCCAGCGCCGCCAGGAAGTCGTCCAGCCGGACGTTGTGGAAGCGCCGGCCGGCCACGGTCACGCGGTCCAGGTCCGCGGTGATCGACTTCTTGGGGTTGATCAGCGCCGTCCAGCCGGTGGTGGTGTAGTCGTTGAAGATCGGCCCGGCGATGATCTGGCAGTCGCTGGATTCGACCACCTCGGCGCAGTCCGGGCTGCTGACCTCGCCCCAGTAGGTGCCGATGAAGCCGGCGTGGTTCTCGCGGAACAGCCCCTTCGCATTGGGCATCACCGCCGTGGCACAGCCCAGCGCGTCGGCCAGCTTCTCGAAGCTGGCCTGCGCACCGGCAGGCGCCAGCTTCACGCCGGCCAGCAGCACCGGCTTGACGGCGCCCTGCAGGTGCGCCAGCGCCGCATCCACGGCGGCGGCCAGCGAGGCCGCATCGCCGGGCACGGCGGCCGGCGGCAGGGTCATCGGCCCCGGCGCCGGTACGCTGGCGTTGGCCAGGTTGCAGGCGATCTCCAGGTACACCGGTTTCTTGTCGCGCAGGCACAGCAGCAGCGCCTCGTCGATCTGCGCGGTGGCGTCGTCGAGGTGGCGCACGACGATGGTCTTGCGCACCACCGGCTCGAAGCACTTCGAGGCCTGGTACAGCTCCTTCTCGCCGATGGTGTGATGCAGCAGGTGGTGCGCCGGTGCGTCGTTGCTGTTCGGCCCGCCGGAGATCACCAGCACCGGCAGGTCGTCCGAATAGGAGCCCGCTGTGGCATTGAGCAGGCTGGTGGCGCCGACCATGTAGGTCACGACCACGGCCGAGACGCCGCGCACGCGGGCATAGCCGTCGGCGGCATAGCCGGCGTTCAGCTCGTTGCAGCAGCCCACCATGCGCAGCCCGGGCTGCTTGAGCAGCTCGTCCAGCAGCACCAGGTTGTAGTCGCCGGGCACGCCGAAGAAGTCGGTGATGCCGGCCTGGGCAAGGCGCGCGGCCAGGTAGCCGCCGAGCGTCGTGGTCTGGGACGATGACACGATGGGCCCTCCTTCAGATGTAGTTCGTGTAGACCGGCGCGTATGCACAGCTGCGGACATGCGCGCCCACGTCGGCCGGACGCGGCAGCCGCGTCAGCCCGCGCTCGAACACCAGCTCCGCCACGCGCGTGGCGGCATGCAGCGAGGCTTCGAGAATGCGGCTTTGCGGCGGGTAGATGAGCCCGCTGTCGAGCTGCTGCTGCGACACCTGCTCGGCCACCGCGCGCGCCGCGCAGATGAACATCTCCTGCGTGACGCGGTGGGCCTCGGTGGCCAGCACGGCCAGGCCGATGGCCGGGAAGATGTAGACGTTGTTGCCCTGGCCGGGGATGAAGGTCCGGCCCGCAAAAGTCACCGGGTCGAACGGGCTGCCGCTGGCGAAGATGGCCTGGCCGTTGGACCAGGTGTAGGCCTCCTGCGCGGTGCATTCCGAACGCGAGGTCGGGTTCGAATACGGAAAGATGATCGGCCGCGGGTTGATGCGGCTCATCGCCTCGATCACGGCCTGGTTGAAGAGCTTGGGCACCGTGCTCACGCCGATGATGGCGGTCGGCCGGATCGACTCGATGGCCGCGACGAAGCTCGCCACCGCCGGGTGCTCGTGCGCGAAGGGCTTCTGGAAATCGCTCAGGTCGGTGCGTTCGGGGGTGACCAGGCCGTTCAGGTCGTAGAGCCAGTTTCTGCCGCGTGCCTGCTCGACGCTCAGGCCTTCCAGCGCCATGGCTTCGCTGATCAGCTCGGCGATGCCCGTGGCCGCCGCGCCGCCGCCCAGGAACAGCACCGTCTGCTCGCTGAGCTTCTTGCCATTGATGCGGCCGGCACCGTACAGGCCGGCCAGTGCCACGGCGGCCGTGCCCTGGATGTCGTCGTTGTAGGTGCAGATCTGGTCGCGGTAGCGCTGCAGGATGGCGTAGGCGTTGAAGTTGGCGAAGTCTTCCCACTGGATGCAGCACTTCGGGTACAGCTCCTGCACCACCGACACGAACTCGTCGACGAATGCGCTGTACTCTGCGCCACGCACGCGCTCGTGGCGCAGACCCAGGTAGAGCGGGTCCTCGCGCAGCGCCTGGTTGTTGGTGCCGACGTCCAGCATGACCGGCAGCGTCAGGTCCGGCGGCACACCGGCGCAGGCCGTATAGAGCGCGAGCTTGCCGATGGGGATGCCCATGCCGCCCACGCCCAGGTCGCCCAGGCCGAGGATGCGTTCGCCGTCGGTGACGACGATGAAGCGCACGTCCTGTTGCGGCCAGTTCTTCATCAGCTCGCGCACGTGGCCCTTGGCGGTGATCGGCAGGTACAGCCCACGCGTGCCGCGGAACACGTGGTCGAACTTCTGGCAGGCCTCGCCGACGGTGGGCGTGTAGACCAGCGGCATGAAGCGGGCCGGGTCGGACATCAGCACCGCGTAGAACAGCGTCTGGTTGCGTCCCTGCAGGTCGGACAGGAACAGGTACTTCTGCAGGTCCTCCGAAATCGCCTCGAGCTGGCTGATCACGCGGGCGACCTGTACCTTCAGGTCCTGCACCGCATCGGGCAGCAGGCCGTTGAGCCCGAGCGCATCGCGCTCCTGCTGAGTGAAGGCCGAGCCCTTGTTGAATCGAGGATCGTGCAGCAGCGCGTGGCCGCGCAGATCGTTGGGGATGCTCATGTCTGTGGCGCGCGTGAGTAGTCCGTCGATGAGGGCGAAGCGATGGGCAGCAGGCGCCATGCCGCCATGAGAAGCAGACTTCTCCGGGCGGCCCGGTGCGAGCGATTTGGATCCTCCGGGAAGCGTGTGTCTTCGCGTTGCCGAGAAGCGCTGCCCCACCGCGTCGAGGCGGTCTTGTGCCGCCATCATGACGGCCTGCCATGGCCCGGTCAAGGACCGGGAGGTGCTGCTGGGGGGCTCAGACGAAGCGAAAGCTCACCACCCCCAGCGGCCCGTAGTCGGCCAGCAGGGTGTCGCCCGCCACCGCCGTGGTCGGGCGGGTGAAAGAGCCGCCGAGGATCACCTCGCCGGCGTTCAGCTGTTCGTCGTACGGCGCGATCTTGTTGGCAAGCCAGGCCACGCCGTTGGCCGGGTGGTTCAGCACCGCCGCGGCCAGGCCTGTTTCCTCGATGACACCGTTCTTGAACAGCATCGCGCCCACCCAGCGCAGGTCCACCGCGTCGGGCCTGACCGGCCGGCCGCCCAGCACGATGCCGGCGTTGGCCGCGAAGTCGCTGATGGTGTCGAAGACCTTGCGCGGCGCCTTGGTCTCGCGGTCGAACTGCTCGATGCGCGCGTCGATGATCTCGATGGCCGGCGTCACCCATTCGGTGGCCGACAGCACGTCGAACAGCGTGACGCCCGGGCCCTTCAACGGCTTGCCCAGGATGAAGGCCAGCTCGACTTCGATGCGCGGCGCGATGAAGCGGTTGATGGGGATGTCGCCGCCGTTGGCGAAGAACATGTCGTCCATCAGCGGCGCGAAGTCGGGCTCGTCGATCTGGCTGGACTGCTGCATCGCGCGCGAGGTCAGGCCAATCTTGCGGCCCTTGACCACGCGGCCGTCGGCCAGCTCCAACGCCACCCAGGCGCGCTGGATCGCGTAGCCGTCCTCGATGCTCATGCCGGGGTGGCGCTTCGAGAAGTGGCGCAGCTGGGTGCGCGACTTGCGCGCGTCGTACAGCTCGCGGGCCAGCGCGGCGATGGTCTGCGGGTCGAGCGTGGTGTTCATTTCTTGGCGAACAAGGGGTGCAGGTTGCCGAGCTTGGCGTCGAAGACCTCGTGGCCTTCGTCCACCTGCAGCGTCAGGCCCACGGGGCGCCTGGCGAGCAGCGGGGCCAGTTCTTCGCGGATGGTGGCGGCCAGCGTTTCGCCCACCGCCTTGTGCACGGCGGCGCTGCGGCCCTTGGCCATGCGCACGTTGAAGTAGATGAAGCCGTAGTCGCCGCTGCCGTCGGCCACGGCGTAGTGCGCTGCGGGGTACGCCAGCACGCGCGTGCCGCCGGTGGGGAAGACCTGCGCGCCGCTTTCGTCGCGCACCGTCAGCATCGCGTCGGCCAATTTGCGGCTGAGGCGGCCGAAGTCGGCTTCCGCATCGAGCTGCGGGGTGTAGAGCATCACGAGGTGGGGCATCTCAGTACCGCCCGGCCGTTCCGAAGGTACTGAGCGCCCCCTTGGGGGGCAGCGAACGCAGTGAGCGTGGGGGTTCCATGTCTAGAGCCTCGTTGCCACGTTGGTGTAGCCCTCGGCCGCCGAGGCCACGGGCTTGGGTATGGCGCGGCCGTCCTGCGGCGTCACCGGGAACACGACGTTGATCTGGCCGGTGCCGCTGGCGCCGAAGTAGGGCGTGACGATCTCGGCCGGCGCGTCGTAGGCGCTCCAGCCCAGCAAACCCAGCAGCATCGCCGTGTCGTGCATGAAACCTTCGCCGTGGCCCTTGGCGGCGTACTCGGGCAGCATCTCGCAGAAGGCCTTCCATTCGCCGGCCTGCCACATGCGGACAACCTCGCGGTCCAGGTGCTCGAGGAAGGGGCTCCAGATCTTGAAGCCGAACTCGGGCGCCAGGCCGTTCTGCGCGAAGCGGTGCGACAGCGACCCGCTGGCGAAGAAGGCCACCGTGCCGTCGTAGTGATCTTCCACCGCGCGGCGGAAGGCCCAGCCCAGCCGCGCGCTGTCGTTCAGGTAATGCGCCATGCACAGCGCCGACACGCTGACCACCTTGAAGTGCTGGTCGGTGTTCATGTAGCGCATCGGCACCAGCGTGCCGTACTCCGGGCCGAGCGTGGTGCGCTCGTGCGCCAGCGTTTCCACGCCCAGCTCGTTGGCCGTCTTGGCGAGCAGTTGTCCGAGTGCCGGGTTGCCCGGGAACTCGAAAGCCATGTTGCTGATGAAGTGCGGCAGCTCGTTGCTGGTGTACAGCCCCTTGAAATGCGGCGCGCAGTTCAGGTGGTAGTTGGCGTTGACCAGCCAGTGCGTGTCGAAGACGACGATGGTGTCCACGCCCAGCTCGCGGCAGCGGCGCCCGATCTCGACGTGGCCGTCGATCGCATCCTGCCGCGTGCCGTGGCGCGGGCCCGGCAGCTCGCTCAGGTACATGCTGGGCACGTGGGTGATCTTGGCGGCCAAGGCGACTTTGCCCATGTTTAGACCCCCCAGTGCGGAATGTGGTGGCTGCCCAAGGACACGGCCACGTTCTTCGGCTCCAGGAAGACCTCGTAGCTCCAGGTGCCGCCTTCGCGCCCCGTGCCACTGGCCTTGGTGCCGCCGAAGGGCTGGCGCAGGTCGCGCACGTTCTGGCTGTTGACGAAGCACATGCCGGCCTCGATGGCCGCGGCCACGCGGTGCGCGCGGCCGATGTCCTGGCTCCAGACGTAGCTGGACAGGCCGTAGTCGATGTCATTGGCCTGGGTGATCGCATCGGCCTCGTCGTCGAAGGGGATCAGGCAGGCCACCGGCCCGAAGATCTCCTCCTGCGCGATGCGCATCGTGTTCTTCACGTCGGCAAACACCGTGGGGCACACGAAGTTGCCCTTGGCGAAGGCCGCCGGCAGTTCGGGCGCGTCCAGCCCGCCGCACAGCAGCGTCGCGCCTTCCTTCGGGCCGAGTTCGATGTAGCTGCGCACCTTGGCCAGGTGCTGCGGACTGATCATCGGGCCGATGATCGTCTGCTCGTCCATCGGGTCGCCGACGCGGATGCGAGCGGCGCGCTCGGCAAAACGCTCGACGAAGCGCGGGTAGATCGACTTCTGCACGAGGATGCGGCTGCCGGCGGTGCAGCGCTCGCCGTTGTTGCTGAAGATCATGAACACCGCGGCATCGAGCGCGCGCTCGAAGTCGGCGTCGTCGAAGACCACGAAGGGGCTCTTGCCCCCGAGCTCCATGCTGAACTTCTTCAGCCCCGCCGCGCGGATGATGCGGTTGCCGGTCACGGTGGAGCCGGTGAAGGAGATGGCGC
>JBGAII010000228.1:0-4475 GCA_044225625.1 Rubrivivax sp.
CGTGTCGGACGCGACGTGTTGACCTCGGCGCTGCAGGTTGCGGTGGGCGTGGTGCGCGGCCGCCGGCGGCCGCCGCGCAGCGCCTTCGTCGTGCTGCCGCTGGAACTGCGCGACACCCACGCGCTGGCGGCACTGGCGATGATCACCGCGGTGATTCCCGGCACCGTGTGGAGCGAACTGGCGCCGGACGCCAGCGCGCTGCTGCTGCACGTCTTCGACCTGGAGGACGAAGCGCGCTTCATCGCGCACTTCAAGGCCGACTACGAACACCCGCTGAAGGAGATCTTCGAATGAGCCCGCACGGCCGCCCGGAGGGCGAATCCCCGCTCGGGGCCACGGCGCGCCGCGCCAGAGTGCCGCATGAGCGCGCAGGATAGTCCAGTGAGCCTGCTGCTGTCGAGCGCGATCAGCCTGACGCTGCTGCTGTATGCGGTGGCGATGATCGTCGGCCTGCTGCGTCTGGCCCGGGGCCCCAGCGCACAGGACCGCATCCTGGCGCTGGACTTTCTCTACGTGGTCGGCATGCTGGTGATGCTGGTGCTGGCCATCCGTGCCGACAGCGAGATGTATTTCGAAGGCGCGATGCTGATGGTGCTGTTCGGCTTCGTCGGCTCGGTGGCGCTGGCCAAGTTCCTGCTGCGCGGCGAGGCGATCGAATGAGGGCCGCCGCATGAACCCGCCACTGACCGAGATCATCGTCGCCGTGCTGCTGCTGTGCAGCGCGCTCGTCGTGCTGGTGGCCGCCTTCGGCCTGCACCGGCTGCCCGACTTCTTCTCGCGCATGCACGCGCCGGCTCTGGCCTCGACGCTGGCAGCCTGGATCGTCACCCTGGCGTCGATCATCCACTTCAGCAGCCGCGGCGAAGGCCTGGCGCTGCATGTCTGGCTGGTGATCATCGTGCTGTCGATCACCGCCCCGGTGACGACCATCGTGCTGGCGCGCGCCGCACTGTTCCGCCGCCGCCAGGCCGGCGACGACCTGCCGCCGCCGCTGCAGCGGCAGCCCTAGCGGCGCCGCCACCGAGCCAAGGACCCGCGGCCGGGCTACTGCAGCAGCGCCAGACGTTGCTGCAACGATGCGACCGACAGCTCGCCGGTGCGCACGCTCACCAGCCGGCCGCGCGCATCGAAGAACAGCGTGGTCGGCAGCATGCCGCCATGGGGCGCGCCCACCAGCGCCTTGCGGTCGAGCAGCACCTGCTGCAGCTCCAACTGCGAGGCCCTGAGGTAACGCTGCACCACATCAGCGGATTCACCCTGGTTCAGGAAGACGAACTGCACCTGCGGGTGGTCCTGCTGCGCCTGTGCCAGCACCGGCATCTCGCGGCGGCAGGGTGCGCACCAGGTGGCCCAGAGGTTGAGCACCACCGGCCGCCCGGCCTGGCCGGCCAGCGTCACGGACGTGCCGTCGAGCCGCGACAGCTCGACTGTCGGCAGACCTTCGGCCTTGGGCGCGGAGACCAGCAAGGCCAGCGTGCCGGCGAACCACAGCGCGCTGGCACATCCCACGCCGCCCAGCAGCGGCCAACGCAGCCCGGGCCGACGGCGCAGCAGCGCCAGCGTCGTCAGCCATGCGGCGGTGAAGCCGGCCTCCGGCTGCCAGCCGCCGTCGCGGATGTCCAGCACCGACAGCGGCGCCGCCAGATAGGCCGAACGGTAGGGCCAGACGAAGGCCAGCCGCGCGCACAGCAGCGCCATCAGCAGCACCAGCAGCAACGGCGTCTGCACGTCGGCCTCGCCGCGCCGCCCCATCCAGGAGCCGACGGCCAGGCCGGCGCCGGCCGAGGCCAGCAGCCACAGCACCGGCATGGGAAAGGCCAGCGGACCCAGATGCAGGACGGGAGGCATGCAGACGCTTGCGAGTGCGGCGAGGCGCTGGGGGTTCCGTCCGCTACCGGGGCGGCGGTCGAAGTCTGGACACGGTCCGGCGTCGGCTGTCAGTGTCGGTGTTCGCTGCCGCTGCGCGGCTGCTGCACCCACACCGTCACCTCGCGCTCGCCGGCCTTCTCGAAACGCAGACGCAGCGCAAAGCGCTCGCCTTCCTGCAACGGCGCCTTCAGGTCGATCAGCATCAAATGCAGCGAGCCACCGTGCCGCATCGGCAGTTCGCTGCGCGCCGGCAGTTCGATGGCCTCGATCTGTCGCATGCGCATCACGTTCTGTGCATCCAGCGTGCTGCTGTGGAACTCGACGGCGCCGGCCACCGCCGTGCTCGCGGCCACCAGCCTGTCGGGCTGATCGCCGCGGTTCTTCATCATGCGGAAATAGACCGCCGCCGTGCGCGCGCCGCTGGGCGTGGGCGGCGCATAGGGGTGGTCGATCTCGAGCGCGCCGAGCGTGAAGCCGTGGGCCGACGCCGGTGGCGGCAGGCCGCCCAGCGGCAGGCAGGCCATGGCGGCCAGCAGGCCGCGACGGCGCAAAGGATGGCGGTTTTCCATGCCGTCGATTGTCCCAGAGCGGCGGCGTGGCAAGCCGCGTCAGGCCGACGACAGAAAATGGCCTCGCCGTCCCTTACATTGCAGGCATGCGCACGCCGCACGAAGGCGGTGCGCCCGGAAACCGGAAAGCCATAGGAGAGACATGCGCATGAGCACCGAACCGACCATCATCTACACGCTGACCGACGAGGCACCGGCCCTCGCCACCGTTGCCTTCCTGCCGGTGATCCGCGCCTTCGCCAAGCCGGCCGGCATCCACGTGGATACCAGCGACATCTCGGTCGCGGCCCGCATCCTCGGCAACTTCGCCGATCACCTGACGCCCGAGCAGCGCGTGCCCGACACGCTGAGCGAACTGGGCAAGAAGACACTGGAGCCCGACGCCAACATCATCAAGCTGCCGAACATCAGCGCGTCGGTGGCCCAGCTGCAGGCGGCGATCAAGGAGCTGCAGGCCAAGGGCTACAAGATTCCCGACTATCCGGAGAACCCGAAGACCGACGCGGAGAAGGAGATCCGGGCGCGCTACAACAAGTGCATCGGCAGCGCGGTGAACCCGGTGCTGCGCGAAGGCAACTCCGACCGCCGCGCACCGAAGGCGGTGAAGGAATACGCGCGCAAGAACCCGCACAGCATGGCCGAGTGGAGCCAGGCCTCGCGCTCACACGTCTCGCACATGCACGCCGGCGACTTCTATCACGGAGAGAAGTCGATGACGCTGGACAAGGCGCGCGACGTGCGCATGGAGCTGATCACCCAGAGCGGCAAGACCATCGTGCTGAAGCCGAAGGTGGCGCTGAAGGACGGCGAGATCATCGACTCGATGTTCATGAGCAAGAAGGCGCTGCTGGCCTTCTACGAAAAGGAGATCGAGGACGCGCACAAGACCGGCGTGATGTTCTCGCTGCACGTCAAGGCGACGATGATGAAGGTGTCGCACCCGATCGTCTTCGGCCATTGCGTGAAGATCTTCTACCGCGACGCCTTCGACAAACATGCCAAGCTGTTCGACGAGCTGGGCATCAACGTCAACAACGGCATGGTCGATCTGTACAACAAGATCGCCACGCTGCCGCAGAGCAAGCAGGACGAGATCAAGCGCGACCTGCATGCCTGCCACGAGCACCGCCCGGAGCTGGCGATGGTCGATTCGGCCAAGGGCATCACCAACTTCCACTCGCCGAACGACATCATCGTCGACGCGTCGATGCCGGCGATGATCCGCAACGGCGGCAAGATGTGGGGCGCCGACGGCCGGCTGAAGGACGTCAAGGCGGTGATGCCGGAGAGCACCTTCGCCCGCATCTACCAGGAGATGATCAACTTCTGCAAGTGGCACGGCAACTTCGACCCGAAGACCATGGGCACGGTGCCGAACGTCGGCCTGATGGCGCAGCAGGCCGAGGAATACGGCTCGCACGACAAGACCTTCGAGGTGCCTGAAGACGGCACCGCCAACATCGTCGACATCGCCACCGGCGAGGTGCTGCTGTCGCAGAACGTCGAGCAGGGCGACATCTGGCGCATGTGCCAGGTCAAGGACGCGGCGATCCGCGACTGGGTCAAGCTGGCCGTCACGCGCGCGCGCAACTCGGGCATGCCGGCCGTGTTCTGGCTGGACCCGTACCGCCCGCACGAGAACGAGGTCATCAAGAAGGTCAAGCTCTACCTGAAGGACCACGACACCGAGGGCCTGGACATCCAGATCATGAGCCAGGTCCGTGCGATGCGCTACACGCTGGAACGCGTGGTGCGGGGTCTGGACACGATCAGCGTCACCGGCAACATCCTGCGCGACTACCTGACCGACCTGTTCCCGATCATGGAGCTGGGCACCAGCGCCAAGATGCTGTCGATCGTGCCGCTGATGGCCGGCGGTGGCATGTACGAGACCGGCGCCGGCGGCTCGGCGCCCAAGCACGTGCAGCAGCTGGTCGAGGAAAACCACCTGCGCTGGGACTCGCTGGGCGAGTTCCTGGCGCTGGCCGAGAGCCTGGAGGATCGGGGCATCAAGACCGGAAATGCGAAGGCCAAGAT
>JBGAII010000021.1:0-39440 GCA_044225625.1 Rubrivivax sp.
CGGAGCGGCATCGGCCAGCGAGCGCGAGGCAGCGGTGCTGGGCACGCCGGCCACGTCGAACAGGTCCTTGATCGAGACGGCCAGGCCGACCAGCGGCGGCACGGGGGCGCCTGCCTGACGGCCGGCGTCGACGGCGGCCGCCGCCGCACGGGCCATGGTGTCGAAGCGCCGCACATAGGCATGGCGGCAGGCTGGTCCTTCGGCGGCGGCGATGGCGGCTTCCATGGCCTCGGCCGCATGGCGGCGACCGGCGCGCACCTCGCTGGCCTGCGCCCACAGGTCGGTCGGGCCGGCGTCCCCCTCGCGTGCTAGAATCTTTGGGTTTGTTGGCGTGCTCATTGCGACGATTGTCGCAGCAGCGCAAGCGGCACCGAGCCGCCGGCAGACGACGCCGCGAACCCGGCCGCCGAATGGTGCCGCTCCTTCCGAGGAACGGTTGCTGGCCGGAGTTCAAGACCCAACCTTCGGAGCAATCATGACCGTATCCATGCGTGACATGCTGGAAGCGGGTGTCCATTTCGGACACCAGACGCGCTTCTGGAACCCCAAGATGGCCCCTTATATCTATGGCCATCGCAACAAGATCCACATCATCAACCTCGAGAAGACGCAGCCGCTCTTCGACGATGCGATGAAGTTCGTGCGCCAGCTGGCGGGCCGCCGCGGCACGATCCTGATGATCGGCACCAAGCGCCAGGCGCGCGAAGTGGTCGCTGCCGAAGCGCAACGCTGCGGCATGCCGTACGTCGACCAGCGCTGGCTGGGCGGGATGCTGACCAATTTCAAGACTGTCAAGGCCTCGCTGAAGAAGCTGAAGGAGATGCAGGCACAGAAGGAGGCCGGCATCGAGCAGATGATCAAGAAGGAAGGCCTGCTGTTCGAGCGGGAACTCGCCAAGCTCGAGAAGGACATCGGCGGCATCCAGGACATGAATGCGCTGCCTGATGCGCTGTTCGTCATCGACGTCGGCTATCACAAGATCGCCGTGGCCGAGGCGCAGAAGCTGGGCATCCCGGTGATCGGTGTCGTCGACACCAACCACTCGCCGGTCGGCATCGACTACGTGATCCCCGGCAACGACGACTCGGCCAAGGCCGTGGCGCTGTATGCGCGCGCCGTGTCCGACGCGGTGCTCGAAGGCAAGTCCAGCGCCACCGCCGACGTGGTGCAGGCCGCCAATGCCGATGGCGACGAGTTCGTCGAGGTGCGCGAAGGCGCCTGAGGCCGGCGCGCCGCTCAGGCGCTGAACGGATTCCACACCGGCTTGTCGCGGCGACCGCGCCGAGCCGGTTTCAGTTTTCTGGAGGAACGAATGCCCGCAATTACCGCAAGCATGGTCGGCGCGCTGCGCGCCAAGACCGATGCCCCGATGATGGAATGCAAGAAGGCCCTGACCGAGGCCGACGGCGACATGGATCGCGCCGAGGAGATCCTGCGCGTCAAGCTCGGCAGCAAGGCCGGCAAGGCCGCATCGCGCGTCACCGCCGAAGGCGTGGTGGCCGCGTCGGTGGCCGGCTCGACCGGTGCGCTGGTCGAGATCAACTGCGAGACCGACTTCGTGTCGAAGAACGAATCGTTCCTGGCCTTCGCCCAGGCGGCTGCCGACCTGGTGGCCAAGCACGGTCCGGCCGACGTGGCGGCGCTGTCGGCGCTGCCCTACAGCCAGGACGGCTTCGGCCCGACGCTGGAGGACGTGCGCAAGGGCCTGATCGGCAAGATCGGCGAGAACATGTCGATCCGCCGCTTCAAGCGCTACGACGGCGGCGCCGCGCTGGCCCACTACCTGCACGGCACCCGCATCGGCGTGATCGTCGAGTTCGACGGCGACGCCACCGCTGCCAAGGACGTGGCCATGCACGTGGCGGCGATGAAGCCGGCCGCGCTGTCGTCGGCCGACGTTCCGTCCGAACTGGTCGACAAGGAGCGCAAGATCGCCGCCGAGAAGGCCGCCGAATCGGGCAAACCGGCCGAGATCGTCGCCAAGATGGTCGAGGGTTCGGTGCAGAAGTTCCTGAAGGAGGTGTCGCTGGTCGACCAGGCCTTCGTCAAGGCGGCCGACGGCAAGCAGACGGTCGGCGCCATGCTCAAGGACAAGAAGACTGCGCTGAAGGGTTTCACGCTCTACGTCGTGGGCGAGGGCATCGAAAAGCGCGTCGACGACTTCGCCGCGGAAGTCGCCGCCCAAGTGGCGGCCGCCAAGGGCGACTGACGACGACACGGCGCATGGGGCCCCGGCCCGCGCGCCGTACACTTCGAACCATTGCCGAACCGGAACTCCTGCATGCCCGCCTACAAGCGCATCCTGTTGAAGCTGTCTGGCGAAGCCCTGATGGGCGACGATGCCTACGGAATCAACCGCGCCACCATCGTGCGCATGGTGCGTGAGGTGCAGGACGTAACGCAACTGGGGGTCGAGGTGGCCGTCGTCATCGGCGGCGGCAACATCTTCCGCGGCGTGGCCGGTGGATCGGTGGGCATGGACCGTGCCACGGCCGACTACATGGGCATGCTGGCCACGGTGATGAACTCGCTGGCCTTGGCCGACACCATGCGCCAGGAGGGCATGACCGCGCGCGTGATGTCGGCCATCGCCATCGAGCAGGTGGTCGAGCCCTACGTCCGGCCGAAGGCGCTGCAGTATCTGGAAGAAGGCAAGGTGGTGGTGTTCGCCGCCGGCACCGGCAACCCCTTCTTCACCACCGACACCGCCGCAGCGCTGCGCGGTGCCGAGATCGGTGCACAGGTGGTGCTGAAGGCCACCAAGGTCGACGGCGTCTACACCGCCGACCCGAAGAAGGACCCGGCCGCGACGCGCTACGCGAACATCAGCTTCGACGAGGCCATCGCCAAGAACCTGCAGGTCATGGATGCCACGGCTTTCGCGCTGTGCCGCGACCAGAAGCTGCCGATCAAGGTATTCAGCATCTTCAAGCCGGGCGCATTGCGCCGCGTGGTCATGGGCGAGGACGAAGGCACGCTGGTGCACGTTTGATCAAGAGCCAGGCGAATCATGAGCATTGCAGACATCAAGCAGACGGCAGAGCACAAGATGGCCCGCTCGATCGAGGCCTTCAAGGCGGAGCTGCAGAAGATCCGCACCGGCCGGGCCCACCCCGGGCTGCTGGACCAGGTGCATGTCGAGTACTACGGCAGCGACGTGCCGATCAGTCAGGTGGCCAACGTCAGCCTGCTCGATGCGCGCACGATCAGCGTGCAGCCCTGGGAAAAGGGCATGGGCGCCAAGATCGAGAAGGCCATCCGCGAATCCGGACTGGGACTGAACCCTTCCGCCCAGGGTGACCTGCTGCGCGTGCCGATGCCGGCGCTGACCGAGGAACGCCGCAAGGACCTGACCAAGGTCGTGCGCCACGCCGGCGAGGAAGCCAAGGTGGCGGTGCGCAACCTGCGCCGCGATGCCAACGAGCACCTGAAGAAGCTGCTGAAGGACAAGCTGGCCACCGAGGACGAAGAACGCCGCGCCCAGGACGACGTGCAGAAGCTGACCGACCGCACCATCGCCGAAATCGACCGTCTGGTGCAAGCGAAGGAAGGCGAGATCCTCGCCGTCTGAGCGACGCTGCCGCCCCCCGTGAATTTCTCCGACACCCCCCGTGATCCCAGCGTGCCGCGCCATGTCGCGGTGGTGATGGATGGCAACGGCCGCTGGGCGCGCAAGCGCTTCATGCCCCGTGTCTATGGGCACAAGCAAGGCGTCGATGCGCTGGTGCGCACCGTCAATGCCTTTGCCGACCGCGGCGTCGACTACCTGACGGTGTTCGCCTTCTCGTCGGAGAACTGGAAGCGCCCGTCGGAAGAAGTCTCCGGGCTGATGGGGCTGGTGCTGGTGGCCGTCTCCAAGTACTTGGCGAAGATGGCCGGAGACGGCGTGCGCGTGCGCATCGTCGGCGACCGATCGAAGGTGTCGAACAAGCTGCGCGACGCGTGGGAATATGCGGAGAGCAGCACCGCGAACAATACGCGCATCAACCTGTCGGTGTGCTTCAACTATGGCGGCCGCTGGGACATGGTGCAGGCCTGCCGCCAGGCGCTGCGCGACGGCGTGGCGCCCGATGCGCTGGACGAAGCCGTGCTGTCGCGCTACATGGCGCTGAGCTTCGCGCCCGATCCGGACCTGTTCATCCGCACCGGCGGCGAGATGCGCATCAGCAACTTCCTGCTGTGGCAGTCCGCCTATTCCGAGTTCGTCTTCACCGATCGGCTCTGGCCCGATTTCGACGAGAGCGACATCGATGCGGCGCTGCAGGCCTATCGACAGCGCGACCGGCGCTACGGCGGCATCGCGGCGGAAGACCTGATGCCGCAAGGCGGCTGACGCGCGCGATGCTCGGCCAGCGCATCGTCACTGCTGTCGTGCTGCTGGCCCTGCTGGTGCCGGCGCTGTTCGCGCCGGTGTCCTGGCCGTTCAACCTGCTCACGTTGCTGCTGATCGGCGCTGCCGCCTGGGAATGGGGGCGGCTCAACCAAGTCACGATGGCGGTCGCCGTGCTGCTGGGCGTGCTGCTGGCCGCGGCCTGTGCCGCGGCGCTGGCCGCCGGCTGGGTCGGACAGCCACCGGTGCAGGCCTGGTGGCTGGCCGCCGCGGTCTGGGTGCTGGGCGGCGCGATCGCCCTGCGCAGCGGGCCGTCGATGTGGCCGCAACTGCCGCGTGCCGCGCGCCTGGTGCTCGGCCTGGCGGCATTGTGGGCCGCCTGGCTGGCCATGAGCCATGCACGTGCGCTCGGCATCAACTTCATCCTCTCCGTGTTCTGCCTGGTGTGGGTGGCCGACATCGCCGCCTACTTCGGCGGCCGGCGCTTCGGCAAGCGCAAGCTGGCCCCGTCGATCAGTCCCGGCAAGAGCTGGGAAGGCGTCTACAGCGGCATGGCGGGCGTGTTCCTGCTGACGCTGGTGTGGCGCGCCATCGAGTCGCACTTGCAGACCGACGGCCCGAGCCTCTTCGGCCGGCTCATCGACCATCTGGGCTTGATCGGCGGTCTGCTGGCGCTGGCCTTGCTCGCCGGGCTCAGCGTGGTCGGCGATCTGGTCGAGTCGCTGGTCAAGCGAGCCGCCGGCGCCAAGGACTCGAGCCGGTTGCTGCCGGGGCACGGTGGCGTGCTCGATCGCATCGACGCGCTGCTGCCGGTGTTCCCGGTGGCATTGGCGCTGGTCAGTCTGTGACGGAGGTGAGGGCATTGAAGCGGCAGCGACTCGTCATTCTGGGCTCCACCGGCTCGATCGGCACCAGCACGCTCGACGTGGTGGCGCGGCATCCCGAGCGCTTCGAAGTCGTGGGCCTGAGCGCGCAGCAGCGCGTCGACGAACTTGCCGCCCAGTGCTTGCAATGGCGGCCGCGCTGGGCGGTTCTGCCCGACGAAGCGCGGGCTCGCGTGCTGCGCGAGGCGCTGCGCGCGCAGGGTGTGCGCACGCAGGTGCTGAGCGGGGCGGCCGCGCTGTGCGAGATGGCGGCCGACCCGGAGGTCGACAGCGTGATGGCGGCCATCGTCGGCGCCGCCGGCCTGCCGCCGTGCCTGGCTGCGGCACAGGCCGGCAAGCGCCTGCTGCTGGCCAACAAGGAGGCGTTGGTGGTCGGCGGCGCGCTGTTCATGCAGGCGGTGGAGCAGGGCGGCGCGACGCTGCTGCCGATCGACAGCGAACACTCGGCCATCTTCCAGTGCCTGCCGCAACAGCGAAGCCAGTGGCACGACACGATCGACCACATCGTGCTCACGGCATCCGGTGGCCCGTTCCGGCAGCGTGATCCGGCCACGCTGCACAGCGTCACGCCGGAGCAGGCGATCGCGCACCCGAACTGGGTGATGGGCCGCAAGATTTCGGTCGATTCGGCGACGATGATGAACAAGGCGCTGGAAGTGATCGAAGCGCGCTGGCTGTTCGACCTGACGCCGGAGCAGATCCGCGTCGTCATCCACCCGCAAAGCATCATCCACTCGAGGGTGGTGTGCCGCGACGGCAGCGTGCTGGCCCAGCTGGGCACGCCGGACATGCGCGGCCCGATCAGCTATGGCCTGTCCTTCCCGCAGCGCATCGAGTCCGGTGCGGCGCGCCTCGACTTCAGCGCCCTGGCCGCGCTGAGTTTCGAAGAGGCCGATGCGCAGCGCTTTCCGGGCCTGCAGTTGTCATGGGCAGCGTTGCGCGGCCCCGAAGGCAGCACCGCCGTGCTGAATGCGGCCAACGAGGAAGCGGTGGCCGCGTTCCTCGACCGGCGCATCGGCTTCGATGCGATCCATGCCATCAATGCCGACACGCTGGCCACGGTGCTGCCGGATCTCGGCGCCACGCCGACGCTGCAGGCGCTGCTGGCACTGGACGAGCGCGCGCGGGTGCATGCCCGCATGCGGGTGCAGGAGCGAGCACGATGATCACCACCGTGCTCGCCTTCCTGGCGACGCTGGCCATCCTGGTCGTCATTCACGAGTACGGGCACTACCGGGTGGCAGTGGCCTGCGGCGTGAAGGTGCTGCGCTTTTCAGTCGGCTTTGGCCGCGTCCTGTGGCGGCGCCAGAGCGGCCCCGAGGCCACCGAGTTCGTCCTTTCGGCGTTGCCGCTGGGCGGCTACGTGCGCATGCTCGACGAGCGTGAAGGGCCGGTGCCGAATGATCAGCTGCACCTGGCCTTCAACCGCCAGCCGCTGCGGCGGCGGGCGGCGATCGTCGCGGCGGGGCCGGCAGCCAACCTGCTGCTCGCAATCGTGCTCTTCGCGCTGGCGCAGTGGATCGGCACCGAGGAGCCGAAGGCGGTGCTCAGCACGCCCGCGCCTTCGAGTCTGGCCGCGCAGGCCGGGCTCGACGCAGGCGACTGGGTGCGTGCGAGTTCGCGCGACGGCAGCGAATGGACGGAAGTGCGGTCGATGAACGACCTGCGCTGGCAGATCACCCAGGCCGTGCTCGACGGCGTGCCGCTGCAACTGTCGGTGAGTGACAGCCGCGGCAGCGGCACGCGCAGCGTGCGCCTCGACCTGGACCGCCTCGGATCGCGCGATGTCGATGCCGCGCTGATGCGCCAGATCGGCCTGGGCGCGCCGTACAGCGAAGCGGTGATGGGCGAGGTCAAGGCCGACGGGCCGGGACCGCGTGCTCGGCGTCGACGGTGAGCCCGTGGGCGACGCGCAGATGCTGCGGGAGCGCATCCGCCAGTCGGTGAGGGACGGCGCGGGCGTGCCGATGCAGTGGCGGCTGGACCGCGCCGGCCACACGCTCGACGTCCAGGTGACACCGCGCGTCGTCGACGACAACGGCAAGCCGATCGGCCGGGTCGATGCCTTCATCGGCAGGCCCGTGCAGATGGTGACGGTGCAGCGCGGCGCGTGGGAAGGCCTGCAACTCGGCGTGCAGCGCACCTGGGAGCTGAGCGTGCTGACGCTGAAGATGCTCGGCCGCATGCTGATCGGCGAGGCCTCGCTGCGCAACCTGAGCGGTCCGCTGACCATCGCCGACTATGCCGGCCAGTCGGTGCAGCAGGGCATCGGCTACTACCTGGGCTTCCTGGCGCTGGTCAGCGTCAGCCTGGGTGTACTCAACCTGCTGCCCCTGCCCATGCTCGATGGTGGACACCTGATGTATTATCTTTTCGAGGGTTTGACCGGCCGGCCGGTGTCCGATCTGTGGCTGGGCCGGCTGCAACGCGGAGGCGTCGCCATCCTGCTGGCCTTGATGTCGGTGGCCCTCTTCAACGACGTGGCTCGCCTGCTGGGCCTGCATTGAGTTCCCTCCCAGTTCCTTCCTCCATGGCCCCTGTGTTCCCGTCGTGCCTCGTGTCGAAAGTCTGGCGCGGGCTGGCCATCTGCCTGATGCTGATGCTCATGCTGCACGCCAGGGTGGCGCATGCGGTCGAGCCTTTCGTCATCAAGGACATCCGCATCGAGGGCATCCAGCGCACCGACCCGGGCACGGTGTTCGGCGCGCTGCCTTTCCGCATCGGCGATACGTACACCGATGAAAAGGGGGCCACGGGGCTGCGTGCCTTGTTCGCCACCGGCCTGTTCAAGGACGTGCGTATCGAAATCGAAGGGCAGGTCGTGGTCGTCGTCATCGACGAGCGGGCGATCATCGCGACCATCTCGTTCGTCGGCATGAAGGAGTTCGAGCAGGACGTGCTGCTGAAGGCGCTGCGCGAAGCGGGCATCGGTGAAGGGCTGCCCTTCGACCGCGCCTTGATCGACCGTGCGGAGCAGGAAATCAAGCGCCAGTACCTGTCGCGCAGCCTGTACGGCGCCGAAGTCGTGACGACGGTGACGCCGATCGAGCGCAACCGGGTGAACGTCACCTTCACGATGACCGAAGGCGATGCGGCACGCATCCGCGAGATTCGCATCGTCGGTGCGCAGGCCTTCAGGGAATCGACGCTGCTCGGCCAGTTCGAGGCCAGCCCCAGCGGCTGGCTCAGCTGGTACACCAAGGGCGACCGCTATTCGCGCACGAAGCTGAATGCAGACCTGGAGAAGCTGCGTGCCTGGTATCTGAACCGGGGCTACCTCGACTTCACGATCGAGTCGACGCAGGTGACGATCTCGCCGGACAAGCAGGACATCACCATCACCATCACCATCCGCGAGGGCCAGGTCTTCACGGTCACCGCGGTGCGCATGGACGGCAACTTCCTCGGCCGCGACGACGAGTTCCGTGCGCTGGTGAGCGTGGCACCGGGGCAGCCGTACCGGGGCGACGATGTGGCCGCGTCGGTGCGGCGGATGAGCGACCTGTTCGCCACCTTCGGCTATGCCTTCGCGCGTGTCGAGCCGCGCACCGAGGTGGACCGCAACACCGGGCACGTGGTGGTGGTGTTCACCGGCGACCCGCTGCGCCGCGTCTACGTGCGGCGCATCGACGTGGCCGGCAACACCCGTACGCGGGACGAGGTGATCCGCCGCGAGTTCCGTCAGCTCGAATCGTCGTGGTACGACGGCTCGAAGATCAAGTTGTCCAAGGAGCGGGTCGATCGCCTCGGCTTCTTCAAGGACGTTCAGGTCGACACCCAGGAGGTGCCCGGCGCGCCCGATCAGGTGGACCTGGTGGTGACCGTGGTCGAGAAACCCACCGGCAGCCTGTCGATCGGCGCCGGCTATTCCCGCGCCGAGTCGCTGACGCTGAGCGCGTCGATCCAGCAGGAGAACGTGTTCGGCTCCGGGCACTTCCTCGGCCTGAGCATCAACACCAGCAGCAGCAACCGGACGCTGGCGCTGAACACGCTCGACCCGTATTGGACCGTCGACGGCGTGTCCCGCGGCTTCGACCTGTATTACCGGGCCTCCAGTCCGCTCAACACCTACGGCAACAGCTATCAGCTGGCGACCTGGGGCGGCAACGTGCGTTTTGGCGTGCCGTTCACCGAACAGGACACGGTCTTCTTCGGTCTGGGCTTCGAATCGACGCAGATCGGCGACGACGCGTTCCTGCCGAACAGCTACTTCCTCTACCGCGAGGAGTTCGGCCCGACCAGCTACTCGTTCCCGCTGACCATCGGCTGGTCGCGTGACGCGCGCAACAGCGCGATCATGCCCACCGAGGGAGCCTTCTATCGCGCCAACGGTGAGCTCAGCGTGCTGGGTGACGTGCAGTTCGCGCGCCTGAACCTGCAGGCCCAGCAGTACTACCCACTGCCGTTCGACATGAGCGTCGGTCTGAACGGCGAGATCGGCTGGGGCTTCGGCATCGGACCGCGGCCGTATCCGGTGTTCAAGAACTTCTACAGCGGCGGCCTCGGGTCGGTGCGCGTATTCCAGCAGAACTCGCTCGGGGTGATCGACCCGACAGGGTCCTTCGTCGGCGGAACGCGCAAGATGAACGCCAATGTCGAGTTGTACTTCCCGGTGCCTGGCATGGGGCTGGACAAGAGCCTGCGCCTGTTCGCGTTCTTCGACATCGGCAATGCCTGGGGCGCGGACCAGGCAGTCACATGGGACAGCCTGCGGGCGTCGGTCGGCCTGGGCATCAGCTGGATCTCGCCGATGGGGCCGTTGAAGCTGAGCTACGGCACGCCGGTGATGTACCAGCAAACCGATAGAATCCAGCCTTTCCAATTCCAGATCGGGACAAGATTCTGATGAAGATGCTGCCGCTGAGCTCGAAGGCTGTCGCCGCCGCGGCGTGGGCGCTGCTGATGTGCGTACCGGCCGTGTCCAGCGCGCAGGAGCTGAAGATCGGGTACGTGAACAGCGAGCGTGTGCTGCGCGAAGCTGCGCCGGCCAAGGCGGCGCAGACGCGTCTCGAGGGCGAGTTCAGCAAGCGTGAGAGGGATCTGGCCGACCAGGCGGCACGGCTGAAGGGCGCTGCCGAACGCCTGGAGAAGGAGGCGCCGACCCTGGCGGAAGGTGAGCGCACCCGCCGTCAGCGCGAGCTGGTCGAGCAGGACCGCGAACTGCAGCGCCGCCGCCGCGAATTCCAGGAAGACCTGACCCAGCGCAAGAACGAAGAACTGGCCGCGGTGGTCGAGCGCACGAACCGCGTCATCAAGCAGATCTTCGAGCAGGAGAAGTACGACGTCATCCTGCAGGAAGCGATCTTTGCCGGCCCGCGTGTCGACATCACCGAAAAGGTGATCAAGGCGCTGAACAACGCGCCGGCGCCGGCGCCCCGCTGAGCGCCGGCACGCGCGGCCCGATGTTCGAGGTCCGCAGCGGCGAACTGGTCGCGCAGCTGGGCGGTGAGCTGTTGGGCGACGGTGGGGTCGTGCTGAAGGGCATTGCACCGCTCGATGCCGCACTGTCGTCCGATCTCAGCTTCGTCACCGGCACGCGCTATCTGGCGCAGCTGCAGCAGTCCGCGGCCGGCTGCGTGATCGCCGGACCGTCGATGCGCGAGGCCGTCGTCGGACGGCCCAGCGCGATCCTTTGCCCCGACCCCTACCTGTACTACGCGCGCCTGACGCAATGGTGGGCCGCGCGCACGCGGCCGGCCGCGGCCGCCGGTGTGCATCCCTCGGCGGTGGTCGAAGGCGGGGCGCAGATCGATGTCACGGCCAGCATCGGCCCGCTGAGCTACGTCGGCGCCGGCGCGGTCATCGGCCCCGGCGCCCGCATCGGGCCGCAATGCCATGTCGGTGCCGGCGCTGTCATTGGCGAGCGTACGCGACTGGCGGCTCAGGTGGTCATCGGCAACGACTGTCGCATCGGTGCACGGGGCCTGTTGCATGGCGGCGTGGTCATCGGTGCCGACGGCTTCGGCTTTGCGCCGACGGAGGGGCGCTGGGAGAAGATCGAGCAGCTGGGCGCAGTGCGCATCGGCGACGACGTCGAGATCGGCGCCAACAGCTGCGTCGATCGCGGCGCGCTGCGCGACACGGTGCTGGAGCAGGGCGTCAAGCTGGACAACCTGGTGCACATCGCCCACAACGTGCACGTGGGCGCGCATACGGCCATGGCGGCCTGCGTCGGCATCGCCGGCAGCACGCGCATCGGTGCGCACTGCACCTTCGCCGGTCAGTCCGGCGTGGTCGGCCACGTGCAGATCTGCGATCACGTGCATGTCGGTGCGGCCTGCGCCGTGACGCGGTCGATCACCAAGCCAGGCAGCTATGGCGGCCTGTTCCCCTTCGACGAGAATGGCGTCTGGGACAAGAACGCCGCCACGCTGCGGCAGCTGTATGCGCTGCGCGGCCGCGTGCGGGCCCTGGAAACCAAGAGCAACTGACCGATGGACATCCACGAGATTCTCAAGCGCCTTCCGCACCGCTACCCGATGCTGCTGGTCGACCGGGTGCTCGAGTTCGAGACCGGCAAGCGCCTGCTGGCGATCAAGAACGTCAGCATCAACGAACCGTTCTTCACCGGGCACTTCCCGCAACGGCCGGTGATGCCGGGGGTGCTGATCCTCGAGGCCATGGCGCAGGCAGCGGCCTTGCTGTCTCTGGACAGCGCCGGCGTCGAGATCGACGAGAAGACGCTGGTGTACTTCGCCGCGATCGACAATGCCCGATTCAAGCGGCCGGTCGAGCCGGGCGACCAGCTGCAGATGGAGATCACGTAGCTGCGCCTGCGCCAGGGCGTGCAGCGCTTCCAGGGGGTGGCGCGCGTCGGCACCGAGCTCGCGGCGGAAGCCGAGATGATGTGCGCGATCCGGCGCGCGCCCTGAGCCCGCCATGGCACGCATCCACTCCAGCGCCCAGGTCGACGCCCGCGCCCAGCTGGGCGACGACGTCGAGGTCGGTGCCTTCACGCTGGTCGGCCCGGACGTGCGCATCGACGAGGGCTGCCGCATCGGACCGCATTGCGTGATCGAAGGCCACACGACGGTCGGGCGCAACAACCGCATCGGGCAGGGCAATTCGATCGGCTCGCCGCCGCAGGACAAGAAGTACGCCGGCGAACCGACGCGGCTGGAGATCGGCAGCGGCAACACCATCCGCGAGTTCTGCACCATCAACACCGGCACCGCGCAGGACGCGGGGGTCACGCGCATCGGCGACGACAACTGGATCATGTCTTACGTGCACATCGCGCACGACTGCCAGGTCGGCAGCCACACGACGATGGCCAACCTGACGCAGCTGGCCGGCCACGTGCACATCGGCGACTGGGTGGGCGTCGGCGGCATGTCTGGCGTACACCAGTTCGGCCGGGTCGGTGCGCATGCGTTCATCGGCTTCCAGACGCGGCTGGCGCAGGACCTGCCGCCCTTCGTCGTGGCTGCGGGCAACCCGGCCGAGGCGCAGGGCATCAATGCCGAAGGCCTGCGACGGCGCGGCTTCTCGGCCGAACGCATCGCCGCGGTCAAGCAGATGCACCGCCTTCTGTACCGCCGCGGCCTGACGCTCGAGGAAGCCCGGCGCGAGATCGACGCCTTGTCCGGCTCGCTGCAGGAATCGGCCGGTGATATCCGTCTGATGCTCGACTTCCTGGACAGTGCGCAGCGCGGCATCGTGCGCTGATTCCCTTCCCATGCAGCTCGCGGGCATGCCGTTGGCGATGGTGGCAGGCGAGGCTTCGGGCGACCTGCTGGCCGGCCTGCTGCTCGGGGGGCTGCGCCAACGCTGGCCCGGCCTGCAGACGGTGGGCATCGGCGGCCCGAGGATGGCCGAGCAGGGCTTTCAGGCCTGGTGGCCGCATCACAAGCTGTCGGTTCACGGCTACGTGGACGCGCTCAGGCATTTCCGCGAGATCTATGGCATCCGCCATGCGCTCGCCGAGCGACTGCTGAACCAGCGGCCGATCGGTTTCGTCGGCGTCGATGCGCCGGATTTCAACCTCGGGCTCGAACGGCGGCTGCGCAGTGCCGGCATCCGCACCATCCACTTCGTCTGTCCATCGATCTGGGCGTGGCGCGGAGGGCGCGTCAAACGCATCGCGCGCAGTGCCGATCACGTGCTGTGCCTGTTCCCCTTCGAGCCTGAGCTGCTGGCCCGCGGCGGCGTTGCGGCGACCTTCGTCGGCCATCCCCTCGCCGATCTGATTCCGCTGGAAGTGCCGCGAGCCGCCAGCCGCGCGGCCCTGGGGCTCAAGGCCGACGACGTGGTGGTCGCGGTGCTTCCGGGCAGCCGAGACGGCGAGGTGCGGCAGATCGCGCCCGCATTCCTGCAGGCGGCACGGCTGCTGCAGCAGCGTCGCCCGGAGCTGCGCGTCGTGCTGCCGGTGGCCGATGGCCTGCGCACGCTGCTCGAGCAACTGCAGCGCGAGCATGCGCCGGAGCTGTCGGCGCTGTGGCTCGACGGCCGTTCGCACGAAGCCCTGGCGGCCTGCGACGCCACGCTGATCGCCAGCGGCACGGCCACGCTGGAAGCGGCGCTGTTCAAGCGGCCGATGGTCATCGGCTACCGCGTGCAATGGTTGAACGCGCAGATCTGGCGCATGCTGGGCTATCTGCCGTACGTGGGCCTGCCCAACATCCTGTGCCGTGAGTTCGTCGTACCCGAACTGCTGCAGCAGGCCTGCGAGCCGCACGCGCTGGCCGACGCGCTGCTGAAGCAGCTGGACGACAGGCCCGGTGCGGAGCGCCTGGCCGCACGTTTCACCGAACTGCACCACCTGCTGCGGCGCGATACGGCGCGCTGTGCCACCGATGCGATCGCGCAAGTCCTCGGTGCCTGAGCAGCTGGGCCTGCCCTGGGATGGCCCCGGCCTGATCGCCGGCGTGGACGAGGCCGGCCGTGGCCCGCTGGCTGGGCCGGTGGTCGCGGCGGCGGTCGTGCTCGACGACCTGCAACCGATCCGGGGCCTGGCCGATTCGAAGACGCTGTCGCCCCGGCGGCGCGAGCGGCTGTACGACGAGATTCGCGCGAAGGCGCTGTGCTGTTGCGTGGCCGAGGCGAGCGTCGAGGAGATCGACCGGCTGAACATCCTGCAGGCCACGCTGCTGGCCATGCGCCGGGCGGTGGAAGGCCTGCGCCTGCGGCCGCAGCAGGTGCTGGTCGACGGCAATCGCGTACCGGTACTACCCGTGCCCGTACAGGCCATCGTCAAGGGCGACGCGCGCGTGCAGTCGATCTCCGCGGCGTCGATCATCGCCAAGGTGTACCGTGACAGGCTCTGCGAACAATTGCACGAGCGCTATCCGCAGTACGGCTTCGCCGCCCACAAGGGATATCCGACGACCGAGCATCTGCTGGCACTGCGGCAGCATGGCGCCTGCGAGCAACACCGGCGCAGCTTCGCCCCGGTGCGGTCGGTGCTGGTGCTGCCGTGATGACCGAACCGCTGCACGTGCGTTCGCGCGACAACCCCAGCCTGGCGCAGGTGCGCCGCGCATTGCGCGACCCCGGCGCCTACCGTCGCCCCGGTGCGCTGCTGTGGCTGGAGGGCGACCATCTGCTGCGTGCCTGCCTGGCGCGCGGCTGGCCGCTGCAGCAGGTGCTGGTGGCCGAGTCCGCCTGGGATCGGCCCGAGCTGCAGGACCTGGCGCGGCGCGGCGCGCGCGTGCTGCTGCTGTCGGACGCGCTCTACCGCGACCTGAGCACGCTCGAGTCGCCGGCGCCGATCGGTGCGTTGATCGACCGTCCGCTGCCGGCGCCGCTGCGCAGCGACGTCGGGGCCGTGCTGCTCGACCGACTGCAGGACGCGGGCAATGTCGGCAGCATCCTGCGCAGCGCCGCGGCGCTGGGCGTGCCGCAGGTGCTGGCGCTGAAGGGCACCGCGGCACTGTGGTCGCCGAAGGTGCTGCGCGCCGGCATGGGCGCACATTTCGCGCTGCAGCTGCATGAAGGCCTGGAGGTGGCCGACCTGCAGGCGCTCGCCTTGCCCTGGGTGGCCACCAGTTCTCACGCCGGGCAGGCACTGGACCGATGCACGCTGCCGCAACCCTGTGCCTGGGTCTTCGGCCACGAAGGCCGCGGCGTCGCCCCGGAGCTGCTGGCCCGCTGCGCGCTGACGCTGCGCATTCCTCAGCCCGGCGGCGAAGAATCGCTGAATGTCGCGGCGGCGGCCGCGATCTGCCTGTACGAGGGCCTGCGCCAGCGCGACGATCGATAGGGCCCCCTACGGCGCTGCGCGCCGGTCCCCCCGAGGAGGAGCCGAGCGCCTTCGGGCGGCCGGGCGCCGCTCAGTAGACCAGCCGGTCGGGCCGGATGTCGCGCAGGATCGTCGTGGCGATCTCCTCGATCGACTTGTGCGTCGACGACAGCCAGGCGATGCCCGACTTGCGCATCATCAGCTCGGCCTCCAGCACCTCGTAGCGGCAGTTTTCCAGCGACGCGTACTTGCTGCCCGGTCGGCGCTCGTGGCGGATCTGCGCCAGCCGTTGCGGGTTGATCGACAGGCCGAAGCACTTGGTCTTGTACGGCGCCAGCGCCGACGGCAGCTTGCCGCGCTCGAAGTCCTCGGGGATCAGCGGATAGTTGGCGGCCTTGATGCCGTGCTGCATCGCCAGGTACAGCGAGGTCGGCGTCTTGCCGCTGCGGCTGACGCCTACCAGGATCACGTCGGCGGCCTCGAGATTGCGCGCCGACTGGCCGTCGTCGTGGGCCAGCGAGAAGTTGATCGCCTCGATGCGCTCGTGGTATTCCTCGCTCTTCGCGGCGTCGGAGAAGCGGCCGATGCGGTGGTTGGACTTGACGCCGAACTCTTCTTCGAGCGGCTCGACGAAGGTTTGGAACATGTCGAGCACCAAGCCCTTGCAGTCCTCCGAGGTGAGCACGCGCCGGACCTCGTCGTTGACCAGCGTGATGAAGACGATCGCCTTTTGGCCTTCGTGCTCGGTGGTCCTGTTGATCTCGCGCACCACGCCCATCGCCTTGTCGACCGAGTCGATGAACGGCCGGCGCACGTGCCGCGGCTTCATCGGAAACTGGGCCAGGATCGAGTTGCCGAAGGTTTCGGCGGTGATGCCGGTACCGTCCGAGACAAAGAACACGCTGCGGTGGGGCATGAGGGGGCGGTGCCGGGCGAATGGTGCCTGGATGATAGGCAATTCATCCTTAGAATTCCGCCCATACCGCCCCCGCTCCGAACCCCGATGAACGTGCCCGGCCGCTACAACAACGTCGAAGAAGCCGCCGCGCGCCACCTGTTCGCTGCCCAGGGGACACCGCTTTCTTCACATCACGGAGCCTTCCCATGTCATCCACGCACCTGGCGACCGCCCTGGTCGTACCGTTCGAGCAGCTGAGAATGACCGACGTCGAGTCGGTGGGCGGCAAGAACGCCTCGCTCGGCGAAATGATCAGCCAGCTGGCCGCCTCCGGCGTCGCCGTCCCCGGCGGTTTTGCCACCACCGCCCATGCGTTCCGGGAGTTCCTGAAGCAGGATGGCCTGGCGCAGCGTATCCAGGCCCGGCTCGACACGCTGGATGCGGACGACGTGCGCGCACTGGCCGAGACCGGCGCGCAGATCCGTCAGTGGGTTCTGGACACACCGTTCCCCGAGCCGCTGCGTCAGGCGGTGGCGGCACAGTTCGAGCAGCTGACGCGCGACCATCCCGAGGCCTCGTTCGCGGTGCGCTCGTCGGCCACGGCCGAGGACCTGCCGGACGCGTCCTTCGCCGGGCAGCAGGAGACCTTCCTCAACGTCGTCGGCATCGACGACGTGCTGCACAAGATGAAGGAGGTGTTCGCGTCGCTGTACAACGACCGCGCGATCAGCTACCGCGTGCACAAGGGCTTCGCCCACGGTGACGTGGCGCTGTCGGCCGGCGTGCAGCGCATGGTGCGCTCGGACCTGGCGTCGTCGGGCGTGATGTTCACCATCGACACCGAGTCGGGCTTCAAGGACGTGGTCTTCATCACCGCCGGCTACGGCCTGGGCGAGACGGTGGTGCAGGGCGCGGTGAACCCTGACGAGTTCTACGTGCACAAGCCGACGCTGCGCGCCGGCAAGTTTCCGATCATCCGCCGCAGCCTGGGCAGCAAGCTGCTGCGCATGGAGTTCGCGGACGAGCACGAGCGCGCCGCCAGCGGCCGTCTGGTGCGCACCGTCGATACCGCGCCGGAGCTGCGCAACCGCTACGCGCTGAACGACGCCGACGTGATCGAGCTGGCGCGCTACGCGCTAATCATCGAGCAGCACTACGGCCGCCCGATGGACATCGAATGGGGCAAGGACGGCCAGGACGGCAAGCTGTACATCCTGCAGGCGCGGCCGGAGACGGTGAAGAGCCAGGGCGACGGCAAGGTCGAACAGCGCTACAAGCTCAAGGGCGACCGATCGAAGAATGTCGTGCTGGCCGAGGGTAGGGCGATCGGCCAGAAGATCGGCACCGGCCCGGTGCGCCTGATCAGTTCGCCGGCCGAGATGGATCGTGTGCAGCCCGGCGACGTGCTGGTCACCGACATGACCGACCCGAACTGGGAGCCGGTGATGAAGCGTGCGTCGGCGATCGTGACCAATCGCGGCGGCCGCACCTGCCATGCGGCGATCATTGCGCGCGAGCTCGGCATTCCGGCAGTGGTCGGCTCGCACGACGCCACCGAGAAGGTACAGGACGGCATGCTGGTCACCGTGTCCTGCGCCGAAGGTGACACCGGCTACGTCTACGACGGTCTGCTGGAGACCGAGGTCAGCGACGTGCAGCGCGGCGAGATGCCGTACTGTCCGATCAAGATCATGATGAACATCGGCAACCCGCAGCTGGCCTTCGAGCTGTCGCAGATGCCGAATTCGGGCATCGGCCTGGCGCGCCTGGAGTTCATCATCAACAACAACATCGGCGTACATCCGAAGGCGATCCTGGACTATCCGAACATCGACGCCGACCTGAAGAAGGCCGTCGAGTCGGTCGCGCGCGGCCATGCGTCGCCGCGGGCCTTCTACGTGGACAAGCTGGCCGAGGGCATCGCCACCATTGCCGCGGCCTTCTGGCCGAAGCCGGTGATCGTGCGCCTGTCCGATTTCAAGTCCAACGAATACCGCAAGCTGATCGGCGGTTCGCGCTACGAGCCCGACGAGGAGAACCCGATGCTCGGCTTCCGCGGCGCGTCGCGCTACGTCAGCCCGGAATTCGCCGATGCCTTCGCGATGGAATGCGAGGCGCTGAAGCGCGTGCGCAACGACATGGGGCTGGTCAACGTCGAGATCATGGTGCCCTTCGTGCGCACCGTGAGCCAGGCGCAGAAGGTCACCGAGATGCTGGCCGAACGCGGGCTGAAGCGCGGCGCCGACGGCCTGCGGCTGGTCATGATGTGCGAGGTGCCGAGCAACGCGATCCTGGCCGATCAGTTCCTGCAGCACTTCGACGGCATGTCGATCGGCTCGAACGACCTGACGCAGCTGACGCTGGGCCTCGACCGCGACTCGGGCCTGGAGCAACTGGCGCACGATTTCGATGAACGCGACCCGGCGGTCAAGGCGCTGATCTCGCGTGCGATCGCCGCCTGCCGCGCCACCGGCAAGTACGTGGGCATCTGCGGTCAGGGGCCCAGCGACTATCCCGATTTCGCCGACTGGCTGGCGCAGGAAGGCATCGTTTCGATCTCGCTGAACCCGGACACGGTCGTCGACACCTGGCAGCGCCTGGCCAAGCGCTGAATCCCTGGCCCGTCCGATTAGGGTAATGCCTATGCGGGCTTGCGAGAGCCTGACGCTCTCTGTCAGAAATCCGTAAGCAGCCGGCGAAAAAGTCCCCCGGGACTTGATCGCCGTCAATGCTGACCGTTCTGAACCTTCTCCAACTGGTGCTGTACATCGCGCTGCTGGCCCTGCTGGGCCAGGGCGCGCTGTACGTGCTGGCCGGCCCGAAGCGCGCGCAGAACGTCTTCTATCAGTTGCTGCAGATCGTCACCAAGCCCTTCACGGCGCTGGTGCGCCGGATCACGCCGAAGCAGGTGGCCGACCGGCACGTGCCGGTGGTGACCTTCTTGCTGCTGCTGATCGTCTACGCGGTGGTGACCTTCGAGAAGATCCGCTACTGCGTGCAGGTCGGCATGGAGGGCTGCCGATGAGCCGTCTCGCCTACTGGCGCCTCAGAGCGCAAGCTGTCGCGTGGCTGCTGCTCGGCCGCAGCAGCGCCGCCCTGGCCGTGTTCGACGAGATGGTGCGGTGTTTTCCCGCAGACCCGTACGCGCTGGCGAGCCGCGCGCACCTGCTCTCGCAGGCGGGTCGCCAGCGGGATGCGCTGGACGACTACGACGCGCTGGTCCGGCTCGCTCCGAACGATGCGCGGGCCTGGTTCAACCGGGGCTTCGTGCTGGAACTGCTGGAGCACTGGGACGAGGCGCTCGCATCGTTGCGCCGCGCCACCGAACTCAGCCCCGATCTCGACCGCG
This sequence comes from Rubrivivax sp., assembly GCA_044225625.1. Lineage (GTDB taxonomy): Bacteria > Pseudomonadota > Gammaproteobacteria > Burkholderiales > Burkholderiaceae_C > Rubrivivax. The sequence continues at coordinate 19,642 of JBGAII010000021.1, forward strand.
CCTGGTACGGCCAGGGACTGGTGCTGATCCGCCTGCAGCGCTTCGACGAGGCCATCGCGGCCCTCAAGCGCAACACCGAACTGCAGCCCATGAGTCCGCATGGCTGGTATCAGCTGGCGCGGATTCATGTCGACCGGAAGGAGCCCGACAAGGCGGTGAAGATCATTCGCCACCTCAAGGGTTTCGAGCCGAAGGTCGCCGCGCAACTCGAGCGCGAGACCGGGTTGCTCGTGGGTGGTTCGTGACCTTGAACGAGCCGCCGGTTTCTGCCGGGCCGATAGGCAGGCTGCTGTGGGCCTTCGCGATGCGTGGGCCGGTCGATGCAAGTCCCGCAAGGGCGGTTGGGTGCAGGTTGCAACACAAGGGGTACTGCAATGCAAGTCAGTGAGAACCTTCGAAGCTACTGGCAGAAGAACCTCAGGATCACATCGATCCTGATGGTGATCTGGTTCGTGGTGACCTTCGTGGTCGCCTATTTCGCCAGGGACCTGGCTTTCAGCTTCTTCGGCTGGCCATTCAGCTGGTGGGTGTCGGCGCAGGGTGCGCTGGTCGTCTACGTGCTGATCATCGGCTACTACGCCTACTACATGAACCGTCTCGACATCGAGCACGGTGTCGCCGAGGAGGAATGACATGGCAGGCCTGAGTTACGAACAGGGCAGCGGCAGCACGGCCGATGCCAATCGCGCCTTCAAGCAACAGCTGAACAAGGTTTACGGCTGGTACACCGGCGGCTTCATCGTCTTCGTGCTGCTGCTCGCGATCTTCGAGCAGATGGGGCTGAGCCGCGAATGGATCGGCTTCATCTTCCTCATCGCCACCGTCGCGCTCTATGCCGGCATCGGCATCATGAGCCGTACCTCGGATGCTGCGGAGTATTACGTCGCCGGGCGGCGCGTGCCTGCGATCTACAACGGCATGGCCACCGGTGCCGACTGGATGAGCGCGGCGTCGTTCATCGGCATGGCCGGCACGCTGTACCTCACCGGCTACGGTGGCAACGCGTTCATCCTGGGCTGGACCGGCGGCTACTGCCTGGTGGCGCTGTTCCTGGCGCCGTACCTGCGCAAGTTCGGGCAGTTCACCATTCCCGACTTCCTGGGCGCGCGCTTCGAGGGCAACCTGCCGCGCTTCATCGGCATCCTGGCGGCGATCCTGTGCTCCTTCACCTACGTGGTGGCGCAGATCTACGGCGTGGGCCTGATCACCACCCGGCTGTCGGGCCTGGCCTTCGAGATCGGTATCTTCGTCGGCCTGGGCGGCATCCTGGTGTGCTCCTTCCTCGGCGGCATGCGCGCGGTGACCTGGACGCAGGTGGCGCAGTACATCATCCTGATCATCGCCTACATGATCCCCGTGGTCTGGCTGTCGGTGAAGCAGACCGGCGTGCCGGTACCGCAGGCGATCTACGGCAGCCAGCTGGAGAAGGTCACGGCGCTGGAGCAGAAGCTGATCGACGATCCGAAAGAGAAGGAGGTCATCGCCATCTTCAAGCAGCGCGCCGAAGCCAATGCCGCCAAGCTGAAGGACATACCCGCCGCTCTGGCGGCCGACAAGGCTGCCGCACAGAAGAAGCTGGACGACCTGAAGGCGGCGAATGCACCGCTGGCCGAGATCCAGGCGGCAGAGAAGGCGCTGGCGGCGGTGCCGGCCACCGAGGCGGCGGCCAAGGAGGCCTGGACGAAGGCCAAGGCCGCCGACGAGGCACGCGCCAAGCCGCTGGCCGGCATGCCGCGTCAGGCGCAGCAGTTCGCCGGCAACCCGGCCGGCGATGCAGCAGCGCAGAAGACCTTCGACGAATCGCGGCGCAACTTCCTGGCGCTGGTGTTCTGTCTGATGGTGGGTACGGCTGCGCTGCCGCACATCCTGATGCGCTACTACACGACACCGTCGGTGAAGGAGGCGCGGCAGTCGGTGACCTGGTCGCTGTTCTTCATCTTCCTGCTGTACTTCACGGCGCCGGCGCTGGCCGTGCTGGTCAAGTACGAGGTGTTCAGCGTGCTGATCGGCACACCGTTCGACCGATTGCCGGACTGGATCTCGGCCTGGAACCGCGTCGATCCGGCCCTGCTGTCGGTGGCCGACGTCAACAAGGACGGCATCCTGCAGCTGGGCGAGATGCGCATCGGTGGCGACATCATCGTGCTGGCCACGCCAGCGATCGGCGGCCTGCCGTACGTGGTCTCGGGCATGGTGGCCGCTGGCGGTCTGGCAGCGGCGCTGTCCACCGCGGACGGCCTGCTGCTGACGATCGCCAACGCGCTGTCGCACGACCTGTACTACAAGATGATCGATCCGAACGCGTCGACCGCCCGCCGCGTGGCGATCTCCAAGGCCCTGCTGCTGGTCGTGGCGCTGGCCGCGGCCTTCGTCGCGGCACAGAAGCCGGCGGACATCCTGTTCCTGGTGTCGGCAGCCTTCTCGTTCGCGGCGGCGTCCTTCTTCCCGGCGCTGGTGCTCGGCGTCTTCTGGAAGCGGGCCAACAAGTGGGGGGCGTCGCTCGGCATGATCGCCGGGCTGGGCGTCACCTTCTACTACATGGCGACGACCCAGCCCTGGCTGCGTGGCATCTTCGGGGTGACCAGCCCGATCGAGCTGTGGTGGGGGATCCAGCCGATCTCGGCCGGTGTCTTCGGCGTGCCGCTGGGCTTTGCGGTGATCATCATCGTCAGCCTGATCACGCCGGCGCCGTCGCGCCAGGTGCAGGAACTGGTCGAACATGTCCGCTATCCGAACGTGAAGATGGCCGGAAACGCCTGAGCCGTCGCTGGCGTCAAGCCGGAGTGCTGCCGTGGCGGCGCTCCTCGATGGGCCTTTGGGGTGACTCAAAGGCCCGTCTTGCTTCAGGCTGCGTTATACTCATAGGCTTTTCCCTTGCCGCACCCGTTTGACGGTCCGTACCGTCACCGACGCTTCGGGGCGGCTTCCATCACTGGAATCCACAAGGAGTATTCATGCGTCATTACGAGATCGTCCTGCTGATCCATCCGGATCAAAGCGAGCAGGTTCCGGCGATGCTCGAGCGTTACAAGACGCTCGTCACAGCCGGCGGCGGCACCGTGCACCGTGTCGAGGACTGGGGGCGGCGCCAGCTGGCCTACCTGATTCAGAAGCTCGCGAAGGCGCACTACCTGTGCCTGAACATCGAGTGCAGCAAGGAGACGCTGAACGAGCTGGAAACCGGCTTCCGCTTCAACGACGCCGTGCTGCGTCATCTGACCGTGGCGCGCGACAGCGCGATCACCACGCCGTCGCTGATGATGAAGGCTGCCGACAAGGACGAGCAGCGCCGCGCTCCTGCGCCGGCGCCGCAGGCCTGAACCGGCTGGTCCTCGCCGCGCGACTGATCGAACGACGCGCGCTGCGCTACACCCCGGCCGGTCTGCCGGTTCTGGACCTCGAACTGAAACACGAGTCGGAACTGAGCGAGAGCGGCCAGGTGCGCAAGGTGACGTTGCAGATCAGGGCCATTGCCATCGGTCCGCTGACCGAGGCACTGGCGAAGGTGGAACTGGGCAGTCTCGGCACCTATGCCGGCTTCCTGGCCGCCGCGCGCAACGGGCGAGGCCTGCTGTTCCATGTCACGGCCATCGAGCCTGCCGACAACACACATTGAACCGGATCGAATCTCAAGGAGTTTTATATGCCCCCGCCACGTGGTAAAGGTCGTTTCTCCAAGGACAAGCGCCCGAAGCGCAACCAGCAGTCGCTGCTGTTCCGCCGCAAGCGCTTCTGCCGCTTCACCGTCGCCGGTGTCAAGGAGATCGACTACAAGGACATCGACACGCTGCGCGATTTCATCGGCGAGAACGGCCGCATCACGCCGGCCCGCCTGACCGGCACGCGCGCCTTCTACCAGCGTCAGCTGACCACCGCCATCAAGCGCGCGCGCTTCCTGGCGCTGCTGCCGTATTCCGACCAGCACAAGGTCTGATCGGGAGTCCAACATGCAAATCATTCTTCTCGAGAAGATCGCCAACCTGGGCAACCTGGGCGATGTCGTCAAGGTCAAGGACGGCTACGCGCGCAACTTCCTGATCCCGGGCAAGCACGCTCGCCGCGCCACCGAATCGGCGATCAAGGAGTTCGAGGCACGTCGTGCCGAGCTGGAGAAGGCCGCCGCCGAAAAGCTGGCCGCCGCCCAGGCGCTGCAGGAGCAGCTCAGCGGCAAGGTCGTGCGCATCAGCCAGAAGGCCGGCGTCGACGGTCGGCTGTTCGGTTCGGTGACCAATGCCGACATCGCCGAGGCACTGACGAAGACCGGCTTCGCCATCGCCAAGGCGCAGGTCCGCCTGCCGAACGGTCCGCTCAAGGTGGTGGGCGACCATGCCGTGTCGGTGTCGCCGCACACCGACGTGGTGGCCGAAATCACCGTGCAGGTGGTTGCACAGACCGACTGAGCCGGTTAGGCTTGTTCGCCAAGTGAAGGCCGGCTGCCAAGCCGGCCTTCTGCATTCAGGGCCGGCACTTGCTCACCGCTCGTGCCCAGGCTGTCCACAGACTTGAGCACAGGTCCAGCGATGTCCGCCATCTTCGATTCCCGCGACAGCGGTCCGCGCGACGACGAGGTGGCGCGGCTGCGTGTACCTCCGAACTCCAACGAAGCCGAGCAGAGCGTGCTCGGCGGCTTGCTGCTCGACAACCTGGCCTGGGACCGCGCGGCCGATCTGTTGACCGAGAGCGACTTCTACCGGCACGAGCACCGGCTGATCTATGCCGCGGTCGGCGCGCTGGTCAGCGCCGGCAAGCCGGCCGACGTCATCACCGTCTTCGAGCAACTGCAGAGCCAGGGCAAGGCGGCCGACTGCGGCGGCCTGGCCTACCTGAACGCGCTGGCGCAGAGCGTGCCGAGCGCGGCCAACATGCGGCGCTATGCGGAGATCGTGCGCGAGCGCGCCATCCTGCGCAAGCTGATTGCCGCCAGCGACGAGATCGCCACCAATGCCTTCAACACGCAGGGCAGGGCGGTGTCGCAGATCCTCGACGAGGCCGAAGGCAAGATCTTCAAGATCGGAGAGGAAGGCTCGCGCCAGCGCCAGGGCTTCCAGGGCATCGACAAGCTGGTTACCGCGCTGATCGACCGCGTCAACGAGCTGGCCGAGAACGGGGCCGAAGAGGTGACCGGCGTGCGCACCGGCTTCTTCGACATGGACCGCATGACGGCCGGACTGCAGAAGGGTGACCTGATCGTCCTGGCGGCGCGCCCGTCGATGGGCAAGACGGCATTTGCGCTGAATATCGCCGAGCACGTGGCGGTGGGCGAGGGCCTGCCGGTGCTGGTGTTTTCGATGGAAATGGGCGCGGCGCAACTGGCACTGCGGATGGTCGGCTCGCTGGGGCGCATCGACCAGCAACACCTGCGGACCGGTGCCTTGCGCAACGAGGAGTGGGAGCGCCTGGCCGAGGCCGTGGACCGGCTCGGCCGCGTGCAGATGTTCATCGACGAGACACCGGCGCTGAACTCGGCCGAACTGCGCGCCCGGGCGCGGCGCATGGCGCGCCAGTACGGGCAGCTTGGCCTGATCGTCATCGACTACCTGCAACTGATGAGTGGTTCCAGCAGCAGCGAGGAGAACCGCGCCACCGAGATCGGCGAGATCTCGCGCGGCCTGAAGGCGCTGGCCAAGGAACTGCAGTGCCCGGTGATCGCGCTGTCGCAGCTGAACCGCAGCGTCGAGAGCCGCAACGACAAGCGGCCGATGATGAGTGACCTGCGCGAGTCGGGCGCCATCGAGCAGGACGCCGACGTGATCATGTTCATCTACCGCGACGAGTACTACAACAAGGAGTCGAAGGAGCCGGGCGTCGCCGAGATCATCATCGCCAAGCAGCGGAATGGACCGGTCGGCACGCTGAAGCTGACCTTCCTGAAGCCGCTGACGCGCTTCGACAACCTGGCTCCGGGCAGCGGCGACGGCGACTACTGAGTCAGCAACCTTCGTTTGCGCCGTCGGTGATACTGTATGAAAATACAGTATGCCGACCCCGCTCCAACCCATCACCCTCGTGCCGCACAAGGGGCGCGGCACGACCTGGGCTCTGCCGCACCGCTTCAGCAGCGAGCTGAAGCAAGACTTCGACGACGGCTGGGGTACGCTGGACCAGACGCTTCAGGAACTGCCGCCGGCGCGGGCCACGCAGATCATCGACGAACAGGCGCGCAGCATCCTCAGCCGGAATGACTCGCCGGACGTCGGCTTCGATCTTTCGATCAATCCCTATCGGGGCTGTGAGCATGGCTGCATCTACTGCTATGCGCGGCCGACCCACAGCTACCTGAACCTGTCGCCCGGCCTCGATTTCGAGACGCGCATCGTCGCCAAGCTCAACGCCGCAGAACGGCTGCGCGAGGCCTTTGCCCGCCCAGGCTACCGGCCGAAGATGCTGAACCTGGGCTCGGTCACCGACGCCTACCAGCCCGCGGAACGGCGGCTGCGCATCACCCGCGGCGTGATCGAGGTGCTGCACGAGGCCCGGCACGCGTTTTCGGTCATCACCAAGGCGGCGCTGATCGAGCGTGACCTGGACCTGATCGCGCCGATGGCGGCGCAGCGCCTGGCCGCGGTCTACGTCTCGATCACGACCCTGGACCCGGCGCTGGCCCGAGTGATGGAGCCCCGAGCCGCCGCGCCGCACCGCCGGCTGCAGACCATCGAACGGCTCGCGCAGGCCGGCGTGCCGGTGGGCGTCAGTGTCTCGCCGGTGATTCCTTTCCTGAACGAACCCGAGCTCGAGCAGGTGCTGCAGGCTGCCCGACAGTGCGGCGCGGGCAGCGCCTTCAGCATCGTGCTGCGGCTGCCGTGGGAGGTCAGCCCGCTGTTCCAGCAATGGCTGGAACAGCATTTCCCGGACCGTGCGCCGCGCGTGATGGCTCGGCTGCGCGAGATGCGCGATGGCCGTGACAACGACCCGCGCTTCGGCACGCGCATGCGCGGCGAAGGCATCTGGGCCAGCCTGCTGCGCCAGCGCTTCGACAAGGCTTGCGCCCGGCTGGGCCTGAACCGCGAGAGGATCGAACTGGACCTGGGCGCCTTTCGTCCGCCGGCCGTGCAGGCCGGTCAGGGCAGCCTGTTCTGACTACTTGAACAGATCCTTCACCCGGTCGGCCCAGCTCTTCTCGCTGGGCGAATGTCGGTCTCCGCCCTTGCGCAGCGATTCATCCAGTTCCTTCAGCAGCTTGCGCTGATGCTCGGTCAGCTTGACCGGTGTCTCCACCGCGATGTGCGCATACAGGTCGCCTGGGTAGCTGGAACGGATGCCCTTGATGCCCTTGCCGCGCAGGCGGAAGGTCTTGCCGTGCTGCGTGCCCTCGGGCAGATCGATCTCGGCATTGCCGCCCAGCGTCGGTACCTCGATCGTGCCGCCGAGCGCGGCCGTGGTCAGGCCCACCGGCACGGTGCAGTGCAGGTCGTCACCGTCGCGCTCGAAGATGTCGTGCTGCTTGACGCGGATTTCGATGTAGAGGTCGCCGCTCGGCCCGCCATTGCTGCCCGGTTCGCCGTTGCCGGCGGAGCGGATGCGCATGCCTTCGTTGATGCCGGCGGGGATCTTCACCTCCAGCGTCTTCTGCTTCTTGATCTTGCCGGCGCCGTTGCAGGTGGTGCACGGCTCGGGAATGATCTTGCCGCTGCCGTGGCAGTGCGGGCAGGTCTGCTGGATGCTGAAGAAGCCCTGGCGCATGTGCACCGTGCCGCTGCCGCTGCAGGTGTTGCAGGTTTTCGGGCTGGTGCCGGGCTTGGCGCCGGTGCCCTTGCAGGTCTCGCAGGTGTCCCAGCTGGGAATGCGGATCTGCGTGTCCTTGCCGCGCGCCGCTTCTTCCAGCGTGATCTCCATCGCGTAGCTCAGGTCGTTGCCGCGATAGACCTGCTGGCCACCGCCGCCGCGCCGGCCGCCGCCACCGCCACCGAAGATGTCGCCGAAGATGTCGCCGAAGGCTTCGGCAAAGCCGCCGAAGCCTTCCGGCCCCGCGCCGCGCCCACCCATGTTCGGGTCGACGCCGGCATGGCCGTACTGGTCGTAGGCCGCGCGCTTCTGCGGGTCGGTGAGCATCTCGTAGGCTTCTTTCGCCTCCTTGAACTTCTCTTCCGCCGCCTTCGCCGCATCACCCTGGTTGCGATCCGGATGGTGCTTCATGGCCAGCTTGCGGTAGGCCTTCTTGATGTCGTCCTCGCTCGCGTTGCGGGGCACGCCGAGGATGTCGTAGTAGTCGCGCTTTGCCATGCGATATCCGCTCGAAACAAACGATGAAGCCGCGTTGCGGGTCTGCCGTCCGTGGCAGCCCTCAACGCGGCAGTGTCACCCGCGGCGGGCCCGGCGTCGTCGGCCGGCCCGGCGGGCGCGCATCACTTCTTCACTTCCTTGAACTCGGCGTCGACGACGTTGTCGTCGGCCGCCGGTCGAGGTTGCGCCTCGGCGTCGGGACCGGCGCCCGTCGCCCCGGCGGCGGCACCGGCCGCGCCGGCCGCAGCCTGGGCATCGGCATACATCTTCTCGCCGAGCTTCTGGCTGGCCGTCATCAGCTTCTCGGTCGCGGCCTCGATCGTCGCCTTGTCGTCGCTCTTCAGCGATTCCTCGGCCTCCTTCAGCGCGGCCTCGATCTTCTCCTTCTCGCCGGCGTCGAGCTTGTCGCCGTGTTCGCCCAGGCTCTTCTTGACCGAATGCACCATCGCGTCGGCCTGGTTGCGTGCCTGCACCAGTTCGAGCTTCTTGTGATCCTCGGCGGCGTTGGCTTCGGCGTCCTTGACCATCTTCTCGATCTCGGCCTCGCTCAGGCCGGAGTTCGCCTTGATGGTGATCTTGTTCTCCTTGCCCGTGCCCTTGTCCTTGGCACTGACGTGCAGGATGCCGTTGGCGTCGATGTCGAACGTGACCTCGATCTGCGGCAGGCCGCGCGGTGCCGGCGGAATGCCCTCGAGGTTGAACTCGCCCAGGCTCTTCTTGCCCGACGCCAGCTCACGCTCGCCCTGGCACACCTTGATCGTCACCGCCGGCTGGTTGTCGTCGGCCGTGCTGAAGGTCTGCGCGAACTTGGTCGGGATCGTGGTGTTCTTCTTGATCATCTTGGTCATCACGCCGCCGAGCGTCTCGATGCCGAGCGACAGCGGGGTGACGTCGAGCAGCAGCACGTCCTTGCGTTCACCGCCCAGCACCTGGCCCTGGATCGCGGCACCGACCGCCACCGCCTCGTCGGGGTTGACGTCCTTGCGCGGCTCCTTGCCGAAGAACTCCTTGACCTTGTCCTGCACCTTGGGCATGCGCGTCATGCCGCCCACCAGGATCACGTCGTTGATGTCGGACAGCTTCACGCCCGCATCCTTGACGGCGATCTTGCAGGGCTCGATCGTGCGCGAGATCAGGTCCTCGACCAGCGCTTCCAGCTTGGCGCGGGTCAGCTTGATGTTCAGGTGCTTCGGGCCCGAGGCATCGGCCGTGATGTACGGCAGGTTGACGTCGGTCTGCGTGCTGTTGGACAGCTCGATCTTGGCCTTCTCGGCGGCTTCCTTCAGCCGCTGCAGCGCCAGCACGTCCTTCGTCAGATCGACGCCCTGTTCCTTCTTGAACTCGGTGACGATGTAATCGATGATGCGCTGGTCGAAGTCCTCGCCGCCGAGGAACGTGTCGCCGTTGGTCGACAGCACCTCGAACTGCTTCTCGCCGTCCACGTCGGCGATCTCGATGATCGAGATGTCGAAGGTGCCGCCGCCGAGGTCGAACACCGCGATCTTGCGGTCGCCCTTGCCGTGCTTGTCCAGACCGAACGCGAGCGCGGCCGCGGTCGGCTCGTTGATGATGCGCTTGACCTCCAGCCCGGCGATGCGGCCGGCGTCCTTGGTGGCCTGGCGCTGGCTGTCGTTGAAGTAGGCCGGCACCGTGATCACGGCCTCGGTCACTTCCTCGCCGAGATAGTCCTCGGCGGTCTTCTTCATCTTGCGCAGCACCTCGGCGCTGACCTGCGGCGGCGCCAGCTTCTTGCCGCGCACCTCGACCCAGGCGTCGCCGTTGTCGGCGGCCGCGATCTTGAAGGGCATCAGGTCGATGTCCTTCTGCACTTCCTTCTCGGTGAACTTGCGGCCGATCAGCCGCTTCACCGCATACAGCGTGTTCTTCGGGTTGGTGACGGCCTGGCGCTTGGCACTGGCGCCGACCAGCACCTCGCCGTCTTCCTGATAGGCCACGATCGACGGCGTCGTGCGCGCACCTTCACTGTTCTCGATGACCTTGGTGGCATTGCCTTCCATCACGGACACGCACGAGTTCGTGGTGCCGAGGTCGATGCCGATGATCTTTCCCATGTTGTCTGGCTCCTGAGGATGAATCTGTTGACTTGGAGTTGTGGATAACCGCCGGGCTTTCAAGCCCGCGCGCGTCGCTTCATTTGGGCGCGGCCACCGTGACCAGCGCCGGCCGCAGCACGCGGTCGGCGATCAGGTAGCCCTTCTGCAGCACCGTGACCACCGTGTTCGACTCCTGATCGGCCGGCACCATGCTGATGGCTTGATGCTGGTGCGGGTCGAACTTGGTGCCGGCCGGCGGGTTGATCGGCAACACCTTGTTGCGCTCCAGAGCCCCCATCAGCTGGCGCAGCGTCGCATGCACGCCCTCGAGCATCTGTTCCGGCGTGGCCGGCTTGTCCGAATGCTGCTGGGCGATGGCCGCTTCCAGGCTGTCGCACACCGGAAGCAGGTTCTCGGCAAAGCCCTCCACCGCGAACTTGCGGGCCTTGGACATTTCCTCCTCGGCGCGGCGGCGGGTGTTCTCGGCTTCGGCCTTGGCGCGCAGGTAGGCATCGGACACCTGCGCGTGCTTGGCTTCCAGTTCGGTCAGACGCTCTTCGGCGCTGGGCGGCGTCGCTTGCGCCTGTGCGGCGGCCTCCGCGCTACCGTTCTCGGGAGGGGTGGGTGTGGACAGGTCTTCGGGCTTCATGGATCTGCGGTTTCAGCAACAAGGCGGGATATGGGAGCGAATCACTTGTCTTCAAGAGGGTTATTGCGCATTTCTGCGCACCCGGCGGCCCGCGGGCGAGTCAGCGTCCCAGATCGTCGGCCCGGGCGCTCCAGCGCTGCCATTCGGCGAGCTCGCGGCGGTCGCGCTTGGTCGGCCGTCCCTGTTCGATGCTCTGTGCAGGGTCGGCCAGGTAGGGGCGGGCGCGGGCGGCGGCTTCGGCGGCGGCCCGGCTTTCGGGCGTTTGCTCGTAGAGGGTACGTGCCACGGGCGCCGGGCCGCGCACCTGGCTCAGGGCCAGGACCTGGACCTCGACCGGGATCTCGCCACGCGCACCCTGTCGCAGATGGACCCGGTCGCCCGGTCGCAGTTCGCGGGCGCGCTTGACCGGCTGGCCATTGACCTGCACACGCCCCTTGTCGATGGCCTCCACCGCCAGCGCGCGGGTCTTGTAGAAGCGGGCGGCCCACAGCCACTTGTCCAGCCGCATGCCGGCGCTGTTATCGCTCATGGGGCACATTGTCGGCCAGCGGCAGCTCGACGATCGCGTCGAGGCCGCCGCCCGCCCGGTTCTCCAGCCGTATGTCGCCACCCAGCGATGCCACGATCTCCTGGCAGATGGTCAGGCCCAGGCCGGAGCCACTGCGCGGATCGCCGGCGGCGAAGGGCTGGAACAGCCGCTGCCGCAGCGCATCGGTGATGCCCGGGCCGCCGTCGCTGATCTGCAGCCGCGCCTTCCCGGCCTGATGCTTCAGCAGCACCGTCAGCCGGCCGGCGGCACGGTTGTACTTGATGGCGTTGTGCAGCAGGTTTCGCGTCAGCTCGCGCAGCGCCCACTCGTGGGCGCGCACCGGTGCCGGATCGGTGTCGATCTCGAAATCCTGCTGCGCCTGTGCGATCAGCGGCGCCAGGTCCAGCGCCACCGCGCGCGTGACCTCGGCCCAGTCCAGCAGCGGCGCATCACCCTGGCGGCGCAGCTGTTCGACCTTGGCCAGCGACAGCATCTGGTTGGCCAGCGTGGTGGCGCGCTCGACGGTGTCGTTCATCTCGCGCAGGGCCTGCGCCGGTGCGACATCGCCGCGCCGTGCCGACTGCAGCTGCGTGCGCAGCACCGCCAGCGGCGTGCGCAGCTGGTGGGCGGTGTCGCGAACGAAGCGCTTCTGGTCGGCCAGCAACTGCGCCAGACGTGCCATCACCTCGTTGGTCGCCTCGACCAGCGGCAGCAGTTCGCGGGGCGCCCGGCGCGCCTGGATCGGCGCCAGATCACCCTCGCGGCGGCGCCGCAGCTGCTGGCTGAGCTCGCGCACCGGCCGCGTCGCGTGCTGCACCACCAGCACGACGACCGCGCTGATCACCAGTACCAGCAGCGCCTGACGCCACAGCGTGTCCAGCAGGATCTGGCGTGCCAGCGTCTGTCGCAACTCCAGCGTCTCGGCCACCTGGATCGTTGCCATGCCGCGGCCCTGCAGGCCGGACACCGGTTGCAGCAGGACCGCCACGCGGACCGGATCGCCGTGGTAGAGGTCGTCGTAGAACTCGACCAGCGCGGTATAGGCCGGCTTGTCAGGAATGCGGCCGCGCCACGGCGGCAGGTCGTCGTAGCCGGAGACGGTCTCGCCGTCGAAGCCGCTGACCTTGTAGACCATGCGACTGCGCGTGTCGGCTTCGAAGGCCTCCAGGGCGGAGTAGGGCACGGTGGCGCGCAGCCGCGGCGGCGCGGCCGCGGCATCGACCTCCAGCTGTTCTCCAATCACCTTGGCCGAGGCCAGCAGCGTGCGGTCGTAGGCCAGGTTGGCATTGCGCAGCGCCTGGCGGTAGAGGCTTACCGCGTCCAACCCGATGACGACCAGCACCGGCAGCAGGATGCCCAGCAGCAGCTGGCTGCGCAGCGACAGCCGTCGCGCGGCGAGGCTCAAGGCGCGGCCTGCAACAGGTAGCCCAGACCCCGCAGTGTGACCAACTCGACGCCGGTGGCGGCCAGCTTCTTGCGCAGGCGGTAGGCCACGACCTCGATGGCTTCGGTGGCGACGGTGCTCTCGCCCGGAAAGACCAGTTCGCACAACCGCTCCTTGGCCAGCGCACGGCCCGGGCGCTGCAGCAGCGCGCGCAGCAGCGCGGCCTCACGCGGCGCGAGCTCCAGCACCTGCTCGCCGTGGTAGACGGCGCCATGTTCTGCGTCCCGGCGCAGGTCGCCGAAGGCGACGCGGCCCTCCGGCAGCGTGGCGGACCCGCTACCCGCGCGGCGCGCCAGCGCGCGCAGCCGCGCTTCGAGTTCGTCCAGATCGAAGGGCTTGGCGAGGTAGTCGTCTGCGCCGCTGTTCAGGCCCAGGATGCGATCGCCTACCGTGCCGCGTGCGGTGAGGATCAGTACCGGCGTTCGCAGCCCTTCGGCGCGGGCATCGCCCAGCACCTGCAGGCCGTCGCGGCCGGGCAGGCTATGCTCGACCACAACCACGTCGCCCACGCGGGCGCGCCAGCGGTCGAGCGCGCGCTCGCCGTCGGCGCAGGACACCACCTGCATGCCGCCGGCGCGCAGGGCACGCTGCAGCGTGGTTTGCATCGCCGCATCGTCCTCGATCAGCATCACTTTCATGGGCACTCCACGGCCGAGTCTGCCGCAGCCCCGTGGGTGGGCTGGCCGCTTGGGGATCCGCACTTTCCTGGTCATTCGGACAGCCGACTGACAGTGTTTGGCCCGAACATGCGCGCTGTCCACAACCCTATGGAGACAAGCATGCGTCGTGACGACTTCCTGCGGACGCTGGCCGCGCTCGCTGCCACCGGCACGCTGCCGCTGACGGTGCGGGCCGACGGCGCCAACATCAAGATGATGATCCCCGCCAACCCCGGCGGCGGCTGGGACACCACCGGCCGAGCGCTCGGCAAGGCGCTGCAGGAATCCGGCGCCGCGGCCAGCGTGTCCTACGACAACAAGGGCGGGGCGGCAGGCACCATCGGCCTGGCGCAGTTCGTCAACAGCAGCTAGGGCGACGGCAATGCCATGATGGTGATGGGCGCCGTCATGCTCGGCGGCATCATCACCAGCAAGCCGCCGGTGCAGCTCAGCCAGGCGACACCGATCGCGCGCCTGACCAGCGAATACAACGTCTTCGTGCTGCCGGCCAGTTCGCCGTTCAAGACGATGAAGGACGTGATCGAGCAGCTGAAGAAGGACCCCGGCAGCGTCAAGTGGGGCGGCGGCTCGCGCGGGTCGACCGAGCACATCGCCGCAGCGATGATTGCCCGCGAGGTCGGCGTCGATCCGGCCAAGATCAACTACGTTGCCTTCCGGGGCGGCGGCGAGGCGACCGCGGCCATCCTCGGCGGGAACGTGACGATCGGCGGCAGCGGCTACAGCGAGTTCGCCGAATACATCACCACGGGCAAGATGCGCGCGATCGGCGTCACGTCGGACACGCGCATCAAGGGCATCGACGTGCCGACATTGAAGGAACAGGGCATCAACGTCGTCATCGGCAACTGGCGCGGCGTGTACGGCGCCAACGGCATCAGCACCGCGCAGCGCAACGCGCTGGTCGACATGATCGTCAAGGCGACGAAGACCAAGTCGTGGGCCGAGTCGCTGGAGAAGAACGGCTGGACGCCGGCGCTGCTGACCGGCGACGCCTTCGCGAAGTTCGTCGACGACGACTTCGCGTCGCTGCGCGCGGTGATGGTGAAGTCGGGAATGATCTGATGAACCTGCGTCAGGCGCTGGTCGGCGGCGGCACGCTGGCATTGGGCGGGCTGATCGTCGCCGGCGCGACGCAGATTTCATCGGACGCCGGTTACGGCGGCGTCGGCCCGAATTTCCTGCCCTGGGTCGTCGGTCTGGCGCTGGCCGCCTGCGGCGCGTGGCTGGTGTGGGAGGCGTGCACCGGCGGCTTCCGCAATATGGAGGAGGCCGACGACGACCGGCCCGAGACGCCGCCCGCCTGGGGCGCCTTCGTCTGGATGAGCGCGGGCATCCTGCTCAATGCGGCGCTGATCACCACCATCGGCTTCATCCTCAGCTGCGCACTGTGTTTCCTGCTGGCCGAGTGCGGGCTGAGGCAGTCGCAGGGCCGCCTCAGCCTGCGCCCGACGGCACTGTTGAAGAGCCTGGCCATCGGCATCGCGGTGGCGGCACCGGTGTTCTGGATGTTCACCAAGGCCCTGGCCATCAACCTGCCGGGCCTGACCGACACGGGCTGGATCTGATGGACATCCTCAACAACCTGATGCAAGGCTTCGCCATCGCGGCGACGCCGGTCAACCTGCTGTGGGCGCTGTTCGGTTGCAGCATCGGCACCGCGGTGGGCGTGCTGCCCGGCATCGGCCCGGCGACGGCAGTGGCCATGCTGCTGCCGATCACGCTGAAGGTCGAGCCCACGGCGTCGATGATCTTCTTTGCCGGCATCTACTACGGTGCGATGTACGGCGGCTCGACCACGTCGATCCTGCTGAACACGCCCGGCGAGGCCGGGTCGATGGTCACGGCGATGGAAGGCAACAAGATGGCCAAGAGCGGCCGCGCCGGTGCGGCGCTGGCCACCGCGGCGATCGGCTCCTTCGTCGCCGGCACGATCGCCACCGTGTTCGTCACCGTGGCTGCGCCGGTGGTGGCCGAGTACGCGGTGCGGCTCGGTCCGCCGGAGTACTTCCTGCTGATGGTGCTGGCCTTCTGCACGGTGAGCGCGGTGCTCGGCGGCAGCACGCTGCGTGGTCTGACGTCGCTGTTCGTCGGCCTGGCGATGGGCCTGGTCGGCATCGACCAGATCACCGGCCAGGCGCGCTACACCTTCGGCGTGCCCGAGATGATGGACGGCCTGGAGGTGGTGCTGATCGCCGTGGGCCTGTTCGCGGTGGCCGAGGCGCTGCACGTGGTGCTGTTCGAAGGCAAGGTCGTCGAGACGCAGAACAAGCTGACCAAGGTGCACATGACGCGCGAGGAATGGCGCCGCTCCTGGCCGGCGTGGATGCGCGCCACCTTCATCGGCATGCCCTTCGGCACCATTCCCGCCGGCGGCAGCGAGATTCCCACGTTCATCAGCTACGCCACCGAGAAGAAGCTGTCGAAGCACAAGGACGAGTTCGGCACCACGGGTGCGATCGAGGGCGTCGCCGGCCCCGAGGCCGCCAACAACGCGGCGATCACCACCACGCTGATCCCGCTGCTGACGCTGGGCATCCCCACGTCCAACACCGCGGCCATCCTGCTCGGCGCGTTCCAGAACTACGGCATCAACCCCGGCCCGCAGCTGTTCGACAAGAACGCGGCGCTGGTGTGGGCGCTGATCGCGTCGCTGTATATCGGCAACGTCATGCTGCTGGTGCTCAACCTGCCGATGGTCGGGCTGTGGGTCAAGCTGCTGAAGATCCCGAAGTCGTACCTGTACGCCGGCATCCTGGTCTTTGCCACCGTGGGCGTCTATGGCATGCGCCAGTCGGCCTTCGACCTGTTCCTGCTGTACGGCATCGGCCTGCTGGGCCTGGTGATGCGGCGCTTCGGCTTCCCGACGGCGCCGGTGGTGGTCGGCATGATTCTCGGCCCGCTGGCCGAAGCGCAGATGCGCAATGCGTTGTCGATCGGCGAGGGCCACTGGGGCGTGTTTCTCGAACGCCCGGCGTCGGTGGTGCTGCTGGCCGTGATCCTCGCCGTGCTGCTGCTGCCGCGGCTGGCGCGCCTGCGCCGCCGCCTGCGCCGCGGCGGCTGATGAGGCTCAGTCGCTGGCGCCGCGCTGCGGCGCGCGCTCGCGCTACGGCAGCAGGCGCCGCGTCGGTCGGCGACCCGCGCGTGTCCCAGCCCTGGAGATGGCGTTCTGCCAGCGCGCGCAGGGCCGCGATCCACTCGTGCGTGTCGTTCGGGCAGGGCACGTAGTGCAGTGTCCTGCCGCCGGCGGCAAGGAACGCGGCACGCGCCTCCATGTTGATCTCTTCCAGCGTCTCGAGGCAGTCGGCGACGAAGCCGGGGCAGATCACGTCCACACGGTCGATGCCGTCGCGGGCCAGCTGCTGCAAGGTAGGTTCGGTGTAGGGCTGCAGCCACTGGGCCTTGCCGAAGCGGCTCTGGAAGCTCACGCGATAGTGCTCGGACGCCAGGCCCAGCCGCTCGGCCAGCAGCCGCGCGGTCTTCAGGCACTGGCAGTGATACGGGTCGCCGAGCTGCAGTGTGCGTTCGGGCACGCCGTGAAAACTCATCAGCAGCATGGGGCCGCGGCCTTCGCGCTGCCAATGTGCCTGCACACGGTGGGCCAGGGCATCGATGTAGCCCGGATCGTCGTGGTATTCGTGCACGAAGCGCAGTTCCGGCACGCGACGCGCGCCCGTGCCCCAAGCTGCCACGGCGTCGAACACGCTGCCGGTGGTGCTGGCCGAATACTGCGGGTACAGCGGCACGACCAGCACGCGTGTCGCGCCGTCGGCGCGCAGCGCGTCCAGCGCCTGGGCGACGCCCGGCTGGCCATAACGCATCGCATGGCGCACGACCAGCTGGTGGCCCGCCTGGCCCAGGTAGCCGGCCAGCAGCTTGGCCTGCTTCTCGGTCCACACGGCGAGCGGGGAGCCTTCGGGCGTCCAGATGGCCGCGTACTTGCGCGCCGACTTCGCCGGACGCAAGCGCAGGATCAGGCCATGCAGCAGCGGCCACCAGACGATGCGCGGAATCTCGACCACGCGGGGGTCGCTGAGGAATTCGCGCAGGTAGTTGCGCAGCGCCGCCGGCGTCGGCGCCTCGGGTGTGCCGAGGTTGACCAGCAGCACGCCGACGCGCGCTGCGCTGCCGTGCCGGTGGGCGGGCTCGGCGCGGAAGCTCACGCGTCCGCCAGCACGATGCCGAGCGCGGCCAGACCCTGGCGCAGGTCGTGCGCGTCGACCGGCTTGGTCCAGCAGGCGGCGAAGCCGGCTTCGGCCGCACGCTGGCGCAGCAGGGTGTCGTCGTCGGCGCTGCACAGCACGGCGGGCACGTCCGGCAGGCCGGCCTCGCGGCGCAACCTGGCCAGCAGTTCGGTACCGTCGCCGTCGGGCAGGTGCAGATCGATCACCAGCAGTTGTGGCGCGATTTCGCGCGCCAGTTCCAGCGCCTCGACGCCGTCGCCGGCGGTGGACACCCGCAGGCCGGGCAGTCCGGCGCAGGCGTTCTCGAACAGCATCAGGTTGATGCGGTCGTCGTCGACGTACAGCAGGTGCATTCGCGGCCTCAGATCGTCTGAGATTCGGTGTCGCCGAACCGCAAGACCTCGAAGCGCACGCAGGCCGACGAAGGGTCCGCCGGCGAACCGCCCAGGCCGATGGCGCCGCGGCCGTGCAGCAGGCAGCTGCCACGCCGCAGGCTGACGATCTCTCCATCACCGAAACGCACGTAGGTGCCGTTGTAGGACAGGTCGCTGAGTTGAAAGCTGCCGCCGTGCCAATCCAGGCGCGCGTGCGAACGCGAGACGCGCGAATCGTCGACGCGGTAATGGGCCTGGGGGCTGCGCCCCAGCACCACCGGCATCTGCCGGCTGGTGAACTCACGCGTCAGGTCCAGCCAGGCCAGGCGTACCGCATCCGGCTCGATGGCCGGCGCGACGTCGCCGAACTGCGTGGCTGCACTGTCGCCGCTGCGCCGACCGCCATGGGCATAAACCTGCACCGGCTCGACCCGGCCGCGCAGCACCATCTGGTCCAGGCTGCGGAAGATCGATTTCTGGCTGCGCGACAGCCCGTTCAGGACGGCTGCGGTGATCAGCGTCTCGTTGTCCCCGGCATGGTCCAGCAGCCGCGCGGCGACGTTGACGGCGTCGCCGAAGCAGTCGCCGGCCATCTCGACCACCTCGCCGCGGGAGATCGCCACCTGCAGGCGCAGCGACCGCAGGCCCGATGAGGCGCCGCGCTCGCTGCCGCGCAGCACGATGCCCGCCAGCACCTCGTGCATCTTCAGCGCGGCGGACAGCGCCTGGGCGGGCGTATCGAACACCGCCATCAGGCCGTCGCCAAGGGTCTTGACCACATGGCCGCCGTGAGCCTGCACCGGCGGGCCCAGCGCGGAGACGCAGTGCGTGACCACCGAAGTGGCCTCGGCATTGCCGAGCGTCTCGAACAGACCGGTGCTGCCGCGCAGGTCGGCGAACAGGATGCTGCGGTCGGAGATCTGCGTCATGCCGCTGGAAAGTGTACCGCCCGCATCGGGCGGCCCGGGATGGCCTGCATGACGCTCGGACGAGCGGCTACAGGTTGTCCAGGTAGGTGCGCAGCTTGTCGGAACGGCTCGGGTGCTTCAGCTTGCGGATCGCCTTGGCCTCGATCTGGCGGATGCGCTCGCGCGTCACGTCGAACTGCTTGCCCACCTCTTCCAGCGTGTGGTCGGTGCTCATCTCGATGCCGAAGCGCATGCGCAGCACCTTGGCTTCGCGCGGCGTCAGGCTGTCGAGGATGTCCTTGACCACGTCGCGCAGGCCGGCCTGCATCGCGGCCTCGATCGGCGCGGTGTTGTTGGTGTCCTCGATGAAGTCGCCCAGGTGCGAATCGTCGTCGTCGCCGATCGGCGTTTCCATGGAGATCGGCTCCTTGGCGATCTTCATGATCTTGCGGATCTTGTCCTCGGGGATCTCCATCTTCTCGGCCAGCGTCGGCGCGTCGGGCTCGTAGCCGAACTCCTGCAGATGCTGGCGCGAGATGCGGTTCATCTTGTTGATCGTCTCGATCATGTGCACCGGGATGCGGATCGTGCGCGCCTGGTCGGCGATCGAGCGCGTGATCGCCTGGCGGATCCACCACGTGGCGTAGGTCGAGAACTTGTAGCCGCGGCGGTATTCGAACTTGTCGACCGCCTTCATCAGGCCGATGTTGCCTTCCTGGATCAGGTCGAGGAACTGCAGGCCGCGGTTGGTGTACTTCTT
>JBGAII010000022.1:0-39240 GCA_044225625.1 Rubrivivax sp.
GGCCTGGTCATCGACGGCTGCGTGCGCGACGGCAGGTTGCTGGCCGAGATGGGTTTTCCGGTCTTCGCGCGCGGCCTGTGCATCCGCGGCACCGGCAAGGACTTCGGCGCGACGGGCTGGCTGAACCACCCCGTCTGGCTGGGCGACGTGGTGGTGCATGCCGGCGATCTGGTCGTCGGCGACGGCGACGGCGTGGTGGCCCTGCCGCACGCCCGCGCCGCGGAGATCGTGGCCAGCGGCCGGCAGCGCGAGGCCGACGAGGCGGCCATCCTGCAGCGGCTGCAGGCCGGCGCCTCGACGCTGGACGTCTATGGCTGGCGCTGAACCCTCGCTCTCCATCGACGGCCCGCTGGCGACGATCACGCTGCGGCGGCCCGCGGTGGCCAATCGCCTGGAGCTGGAGGACCTGGCGTTGCTCCAGGGCTTCCTGGACGCGGCGAATGCCGACCCCGCGGTGCGCGTGCTGCGGCTGTGCGGCGAGGGGCGGCATTTCTGCAGCGGCTTCAACATCGAGCGCGTCGGCGCCGACGGCGCCGGTGCCGGCCCGCGCTTCGAGGCGCTGGCCGATGCGCTGGAGCAGGCCCGCCCGGTCACGGTGGTGCAGCTGCAGGGCGGTGCCTACGGCGGCGCGGTGGATCTGGCCCTGGCCTGCGATTTCCGCGTCGGCGGCCCGGCCACCGAACTGCGCATCCCGGCCGCGATGCTGGGGCTGCACTTCTATCGCGGGGGCCTGGAGCGTGGCGTCGCACGCATCGGGCTGCCCTGGGCGCGGCGCCTGTTCCTGACGGCCGACACGCTGGACGCGGACACCTTGCGCACGGCCGGACTGCTGGACCGCGTGGCCCCGACCGCCGAGGCGGTGGCGGACGAGACGGCGCGCTTCTGCGCCCACCTGGCCGGCCTGGCACCGCTCGCGCTGCAGGGCATGAAGAAGCACCTGAACCGCATCGCGCGCGGCACGCTGGACGCCGCCGCGCTGGCGCGCGACATCGCCGCGGCCGACGCCTCGGCCGACCTGCAGGAAGGGACACGCGCCTGGCGCGAGAAACGCGCGCCGCGCTTCCAGGGCCGGTGAAGATGATCTCCCACATGCTGGACTGAGGGCCGCCGATGGATCTGGGTATCGAAGGACGCAAGGCACTCGTCTGCGCCTCGTCGCAGGGGCTCGGCCTGGCCTGCGCCACGGCCCTCGCCCGCGAGGGTTGCGAGGTCTGGCTCAACGGCCGCGATGCGGCCAGGCTGCAGGCCGCAGCGTCGGCGCTGCGCGAACTGACCGACGCCCGCGTGCATGCGGTCGCCGCCGACCTGAACTCCGAGGCCGGCCGCGGTGCACTGCTTGCCGCTTGTCCGGAGCCGGACATCCTGGTCAACAACAACGCCGGCCCGCCGCCGGGTCAGCTGGCCGACTGGGACCACGCGGCGTGGCTCGGCGCGCTGGAGGCCAACCTGATTGCCGGCGTGCTGCTGATCCGCGCGGTGCTGCCGGGCATGCGCGCGCGCCGCTTCGGCCGCATCGTCAACATCACCAGCGCGATGGTGAAGACGCCGCACGCGGCGATGGGGCTGTCCACCGCGGCGCGCGCCGGGCTCACCGCGGTCAGCAAGGCGCTGGCGCGCGAGGCCGTGGTCGACAACGTGACGATCAACCAGCTGCTGCCGGAGCGTTTCGATACGCCGCGGCAGGAGTTCATGGCAAGGCGGCTGATGGCCGAATCGGGCCTGTCCCGCGAAGCCGCACGTCAGCAGATTGCCGACAGCGTGCCGGCCCGCCGCTTCGGCCGGCCCGAGGAGTTCGGCGCGGCCTGCGCCTTCCTGTGCAGCGCCGATTCCGGATTCATCACCGGGCAGAACCTGCAGCTGGATGGCGGAAGCTACGCGGGGCTGGTGTGAAGCTTCGGCGGCCCGGCCTGTGGGCGCGGCCGCCGCGGCGCTTCTTGGTGCGATGGCCCGGCGACCCGCAGGGCCCCGTCTTCCTGGGGCTTGCCGCAGCTACATGCAGCTGAAGCTTGCCGCGTCCTCCAGGCTTCCGCTGCCCTTGTAGCGTGCCACTTGCGGATACGGGCAGAGCGGGCGCGTGCGGTTCGGTGCCCAGGTGCCGGGGAGGTCGGTGTTTACCCCGCCTGCATTGCCGGCGCCGCGAGCCGACGCGACCACCTGGTCGGGCGTCTGGCCCTTCTCCACCCAGGCGACCAGCGGCGTGAGCATGTCGAACTGGTCGGTGGACGGGCCGCCGGCGCAGTGGTTCATGCCCGGTATCGCGTAGTAGCGCGCAAAGTCAGCGGCGTTCCCGCCGTTGTTGCGCCGCACGCCGTCATACCAGTCGGTGGTGTCGTCGCTCGAGAAGATCGGGTCCGCGGTGCCGTGGAAGACCATCATCTTGGCACCGCGGTTCTTCAACACGGAAAGTTCGGTCGCGTTGGGCGGCGTCATGAACGACATCGCCGACTCGGTGAAGGTGCCGTTGGTCGCATTGATGCGCGCCACCATCTGGTCCACGTTGCCGGTGGCCGCGAAGACCGGGCCGACGAAACTGGCCGGGTCCTCCGGCGGCACCTGGAAGATCTGCCCCACGGCCACCGAGTCGAGGATGCTCGGTACGACGAACTTCCAGAAGCTCCAGCCGTTCGTCATCAGCCCGTTGTCGTACGGGAAGCTGCTGTAGATCCTGGCGCCGGTGCTGGTCTGTGCTCCGGCGAACAGTTGTGCGATGACGGTCTTCTGTGCACTGCTCAGGCACGTGCCGTCGCGCGCTCCGGTGCAGGTGGGCACATCACGGTTCAGGTCGAACGCTGTCTTGCAGGCCGCGGTGTCCTGGATCAGGCCGTCGGTGGCACCGTCGAGCGCGTCGCACTTCGCCAGAGCCGCGTTGGAAACGAGCGTGCGCTCGGCCAGCGTGAAGGCGCTGCCGGCATCACCGGGCGTACTGGCCACCGTCAGGTACTGCTGATAGCCGGCGATGTTGGCCGTTGCGGCCTTGGGCAGGTTGAAGCCGGGGTCGCCAACCAGATAGCCGTCGTACATCTCGGCATAGCGCGCCGCGGCGACCATCGTGTGGCGGCCACCGTTCGAGCAACCGCCGATGTAGGAGCGGTCCGGTCCACGGCCATACCCCGCCTGGACCAGCGCCTTCGCCATCGGCGTCAGCTTGGCAACGGCCTGGTAGCCATAGTCGAGCCGGGCCTGCGGATCGTTGCCGAAGTTGGCCGTGCCGGCGGCGTTCTGCGCGCCGTTGTGCCCGGCGTCGGAACTGATCACCGCAAAGCCCTGAGCCAGCGCGTTGGTCAGGGATCCGCCGCCGCCCACGCCACCGGTCGCCGTGCCCACCGAGCCGTCGGTACCGCCGTTGGCCTGGTAGAAGAAACGCCCGTTCCAGGCGACGGGCATGCGCATCTCGAAGCCGATGGCGTAGTTGCCGTTGACACCGGTGCGCGAGTACATCGTGCCGGTGACGCGGCAATGTGCCGGCACCGGATTGCCGGCGACCGTCAGCACACCTGCGGCCACGTCGGCGGCGCCCGTGAGGGTGGTGTTGGCGAAACTGAAGGCCGACGCCAGGCCCGCGCAGGCTTGCAGCGTTCCCGGCGTGGCCGGCGTCAGCTGCGGGATCGGCACGCTGTCGTCGCCGCAGGCGACGAGGACGGCCGCCATGGCAATGGGTGCGAGACGGAGGATTCGGAAGTGGCTCATAGGTCTCCTGGGCATGTGAAGCCAGCGGTTCGTGGCGCCATCGGCTGGCAACCGGCGAGCCCAATCTACTTCAGTGATTGAAGTAATAGATCGGGCCTTTCCCTAGACGGTTCGGCAAATGTGGTTCATCGGCTGCAGTACCCTGGATGTCCTTGGGGTCATCCGTGACAATCCGCCGATGACGCGTTCCAGCCGGTCCCCTCGCGACGAGACTCCGCGCGGGCGGCTGGCGGAAGCCAGCCTGCACGACATCACCGGCTACCAGTTGGCGCAAGCAGCCATCGTGACCGATGCCGTGTTCGAGGAGCAGGTGGGCGGGCCGCTGGGCCTGCGGCGGGTGGAGTACACGGTGCTCGCGCTGGTCTGCGAAAACCCCGGCGGCACGCCGGCCCGACTGGCGCGTGCGCTGGCGGTGACCGCAGGCAACATCACGATGTGGGTCGACCGCCTCGTCGACAAGGGATGGGTGCGGCGCGAGACCAGCACCACCGATCGGCGGGCGCAACACCTGTTCGCCACGGCCGCGGGGCAGCGTATGGCGTCCGATGCCACTGCGCGCATCGTCGCCGCCGAGGTCGTGCGCCTGCACATGCTGACGCAGGCCGAGCGGGCGATCCTGAACGAATTGCTGCACAAGCTGGCGCAGTGCCGATAGCGCTGTCACAGCGCCAGGTTCGGTGAGGATCAGCCCGCCGACGGTCGCGGCGCACGCTGGCGCCGCGCAGCCTCAATCGACTGTCGGCAAAGCTTCGCCAAGGCGGCGTCCAGCGGCCCGCCGGGCTGCCGGCCCAGCGCCGCAGCGTAGTTGCGCAGGTTCGCCGCACAGGCTTCGTCGTCGAGGCGGCCCGGTGCGATCGGCAGCGCCCGCTCCATCAGCCGCTGCTGGTGATGTTCGGCCGCCAGTTCCGTGTCCAGCACCTGTCGGCGCACCGCTTCCGTCGCGGCACTCGCGTCTGCCGACTTGATCCATCGGCGGGCCGCGCGCAGCGGGTGAATGACCTGGATGCGCCACGGACGGACGGTCTCGTCGAGCCGGCTCAGATCGTCGACTGACAGTTTGCGGCCATTGCAGCCGGCGAACAGGCAGAACAGCAGCAGGTTCACGTCGAGGTCGAACCGGTTCTGCAGGTCCAGGCAGGCCGCAGCCGTGGCCGGATCCGCATAGACCGCGAGCGAGAAGTCCCAGAAGCCGGGACGTTCTTCCGCGCCCGAGGATTCGGGCCCGGCGATCGGCGCCGGGCCTGTCATGCGGGCCGGCCTTCGACGCGGCTCACGCCAGGTCCTGGTAGCGGATGCCGGCGCGGCGCAGCGTGGCGTCGAACACCATCCGGCCGGGCTGCGTCGACGCCTTCTCGATCGCTGCGTTCTGCCGCGGCACGGCGGCCAGCACCTCGGCGCCGATCGGGAGGTTCGGCCCCGCCATGCCGTCGCTGGCCACCTGCACCTCGCAGGCCTTCTCCAGCGTGAACATCAGCGCAAAGGTCTCGGCGACGCTGCCTGTCGCCACCAGCAGGCCATGGTTGCGCAGGATCAGGATCGGCCGGTCGCCGATGCTGGCCACCAACCGGGGTCGCTCTGCCAGGTCGGTGGTCACGCCCTCGAAGTCGTGGTACGCCACGCGACCGTAGAGCAGCGCCGAGTTGAAGTTGTCGTGGCGCAGCCCCGAGGCCTTGCACGCCACCGCCATGCCGGCCGTGCTGTGCGTGTGCGCGATGCAATGCGCATCGTCCCGTGCTTCGTGGATGGCGCTGTGGATCACGAAGCCGGCCGCATTCACCGGGTGGGGCGATGCGTCGAGCTTGCGGCCTTCGACATCGATCTTGACGAGGTTGCGGGCCGTGACCTCGTTGTAGTTGAGGCCGAAGGGGTTGATCAGGAACTGCGGCGTGCTGCCCGGCACGCGCAGCGAGATGTGGTTGTAGATGAGCGTCGTCCAGCCCATCCAGTCGAAGAGCCGATAGCACGCCGCCAGCTCCAGGCGCAGCTGCCATTCGACCGGGTCGATGTCCGCGGGGCAGGGCGGCAGGGCAGAGGTCGCCATCGCCTCAGCGCTTGCCGGGCAGCTTGGCGTCGAAGCTCGAGCCGCGCATGCACAGGCGGCCTTCGTCGGTCTGCCACAGCTGCTGCTTCTCGTGCAGTTGACCGAGCGCGCGGGCGATCACGTTGAAGCCGAAGCGGCCGAGCGTCTCGGCCAGCTTCTGGTAGTACATCGGCGCCTGCGTCAGCGTCTGCACGATGGCCGCCTCGGCCTCGGCCACCTGCGCATCGCCCGTCAGGCCTGCCGCGTCGGTCTTGCCCTGCAGGTAGTCGGCGATCTTTGCTCGGTCGGCGTACGCATACGAGATGCGTTCGTAGCGCTCGTGCGGGATGCCTTCGGAGATCGTCGCGTCGATGCCGACCATCGCGCCGGTCGGCCCCACGCCGGGCGGCCACACCGGCAGGCTGGGGTCCAGCGGCTTGGCGCGCGCGCCGGGAATGATCATCACGTCCCGGTCGCCCTGCACGCGCGTGGCGATGGCCCACTCGACCTGCTCGCCGTTGAAGACATCGATGTCGTCGTCGACCACCACCACGTGCTTCAGGTCCATCACCGACAGCGCGGCCAGCAGCGCGTTCTTGCCTTCGCCGGCCTGCTTCTTGATGGAGATGACGGCATGCCAGAACGCGCGGCCGCCGAGCGTGACGTTGATGTCCTTGACCTGCACGCCGGCCGTGCGCAGCGCGCGCCGGATCGCCTGGTAGCGCGTCGGCGCTGCCAGCCAGGTGTTCTCCCAGGGCATGTGCAGGGCGTAGTACTGCGCGTCGCGGCGCTGCAGGATGGCCTTGATGCGCACGTTGGGGTTCCAGTGCAGGCCGCCCATCAGTGCGGTGAATTCGCCGAAGCGGCCTTCGGGCTGGGTCCATCCGGTGGGCAGGATCTCTGCCTCGAGCACGATCTCGGAATCGGCCAGGAAGGGCAGGTCGATGGTCTCGCAGCGGCCGAGTTCCACCGGTGCGCCGCGCATGCCGCCGGCGATGCCCATCTCGTCGACGCCGATGGGCGCACGGTAGCCGGCGCCCATGATCTCCATCGGATGGTTGCCGATGGAGATGGAGATCTCGCACGGCCGCCCCTGCTCGTAGGCGCGCTGGGCGAACAGCCGCATGTTGTTCGGCGTCACGATGTCGATGCCGGTCAGCGCCTTCTCCTTGACCATGAAGCGATAGATGCCGGTGTTGATGCCGTACTCCGGATCCTTGGCCATGACGATGCCGGCGGTGATCATCGGTCCGCCGTCGTAGATGGAGGACATCGGGATCGGCAGCTTGAACAGGTCGACGTCGCTGCCGGTGGCGATCACCTCCTTGACCGGCGGGCGCTCCACGTAGCGCGGCGGGATCGGCTGGTCGATGCCGCGCTGCAGCTTCTGCTCGATTTCGGGGTAGGTGCTGGCGCCCATCGACTTCATCGCGCGCTGCTGCGTGCGGATGATCCCCGACACGATCGGCATGTCGTAGCCGATGGGCTTGTTGAAGCGCAGCGCCTTGTCGCTCTGGTCCACCAGGGTGGCGACGTGGCGGATGTCGACGGGCTGGTCGATGTTGACCAGGTCGCCGTCGCGCTCGAGGCGGTTCAGGAAACCGCGGAAAGTCTCGTCCATGTGGGGTCAGTCCTTGGAAGGGGAATCGGGGGCACGGGGCTCGGCGCCGGCCGCGGGGCGGGAAGCGCCCGCCTTCAGGCCTTCCCAGCGCGCCAGTCGGTCGGAGTGCACGTCGAACAGGTCGAGCACGCGGTGCACGGTGTGCTCGACCAGCGCGTCGATCGTGCCGGCGCGCGAGTAAAAGGCCGGCACCGGGGGGAAGATCACGCCGCCCATCTCGGTGACGGCCGTCATGTTGCGCAGGTGCGCCAGGTTCAGCGGCGCCTCGCGGGTGAGCAGCACCAGGCGGCGGCGTTCCTTGAGCATCACGTCGGCGGCGCGGCTGACCAGGTTGTCGGAGTAGGCGTTGGCGATGGCCGACAGCGTCTTCATCGAGCAGGGGGCGATCACCATGCCGCGCGTCAGGAACGAGCCGCTCGCGATCGTCGCGCCGATGTCGCGCGGCTTGTGGACCACGTTCGCCAGGGCCTCCAGGTCGCCGCGCGACAGCCCCAGTTCCTGCCAGGCATTGAGCACCGCGGCATCGGAGACCACCAGGTGGCTTTCCCAGCCGGGCAGGCGGGCGATCTCCTGCAGCAGCTTCACGCCGTAGATCGCGCCGGTCGCCCCGGTGATGGCGACGACCAGGCGTTGCGGGGCGGCGCTGTTCACGTTGGATTCCCCACGCCCTGCAGTGCGTCGACCACGGCTTTCGAAGCCGCCTCGGCCGACGGCACCTGCAACAACAGCAGCAGCACGAGACGAGCCAGCACGTTCGGCGTCTCGGCCTCTCCGGCGGCGGTCAGCCCGTGGCAGAGCTGCGTGTAGACATCGTCGAGTTCCTGGGCATTCATGGTCCGGTTCTCCAGGGGGTCAGATCGCGCCGACGCGGCGCCCGAGGGCACGCTCGATCGCGGCCCGGAGCTCGGCGTCCGACGGCGGCGCCTTCCAGCGGGCAAGCAGGTGGCCGTCGGGCCGCACCAGGTAGCAGGCGCCCGCGGCCGCGCCGTACAGCGCGTGCAGGCGGCCGGTGGTGTCGATCGCGTCGACGCCGTCCGTGACCCGTGACCCCGTCGTGGCGAGCGTGCGCAGGCGGATCGGCACGTCGGCGCCCAGCGCGGCGACGCCGGCGGCCAGCCCTGCGGCGGGCCCGGCGTCGCCGGCAAAGTGGAACAGGCTGAACCAGGGGCCGAGCAGCTGCGTCAGATGGCCGTCGACCTTCCGGCCGTCGACGAACCGCTGCAGTGTCCCGTCGGGCAGTGCCATGCCGGGCTTCGGGCCGGCCTCGAAGCCGGGTTCGTCGGCCGTGGCCTGGTTCAGCGGCGAGCCTGCATAGTCGTTGGCCGAGTGCTGGCGCGGGCTCATCAGCGAGGTCAGCGCCGGATGCCGCGCGCTCAGCGACAGCACGGCATCGCGCATCAGGCGGTGCGGCGCCGACGGCGGCGACATGAACTCGGCGCCCTTCGAGGCGTAGCGCAGGTTCTCGCGCGCCGCCGCGACGCGCTCCACCGAATAGCTGTCCAGCAGCGCGTCGCCGGCCAGGCCGCGGATGCGCCAGGCCAGCTTCCAGGCCAGGTTGTGGGCGTCCTCAACGGCGGAGTTCATGCCGCGCACGCCGAAGATCGGCACCAGGTGGGCGGCATCGCCGGCAAAGAGCACGCGGCCGTGCCGGTAGGACGGCAGCGTCAGCGCGCTGGCGCGATACAGGCTCAGCCAGACCGGTTCCCAGGGCTTGTCGACGCCGAGCATCGCCAGGTGCGAGCGCACCTTGGCCAGCACGCGCTCGGGCTGCATGGCCTCTTCGGTGGGTTCGTCGTCGCGCAGCTGGTAGTCGAAGCGCAGCATGCCGCCCGGCTTCTTGAACATGATCAAGGTGCCGCCGGGGTTGGACGGCGGGTCGAACCACCAGCGCCGGCCGACCGGGAAGTCGCTGGTGTCGATGCGCACGTCGATGATCGCGTAGCGCCCGGCATGGCGCTGGCCTTCCATCATCAGCTCCATCGACTGGCGGATCGTGCTGCGCCCGCCGTCGCAGGCGACCACCCAGTCGGCCTCCAGGTCGTAGCTGCCGTGCGGATGTTCTATGCGCAGCCGCGCGCCATCGGGGCCGGCGTCGAAACCGACCACCTTGGAGTGCCATCGGATGTCCACGAGCTCGGGGAAGGCGGCGGAGCGCGTGACCAGGCATTCCTCGATCAGGTTCTGCAACTGGCTGAGCGTGGCGGGGAAGCGCTGGTCGGGGCTGTCGGGGATGCGTGATTCGGCCACCAGCGCATCGCGGTAGTAGGTCCATCCGCGGTTCCAGCCCAGGCCGGTGGCGACAATCTCGTCGGCCACGCCGATCTGGTCCATGATCTCCAGCGTCCGCCGGGTGAACGCGCCCGCCCGGCTGCCGGAGCAGACGGTCGCATCGGCTTCGATCACCACCGAGGCGATGCCGTGCTGGGCCAGGTCGAGCGCCAGCGTCAGCCCGGTCGGGCCGCCGCCGACGATCGCCACCGTGGCGCGGCGCGTGTCCCGGCCTTCGCGCACACTGGCCGGCCATTGCGGCGGGTGCACCGAGTAGGGAAAGTATTCGCCGAACACGACCTCG
This sequence comes from Rubrivivax sp., assembly GCA_044225625.1. Lineage (GTDB taxonomy): Bacteria > Pseudomonadota > Gammaproteobacteria > Burkholderiales > Burkholderiaceae_C > Rubrivivax. The sequence goes on from JBGAII010000022.1 coordinate 9,901, forward strand.
TAGCTCGGCTGCGGGGCGATCGTCTCCGGCGGGCGGTTGTGGTTGACGACGGGGGTGGCGATGGACATGGCGTCAAAGGGCAAAGGCGTGGACGAAATTTACCTCATGAAGCGATACAAGGATAAGATAAATCTTCAATGTTCGCGTTTGCATCAAGTTGGATGCTGTAGTAGATTCTGTTTGTAGTAATTGATCCTTCTCTTCTTCGTTCTCCCCTGCCGCCGGAGTGTCGTTCCATGCCAAGCTTCATGAAGGTGGGCGATGTCCCGCGCAAGCGCTTCTCGCAGTTCCGCCGCGAAGACGGTTCCTTGTACAGCACCGAGGTGATGGGGCTCGAGGGCTTCTCGTCGGATTTCTCGCTGCTGCACCATCGCCATGCGCCATCGTCGATCATCGCCTGTGAAGGCCTGAGCAGCGCACGGTTGGAGTTCGTCGACAATCATCCACTGCTGCCCCGCCTCTGGCACACCGGCCGCATCGACGCGACCGGCGACACCGTCACCGCCCGCGTCGCGCTGTGCGGCAATCAGGACGTGGTCGCGAGCTTCGTCTCGGCCAGCGAGCCTTCGCCCTTGTACCGCAACGCGGCGGCCGACGAGCTGTTCTTCGTGCATGAAGGCCAGGCGCGGCTGGAGACGATCTTCGGCACGCTGGAGGCCGGCCCCGGCGACTACGTGCTGCTGCCCAAGGGCGTGACGCACCGCTGGCTGCCGGCACCGAGTCTGCGGGCGCTGGTGTTCGAAACCGCCGGCCACGTGAAGGTGCCTTCGCGCTACCTGTCCGCGCACGGTCAGTTTCTGCAGACCGCCCCCTTCAGCGAGCTCGACCTGCGCGCGCCGGCGGGGCCGCTGCTGGCCGAAGGCGAGGGCGTGGACGTGCTGGTGCGCACGGCCGCGGGCCTGACCCGCTACACCTTCGAGCGCCATCCCTTCGACGTGGTCGGCTGGTTCGGCTGCAACTATCCGTTCGCCTTCAACGTCGCCGATTTCTCGCCCATCACCGGCAGCTTCCACCGGCCGCCGCCGGTGCATCAGGTGTTCGAGGCGCCGAACATGGTGTTCTGCAACTTCGTGCCACGCATGCTCGACTACGACCAGCGGGCCATGCCGATACCGTCGTTCCATTCGAACGTCGATTCCGACGAGTTCATCTTCTATGCCGAGGGAAACTTCTTCTCGCGGCGCGGCTCCGGCATCGAGCGCGGGTCCGTCACCTTGCATCCGGCGGGTCATGTGCACGGCCCGCATCCGGGCAGCGCCGACAAGGCGGCCGAGCGTGTCGGCCAGCGCACCGAGGAAGTGGCGATCATGCTCGACACCTTCCGGCCGCTGCGTCTGGCGGCGCGCGCCGCCAGCGTAGAGCAGTCCGGCTACGTGCATTCATGGACCGCGCGTCCCGTCTGAGACCCTCGTTCCCACAGCGGCCCCGAGCCCCGAACCCATGAGCAGCCCTTCCACGATGGCCGCCGGCCCGGCCGGCGAACGCGAACTTCTGGCCGTGCGCATGCAGCCGCTGGCCAGCGGCGATGGCGGCCGCCTGAACCAGCAGTCGGGCGTGGCCCGGCGGGCCGGGCTGCTGTGGTGCACCCGGCATCGTGCAGCCCAAAAGTCGGACACGGTGTTCGTGTTCGTGCACCCGTCGTCGAATTTCATGGCGCACTATGCGCTGGCGACGATGTCGCAGCTGGGCGTCGATGCCGTGGGCATGTCCACGCGCTACATCAACAACGAGTCGACGCTGCTGCTCGAGGACTGCGTCGTCGACATCGGCTCGGTGCTGCTGCACCTGCGCGAGGAGGGCTACCGGCGCATCGTGCTCGTCGGCAACTCCGGTGGCGGCGGGCTGGTGGCGCTGTACCAGAACCAGGCCGAACATCCGTCGATCAAGGCAGCGCCTTGCGGCTCCGGCCCCGATCTGACCCAGGCCCGGCTGCCGCGCGCCGATGCGCTGGTCATGCTGATGGCGCATCCGGGCCGCAACACGGTGCTGACCGAGAAGCTCGACCCCGCGCTGCTGGATGAGTTCGACCCGTTTCGCCGCGATCCGGAACTGGACATGTTCGACCCGCGCAACGGGCCGCCCTATGCGCCGGAGTTCCTGCAGCGCTACCGCGCTGCGCAGATTGCGCGCAACGAGCGCATCACCGACTGGGCCCTGGAGCGGCTGGCGTTCCTGCGCACGCACACCGGCGATCGCGTACACGACCTGCCGTTCGTGGTGCATGGCACGATGGCCGATCCCCGCAACCTGGACCTGAGCCTCGAGCCTTCGGATCGCAAGGCCTCCACACAATGGGGCGAGCCCTATGTCGCCAATCTCATTCCGGCCTCGATCGGCCACTACACGAGCCTGCGTTCATGGCTGTCGCAGTGGAGCATGCGCTGCTCCAACGGCAACGGCCCGCAGCGGCTCGAGTCCGTCTCGGTGCCGGTCCACGTCATCTACGGCACGGCCGACCCGGGCTGCTACCCGAGCTATGCGCAGTCGCTGTATGACGGCGTCAGGCACGACCACCGCCGGCTGACCGGCATTCCGCGCGCCGGCCACTATCTCGATGGTCAGCCGGAAGAGAAAGTGATCGCCTGCCGCACGATGGTGGACTGGGCCCGCTCCCTGCCTTGAACGCATCGCGGTGCCTGCGCCTGCGGCACAGCCTCACCCCTATTTACCTCTCTCACCTCAACCCGGAGACTTGACTGTGAAAGCCCTCGTACTCAGACAACATGGCGGCCTCGAGCAACTCGAGGTCGTCACCGACCACCCACGCCCCGTGGCGACCGAAGGGCATGTCGTGATCCGGGTCCGCGCCTCGTCGTTCAACTATCACGACGTGTTCACCGTGCGCGGCATGCCGGGCATCAAGGTGCCGCTGCCGGTGGTGATCGGCCTGGACATGGCCGGAGAGATCGTCGAAGTCGGCACGAACGTCACGGGCTGGCAGGCCGGCGACCGCGTCCTGGTCAATCCGCTGAACAAGAAGAAGGGCCTGATGGGCGAGATGATGGACGGCGGCATGGCCGAGTACTGCCTCGTCTCGGCCGAACAGCTGATCCGCATGCCCGAGGGCGTGAGCTTCGAGGACGCGGCGGCGCTGCCGGTGGCCTACGGCACCGCACACCGCATGCTGATCACCCACAACACCATCAAGAAGGGTGACCGCGTGCTGGTGCTCGGCGCCAGCGGCGGCGTGGGGACCGGCTGCGTGATCCTGGCCAAGATGCTCGGCGCGGAGGTGATCGCCTGCGCCGGCAGCGCGGAGAAGCTGGAGCGCCTGAAGGCCCTGGGCGCCGATCATGTGCTCGACTACAAGACGACGGACTTCTCCAAATGGGCCGTCGAGAAGTACGGCAAGCCGCAGCGGCGCACCTACGAAGGCGGCGTCGACGTCGTCATCAACTTCACCGGCGGCGACACCTGGGTGCCGTCTTTGCGCTGCCTGAAGCGCGGCGGCTCGCTGCTGGTGTGCGGCGCGACTGCGGGCCACGACCCGAAGGAAGACCTGCGCTACATCTGGAGCTTCGAGCTCAAGGTCATCGGCTCGAACAGCTTCTACGACGACGACCTGGCCGCGCTGATGGGCATGATCGCGGGCGGCCGCATCAGGCCGGTCATCGACAAGGTGCTGCCGCTGGAGCAGGCGGCCGAAGGGCTGCGCCTGATCCAGGATCGCGAGGTCATGGGCAAGGTCATCGTCACGCCCTGAGCCGATTCGCCACACAACACACACGGAGCATCCATGGAAAGCCTACCTTCCGCCGAGAGCGTTCAGGCCTTGCTGACGCGCGGGCCGTTTCACCAGTGGCTCGGCCTGCAGGTGCTGCGCGTCGGCGATGGCGAGATCGACATCAAGGCCACCTGGCGACCGGAATGGGTCGTCAACCCCGACGCAGGCTATACGCACGGCGGCATCCTCGCCGCTCTGATCGACCTGTGTGCCGACTGGGCGCTGGTGTCGACCACCGGGCGAGGCGTGCCGACGATCGACATGCGCGTGGACTACCACCGTGCGGCGATGAAGGGCGACATCGTCTGCAAGGGCAAGGTGGTCAAGGGCGGCAAGCAGTTCTCGGTCTGCGAGGCATCGCTGTACAACGAGCAGGGTCAGTTGCTCGCCAGCGGCCGCGGCGTCTACGCGATGCCGGCGCCGAAAGGCGCCTGAGCGGCCATGGCGGTCCGCGTCGACCATGCGGTGATCAACGTCCTGACCGGGATGGACGCCGCGGTCGACCGCTTCCGCGCGCTGGGTTTCGCGCCGACGCCGCGCGGCTATCACTCGCTGGGCTCGATCAATCATCTGATGATGTTCGAGCACGACTACCTCGAACTCGTCGGCATCGAGCCGGGCGCGAAGAAGGTCAGGGAGGAGGTCGCCTCCTCGCCCGTCGGCCTGAACGGCCTGGTGTTCGCGACCGACGATGCCCGGGCGCTGCATCGGCGCCTGAGCGCGCAGGGCGTGCCGGTGCTCGACCCGGTGGACTTCTCGCGGCCGGTGAGCGTCGATGGCGTGGAGCGCGAGGCGGCCTTCACCACCGTGCGCGTGCATCCTGACTACGTGCCCGGCGGCCGCGTGTACTACTGCGAGCACAGGACCCCCGATCTGGTCTGGCGCCCCGAGTGGCTCGAGCACGGCAACGGTGCCGGCGGCCTCGCCGAGTTCGTCGTGGTGGCCGAGGACCTGCCGATGCAGGCCGAACGCTATGCCAGCCTGCTCGACGGCGTCGGTTTCCTGCCGGGGCAGACCCATGGCGAGGCGTTTGCGGCGTGGGACGGATTCCGCCTGAGCCTGATGAACCGCGACCGCTATGGTGCGCGCTATGGTGCTGCCGGATGCAGCCGCGCCGCACCGGGCGGAACGGGCAGCTGCATGGGCGCGCTGGCGGTGCGTACGCGCTCCCTGGGCGCCGTCCGCTCGCGCCTGGCGGGCGACATTCATGCCGGACGTGCCATCGATCATGGCGACCGCATCATCATTCCAGCCGCCGAACTGTGGGACTGCGTCCTGGAGTTCGTCGGTCCCGCTTAGGCCGCATGCCGGCGATGGCACGATCCTTGATGCGGCGAAGCACCCGATGAGAACCCTGACCAATCTCGGCGACCTGATCGACCTCGGCACGATGGCAGATCGGCTCGCACTGATCGACCTCGGCGGCGAAGGCGGTCCTCGTGAACTGAGCTATGCCGAGTTCGACGCGTCGATCCGCGCGGCGGCGCGGGCCCTGAGCCGGCGCGGGCTGCAGCGGGGCGACCGCATTGCCATCCTGTCGGCCAACCGCAGCGAATACCTGGCGGCCTACCTGGGCGCGATGCAGGCAGGTTTGGTCCCGGTGCCGGTGAACCACCGGTTCCCGCGCGAGCTCAGCGATTTCGTGATCCGCGATGCCGGCGCGCGCCTGATCTTCTGCGACGCCGAACGTCTGCCGGCCTGTCCGCCCGATCTGCCCGCCGTGGTCTTCGCAACGACGCCGCAGGCGCTGCCGCCGGGCGTGACGCCGTTCGCCGACTTCCTCGATCCGGGGCCTTTCGAACCCGTGACCCCCGCGCCCGACGAGCCGGCGATGTTCCTCTACACCTCGGGATCGACGGGTCGACCCAAGGGCGTGGTGCTGTCGCACCGCAGCCATCTGTGGGTGGTCGATGCGCGGCGTCGTGCGCAGGACGTCTCGTCCCATCGCTTCCTGATCGCCGCCCCGCTGTATCACATGAACGCCCTCGGCCTCAGCAAGCTGGCGATCGCCTCCGGCGCGGCCATCGTGCTGATGCCGCAGTTCACCAGCCTGGGCTACATCGATGCAATCGCACGCTACCGGTGCACCTGGCTCACCGCCGTGCCACCCATGGTGGCGATGATGCTGCGCGAGCGCGAAGCGCTGGCCCGCACCGATCTGTCGTCGGTGGCCTTCCTGCGCATGGGCTCCGCGCCGGTCAGTCCGAGCCTGCTCGAGGAGATCCGCAGGGTGCTGCCGCAGGCGATGGTGCTCAATGCCTACGGTTCGACCGAGGCGGGCCCGGTGATCTTCGGCCGCCATCCCGACGGGCGGCCGCAGCCGCCGCTATCGGTCGGCTATCCCCACCCCGAGGTGCAGATGCGGCTCGTCGACGGGGACGATCTCGGCGCGCGTCAGGGCGTGCTGCAGTTGCGTTCGCCCGGCGTGATGCTGGGTTATCACAACCGGCCCGAGATCCAGATGCCGTTCACCGAGGACGGCTACTACGTCAGCGGAGACGTGTTCCGGCGCGACGACGACGGCTTCCACTACTTCGTCGGCCGCACCGACGACATGTTCGTGTGCGGCGGAGAGAACATCTATCCCGGCGAGGTCGAGAAACTGCTCGAGAGCCATCCCGACATCGCCCAGGCCTGCGTGGTGCCGATCGAGGACGACATCAAGGGCGCGAAGCCCGTGGCCTTCTGCGTGCTGCGCGAGGGGCGCTCGCTGAGCGCCGAGGACGTCAAGCGCTACGCGCTGGCGCACGCGCCGGCCTACCGCCACCCGCGCTTCGTCTGGTTCGAGGAGCGGCTGCCGCTGGCAGCCACGAGCAAGATCGACCGCAAGCTGCTGCAGGAACTGGCGCGGCAGCGCACGCAGCTATGATCGCGCCGCCGTTCGGCAGTGACAGGATCTCCATCTTGGATGACATCGATCGCCGGATTCTCGAACTGCTCCAGGAGGACGCCAGCCTGCCGGTGAGCGAGATCGCCGCGCGGGTGGGGCTGTCGACCACACCGTGCTGGAAGCGCATCCACAAGCTGAAGGAGGACGGCGTCATCGCCCGGCAGGTCGTGCTCTGCGACCCCGACAAGCTCGAACTCGGCACGACGGTGTTCGTCGAGGTGTCGACCAACCAGCACAACGAGGCCTGGCTGGCGAGCTTTGCCAAGGCGGTGCAGTCCATTCCGGAGATCGTCGAGGTCTATCGCATGAGCGGTGACGTCGACTACCTGCTGCGTGTCGTCGTCAGGGACATCAAGGGCTACGACGCCGTCTACAAGCGCCTGATCAGGGCCTGCGAACTGCACGACGTGAGCTCCAGCTTCGCGATGGAGCGCATCAAGTACGCCACGGCGCTGCCGATGCGCCTTTCGCCTGCCGAGCCCGAGGCGGCGCCCGCCCCGTCGCGACGGCGCGCTGCCGGCTCGCGCTGATTCTTCGCCCGGGGCTTTCCCGGCGCCGCACGACGCCCCCCTGCCAGGTCGACTACCTGAGGCCTTGACGTTCCCTTCTTGGGGCGAATTGCGCAACGTTTTTCCTCATTCTCTGTAGAATGTAGATCAAGGTACTCCATCGAGTTTTCTTCGGGGTATCTGAAACTCCGCAGAGCGAGGCCATGGAAATCTATCTCGACGCCAACGCCACCACGCCGGTTCTCGCCGAGGCGCGGGCGGCCGCGCTGGCGGCGATGACCGAGGCCTACGGCAACCCGAGCAGCGTGCATGGCACCGGGCTGAAGGCGCGGGCGCTGATGGACTCGGTCCGCGAACAGGCCCGGCGCGCGATCGGCGCGAGCGATGGCCAGGTTCTCTTCGTCAGCGGCGCCACCGAAGGCATTCAGACGGCGGTGCTGTCGGCCCTGACGGCGCTGCGCGAGCGCATCACCGCGGGCGCCTCACCCACCGTGCTGTACGGCGCCACCGAACACAAGGCCGTTCCGGAGGCGATCCGTCATTGGAACGACCTGCTTCGCCTGAATCTGCAGGTCCAGGCGATTCCGGTGGACGACCGTGGCCGGCACGACCTGGACTGGCTGCGTGCGCACGCTCCCGCCGCAGGCCTGGTCTGCACGATGGCCGTCAACAACGAGACCGGCGTCATCAGCGACCTGCAGGGCATCGCGCAGGCGCTGCGCGGCAGCCGGGCGTTCTGGATGGTCGACAGTGTGCAGGCCCTGGGCAAGCTCGACCTGCGGCTCGGTGAACTGGCCATCGACTACGCGACGTTCTCGGGCCACAAGCTCTATGCCCCCAAAGGCATCGGCTTGCTCTACGTCCGACGCGGCGCCCCGGTCACGCCACTGCTGGCCGGTGGCGGCCAGGAGGAGGCCTTGCGCTCCGGCACCGAGAACATGCCGGGGATCGCCGCCCTCGGATCGGTGCTCTCGGCACTGGACTCGGGGCGCGTGTTCCAGCCCGCGGACACGCTGATGCGCTACCGCGAACGCCTGGTCCGGGCGCTGCGTGATGCCTTTCCCGAACTCGTCTTCAATGCGCCGGCCGAGTTCAGCCTGCCGACGACGCTGAACTTCTCGGTCCCCGGGCTTTCGTCGCGGCTGCTGCTCGATCTCTTCGACGCCGCCGAGATCCGGGTGAGCAGCGGCTCGGCCTGCAGCGCGGCCAAGGCGCAGCCGAGCTATGTATTGGAGGCCATGGGGCTGCCGGCATGGCAGGCCGCTGCCGCCGTACGCCTTTCCTTCGGGCCGGCGACTACCGCCGAGGTGATCGATGCGGCCTGCGAGCGCATCCGCGCCTGCGGCGAGTCGCTGCGTGCGAACTGCCTGGCCGAGGCGCCGTCGCCGCAGGCCGAAGGGACCTTGCCGCGGCTGACGCGCTTCGTCGCCGACGGCGCATGCAGTTATGTCCTCGTCGATCCGACGGGCGCAAGCTGCGTCGTGATCGATCCGCGCCCGCAAGTGCAGGAGTCCCTGGCGCAGTGGATCCGGTGTCGCGGACTGGCGCTTGCCGCCGTGCTGTCGACAGACGCCCGCGCCGACGCGGGCTCCGAGGCCGCGGCGCTGCGTGCGGCGGTCGCACCGGCGTCGCCGGCTTGCGCCACCGAAGCCGGTGGGTGGCCAGCGGGCGTCGACAGCATCCGTCTGGGCGCAAGGCGCCTGACCAGGCTGGCGGCGCCCGGCCCGGCGCGCGATGCCGCGGTCTATGTGCTGAGCGACGAGGATCAGCGGTGCTGGGTGTTCGCCGGCGGTACCTTGGCCCCGGCAGCGTCGGACGGGGCGGTGCACGACGCCGTCGCCCCGGTGCGCTGGCTGCCGATGCTGGCCTCCGTCGTACCGCCGTCCGCGTTGCTGTTGCCGGCCCATGATCCGGAGGAGCGCTTCGCCTGCACCCTCGCGAACGGCCACGGCTTCGCGCCTCGCACTGAGGCGGGCCCTGCCGATGCGGCCGAAGCCCTCGAAGCCCTGGCGCTGCCCCCGTCCGACGTGGTGGCACTGCTCGAGGTGCGCTCCGACGTGGTGCTCGTCGACGTGAGAGAGCCGTACGAGCAGCACCTGGGTCAGACCCTGGAGATCGGCGATGCTGCCGCCAGGCGCTGGGCCATTCCGCTGTCTGGCATCGTCGAAGCATTGCCGGATCTGCTGGCCCTGCCGGCGCAAACACCGGTGCTCGTGTTCTGCCGCAGCGGCAATCGCAGTGCCCGGGCCGCAGCGGCCTTGCGCCGGCTGGGTCGTGCGCACACCTACAGCGTGGCCGGTGGCCTGGCGCTCTGGCCGGCGGCTCCTTCGTCCCGGAACCCCTCTGACCGCGGTCCGCGATCGTGACACCGGTGCAAGGGTGAATCGCTTGCCGCAATCCTGCGATATCGGGGTACGCGCTACTACTGTTGAGCGCCCTCCGTGGTCGAGCATACTATTTGCTAACCCATCGGACGGAACAATCCTTTCGCGGCGGCTGCGCTGTGCCGGGCCGTCGGAGACACCCCCCCGGCGCAGGACCGTCCACGCAAGCGACTCGCTAGGCAGACCCCGCAACCCCACCCACCCTGGAGCGACCATGCGACGATTCATCCACCTCCTCTGCGTGCCCTGGCTCTGGTGTCCGCCTCGGCGGCCATGGCGCAAGCGCAGCAGTCCTGGGCTCCCGGCAAGGTCATTCGCATCGTCAGCCCATTTCCGCCCGGCGGAACCTCCGACACCCTCGCGCGCGCGATGGCCAACTATCTGTCGGCCGCGCTGGGCCAGTCGGTGGTCGTCGAGAACAAGCCGGGCGGTTCGACGGTGATCGCCGTCAACGAGTTGCGCCGCTCTCCGCCTGACGGCACGACCCTGATGTACACGACCACCGGCACGACCAGCCAGTTGCCGCACCTTTACGCCAAGCCGCCGTTCGATCCGTTCAAGGACTTCACTCCGCTCGGTCTGGTGGCCTACAACAAGGTGGTGCTGCTGGCCAACGCCAACGCACCCTACGACAGCGTGGCCGGTCTCGTGGAGTACGCGAAGAAGAACCCTGGCAAGGTGAACTATGCAAGCTTTGGTGCCGGCTCGCTTCCGCACATCGTCAGCGAGGCGTTGAGCAAGCAGGCGGGCATCAGCATGACGCACATTCCGTACAAGGGCGGTGCGGATGCAGCCAGGGCGGTCATGGCCGGAGAAGCCGACATCCTGTTCGACGCCTCGGTGTCAGCGATCGCCAACGCGGCCGGCGGCCGGGTCAAGCTGCTGGCGGTCGTCGGCCCCAGCCGCATCGCGTCGGTGCCGAACCTGCCCACCATGGCCGAAGCGGGATACCCGGGCTTCTCCGAACCCGGGCTGGAGCAGCTGCTGGCACCCGCCGGCATGTCGCCGGAACTGGCGGACAAGATGAATGCGGCGCTGATGCAGGCGGCCAAGTCGCCCGAGGTGCGCAGCATCCTCGACCGCGGCGGGTTCGATCCCGTCTACAGCAGCCCGCAGGAACATCAGCGCATCATGAAGAAGAGCTACGACTACTGGGGCGGCGTGATCGCCCGCAGCGGCGTGCGGCTCGACTGAGGTAACTTATGGCGACACTGACCGGCGGCCAGGCGCTGGCCCGACAACTGGCGCTCGAAGGCCTGACCGACCTGTTCATCGTGCCCGGCGTGCAGTTGGACTGGGCCGTCGACGGCATCCGGGAGATGGGCACCACCTTCCGGATGCTGATCCCCCGGCACGAGCAGGCCACCAGCTACATGGCGGACGGCTACGCCCGCGCCGGCGCGCGCATCGGCGTGTGCATGACCGTGCCCGGCCCGGGCTTCACCAACGCGATGGCCGGCCTGTCGACCGCCTATGCCTGCTCGTCGCCGCTGCTGTCGATCACCGGCCAGATCCACTCGACGACCATCGGCGCCGGCTACGGCATGCTGCACGAGATCAAGGACCAGGCTTCGTTGGTCGGCAGCGTCACCAAATGGCATGGCATCGCCACGCGGCCCGAGCAGGTGCCGGCGCTCGTGCGACAGGCCGTGCAGCAGCTGCGCAGCGGCCGTCCGCAGCCGGTCGGCATCGAGATTCCGCACGACGTGCTCAGCGGCAGCGCCGACATCGAGCTGGTCGAGCCGCCCGCCGCCTTCGACGGCCGCCTGCCGGTCGATTCCGCGCAGATCGACGCCGCCGCGGCGCTGCTGTCCGCGGCGCGCTTCCCGGTCATCCATGCCGGCGGCGGCGTGCTGGCGGCCGGCGCCAGCGAGGCGCTCGCGCGCCTGGCGCAGCGCCTGCAGGCGCCGGTCATCATGACCGAGACCAGCCGCGGCGCAGTCTCCGACCACCACCCGCTGGCGCTCGATTCGGTGGCCGGCCGGCCGGTCATCCGCCGGGCCGACGTGCTGCTGGTGGTCGGCAGCCGCTTCATGAACCGCATGGCGCCGCAGCCGCAGTGGACCTCGCCATCGACGCAGTTCATCTACCTGAACGCGGAAGCGGAGGCCGCCGCGCCGCCGCGCAAGCCGGGGCTGCTGGTGCAGGCCGACGCGGTGCTCGGCCTCGAGGCACTGGAGGCCGCCGTCACCGCGCGCGCCGAATCGCGCGCCCCGCTGGTGCAGGAGGCGCGGCACTGGGCGCGGCAGCAGTTCGCCGAGGTGCAGCCGCAGCTGGCCTATGTCCAGGCGCTGCGCAGCGCCATTCCGGAAGACGGCGTGCTGGTCAACGAACTGACGCAGGTCGGCTATCTGGCCACCGTCGCCTACCCGGTGTACCGGCCGCAGACGCTGATCACGCCCGGCTACCAGGGCACGCTCGGCTTCGGCTTCCCCACCGCGCTGGGCGTCGCGGCCGCGCTGCCGGATCGCGCCGTGGTCTGCATCACCGGCGACGGCGGTTTCGGCTGGGGGCTGGCCGAGCTGGCCACCGCGCGGCGCTACGCGCTGAACCTGGTGGTCGTGGTCTTCAACGACGGCCATTTCGGCAACGTGCGCCTGCTGCAGCAGCAGACCTTCGGCCACACCATCGGCGTCGAGCTGTGCAACCCCGATTTCGGCAAGCTGGCCGATGCCTTCGGCGTGCCGTCGGAGCGGGTCGATTCGCCGGCCGGCCTCGAGGCCGCGCTGCGCAGCGCACTGGCACGCCGCGGTCCGGCGCTGATCGAGGTGAGCGTCGGTCAGATGCCGAGCGCGTGGCACCTGATCGGCTACAACAGCGTGTTCAAGCGGCCCTCGCCCGAGCCGGCCGACCCGCTCGCTGCGATGTTCGCCGGCTGAAGCCGGTCGACGCCGCCGGACTCTGGCTGGCGCCTACTGCGCCAGCCAGCCGCCATCGACGCGCAGCGTCGCGCCGGTCATGTAGCTGGCGTGCGCGGAGCAGGCGAAGAGGATCGCGCCGCACATCTCGTCGGGCCGCGCGGCGCGTGCCATCGGGATGCGCGTCAGGAAGGCTTCGAGCCGATCCGGCTGGGCCAGCAGCCCGGCCGTCAGGCCCGACTCGGTGACGCCGGGGGCCAGCATGTTCACGCGCACGCCGCGCGTCGCCAGTTCGATGGCCAGCGACTGCGTCAGGTTGTGCACCGCCGCCTTCGACGCCGCATAGGCCACCGACCGCGGCTTGCCGGTGAACGACAGCGTCGAGCCGACGTTCAGGATCGTGCCGCGCGTCTGCAGCAGCTGCGGCACGAAGGCCGCGATCATGTTGTGCATGCCGGTGACGTTGACGCCGATGACCCGGTCCCACAGCGCATCGGCCTCGGCGCTGCCGACGTCGGCCTTGCCGTCGATGCCGGCGTTGTTGATCAGGTGGCGCAGCGGGCCGACCTGCGCCATCACCTCGTCGGCCAGCGCGCGGCAGCCGTCGCGGTCGGCGACGTCCAGCCCGCGCAGCAGCGCCGCCCCGGCGCCGTGGGCCGCCACCTCGTCGGCCACGCCGAGCAGCCGGTCGGCGTCACGGTCGACCAGCACCAGGCGCGCGCCGGCCGCGGCGAAGGCGATCGCGGTCGCCCGCCCGATGCCGCTGGCGGCGCCCGTCACGAGCACGGTCTCCCCGTCGAAGCGGATCTGCATCGTCAGGCCTGGCGTTCGATGTGCAGGTGGCAGCAACCGTGTCCGCCGGGCACCCAGGTGTCATTGCGGATCGCGAAGCCAGCGCCTTCGAAGGTGCCGACATCGCCGCCGCCGGCGATGCGCAGCAGCTGCTGCATGCGCTCGGGGGCGATGCCGGCTTCTTCGTAGGCTTCTTTCACGGGGCAGGTGCGGAACTTCAGCCCCAGGCCGCCGGCATCGCAGCGTGTGGTCTCGATCTCGAACAGGCCGCCATGGTCGGGCAGGATGTCGATGAAGCGGGTCCGCAGCCGCTCGAAGTCGGCCGGCGCACAGTCGGCCAGGAAGCGCCTGCCGGCTGCTTCGCCGCGGCCGTGCATTGCGCGCGTCAGCAAGGCTTCGGCGCGCTCGGCGCCCAGCGCCGGCTCCAGTTCGTCGAGCAGCGCGGCCATCAACAGGGCCCGGCTGCGCAGCGCGCCCTTCAACTGCATGCGCAGGTCGGCGATGGTGCCTTCGGCGTCTTGCATCGGATCTCCCGGATTCCGGTGTCGGCATCCGGCGCCGCACCCTGCGTCTGAAGCCTCGTCATCCAGGCCTCGCCTGGATAGACCGATAATCGGTCAAGTGGCTCCGATAAACGATCAGGCTAGCGCAACACACCGCAGCCGTCAAGGGTGACGATCCGCATAAGCTCAAACCCACTTCGCGCTTGCGCGAAGCGGGCTCCGATGGCACGATGCTTGCGTCCAATAATCGGCAAGCAGTGACCGATTATGGGTCACTGATCACTGGAGCTTCCTTGATGAATCGCAAGACATTCCTTCTTTCTGCGCTGGCGTTTGCGCTGGGCGCGCCGCTGGCGCCGGCGCTGGCCGACACCGCGTTCCCCAGCAAGCCGATCCGCATCGTCGTGCCGTTCCCGCCAGGCGGTGGCGTGGACATGATTGCGCGGCTGATCGGCGAAAAACTCACCGCTCAATGGGGCCAGCCGGTGGTCATCGAGAACAAGCCGGGCGCCGGCACGCTGATCGCCGCGCAGGCCGTGGCCACGGCGCCGGCCGACGGCTACACGCTGATGGCCGCGACCGTCGACACGCTGGCGGTGGCCGCCGCGCTGCAGCCCAAGCCGGTCACGCTGCCGGAGAAGACACTGACCCCGGTGACGCAGATCGTGCGCACGCCGCTGTTCATTGCGGTGCGGCCGGAGAGCCCCTTCACCAGCCTGCCGCAGCTGATCGAGGCGGCACGCAAGGCGCCCGGTACGCTGTCCTACGGTTCGGCCGGCATCGGCACCTCGCATCACATGGCGATGGAACTGCTCGGCATCCAGGCCAAGGTCGACGTCAAGCACGTGCCCTACCGCGGTTCGAGCCCCGCGCTCAACGACCTGTTCGGCGGCGTGCTCGACTTCGCCGTACTCGATTCGCCGGTCGCGATGGCGCAGATCAAGGGCGGCAAGATCCGCGTGCTGGCCATCACCACCGAAGCGCGTTCGCCGATCGCGCCCGACGTGCCGACGGTCGCCGAGTTGGGCTTTCCCGGCTATTCGGCGATGTCATGGATGGGTTTCGCGGTGGCGCTGGACACGCCGCCGGCGATCGTCGACAAGCTGTATGCGGGCATCCGCGCCGCCGTCGAGAGCCCGGACGTGGCGCAGCGGCTGCGTTCGATCGGCCTGGAGCCCGTCGTCAGCGCGAGCCCGGCCGACTTCAAGCGCTATGCCGATGCCGAGCGCCTGCGCTGGACCGCGCTGATCAAGGCCAAGAACATCCAGGCCGAATAGGCCACGGTACCGCCCGACGGTCGGGCGGCGCGCCGCCTCAGAGCGCGTCGGCCCAGGCGCGAATGACTTCCACCGTCTCGCGCCCCCGGTGTGCGCGACACCCACAGCGCATTCATCGCCGGCACCACCGACGCATCGGCGGTGTGCTCGATCGACAGCACCGGCACGCTGGTGTTCACCAGGTTGGACGGCCCGTCCGCCTGCGTCGACGCCGCCCACTGGCTGAGGTAGGCGGTGAGCGTGGTGTATCGGCCGATGTTGTTGGCGCCGTAGTTGATCTCGCGCGGATTGCCCCAGATGTTGCCGGGCGGCCGATCGTTCGGGTCGATGCTCGGGTCCAGATGGCGCGGATCGGCCGCGGTGCGATAGATGACGAAAGCCATGTCGCGAACGCCGTGCGGCAGCGAGCGCACATAGGCCAGCTGCGCGCGCGCCCACTGCTCCAGCCGCAGGTTGCGCGCCACCTGCGCCGCACGGTAGCGGGCCAGCCAATCGGCCGCATAAGGCGGGCCGTTGTCCGGATTGAACATGTCCAGCGCCGGGTCGGCCGAAAACGCGTCGCGTTCGTCGATGACCGACGGATCGAGCCACTCGGAGAACAGGCGCGAGCGCCCCGGATGCGCGGCCGTCAGCACGATGCCGTCCACCGGCGGCAGGTCCTCCGCGCTCAGGCCGGAGGGGTCGCCGGCGGGCGTGTGCGTGGCGCTGAAATTCTCGGCCTGCGCCTGGTAGTAGGCCGACAGCGCGGCGCCGCCGGAATTGCCGATCAGCAGCACGCGCTCGTAGCCCAGGCTGCGCAGGTGGCGCACGCCGGCGCCCAGATCCTGCAGCACGCGCTCCATGATCAGTTGCGAATCGTTGTTCACGTAGCGCGAGTTCAGCCCCAGCATCGTGATGCCGGCCTGGGCCAGCGGCTGCAGCAGGTAGTGGCCCATGAAGTTGCTGGCCGGGTGCATGACGATCGCGGCGCTGCGGCTGCCGGGCGCGCGCACCAGCGTGCCGTAGATGCGCGGCCACAACTGGGCGATGCCCGACTGCGATTCCATCGCAAGGCCCGGCTTGACGTCCAGGCTCAGCAGTTCGGCGGGCAGCAGCGCGCTCATCGTGCCGCTTCCCCGGCCGGCTGCTGCGCACCGGTCTTCTGGGCCACCCAGTCGGCCAGCGTGCGGTGCGCCTTCTGCGCGAATTCGTCCAGCGTGCCTTGGCCGCAGACCTGGAACGACAGTTCCAGGCGCAGCCCGTTCGGGTCGTGGAAGTAGATCGACTTCAGCCAATGATGGTCGACGATGCCGATCACCGACACGCCGGCGTCCAGCAGGCGTTGACGGGCCTGTTCGAGCTCCTCGAGCGAGCCCACCGACATCGCCAGGTGGTTCACCCAGCCGGGTGTCGTGGGATCGCTCGCGCCCTGGCCGTCGCCGAGGTCGAAGAAGGCGACGAAGGAGCCGTCACGCATGCGGAAGAACAGGTGGGCGAAGGCGCAGGCCTCACCAGTGGAAGGCACGCGGTCCTCGCAGACCACGTGGGCCAACGGCAGGCCGAGGATGTCCTCGTAGAACGCGCGCGTCTGCTCGGCATTGCGGCAGCGCCAGGCCACGTGGTTGAGCCGATTCACATGAAAAGTCACAGGCTGCATGAGGTCTCCGAAAGTGCGGGTTCGACGGTTGACCGGCATCGAACTCGTCGCATAAACTGTCCATTTATAGGATGAACGAGTTCGAATATCGGACTAAAGTCTGCCACAGATCCTGCCCGAGGCCAAGCCACCCATGGAGTTTGTTTCCTACTTCGACTACCAGCGCCATCCGGCCCGCCTGCCCGCCCTGCGTTCCGGGCGCGAGACCCGCGCGCACACCGTCGCCATCGTCGGCGGCGGCCCGGTGGGCATGGCCATGGCCATCGCGCTGGCGCGCCAGGGTATTGCCAGCGTGGTGCTGGAGGCCGACGACAGTGTCTGTTCCGGCAGCCGGGCCGGCTGCCTGACCTCGCGTTCGCTGGAGATCCTGGAGCCGATGGGGGCGGCCGCGGCGGTGATGCATCAGGGGCTGCCGTGGGCCGAGGGCTGGAGCTACCACCGCACCGAGGAAGTGCTGCATCTGCAGGTGCCGCAGGATCCGATGGCCACCTTTCCGCGGCTGGTCAACATCCAGCAGTGCTACATCGAGCAGTTCCTGGTCGACGCGATCGACGCCCGGCATGCGGAGCGGATCGACATCCGCTGGCAGACCCGTGTCGACGCGCTGCGCAGCGACGCCGAGGGCGTCGAACTGGATGTGAGCACGCCGCTGGGCGCCTACACGCTGCGTGCGGACTGGGTGGTGGCCACCGACGGCGCGCGCAGCACCGTGCGCAAGGAGCTCGGTACGCGCTTCGTCGGCACGCGCTACGACGGCCAGTACATCATCGCCGACATCAAGATGGCCAGTGCGATGCCACCTGGCCGGCGCGCCTGGTTCGACCCGCCGTCGAACCCGGGCGCCACGTTGCTGTTGCACAAGCACAAGGACGATCTCTGGCGCTTCGACTACCAGCTGCGCGACGGCGAGGACCCGGACGAGGCGGTCAAGCCCGAGAACGTGCTGGAGCGCATCCGCAGCCACCTGGAGCTGATCGGCGAACGCGCGCCGTGGCAGCCGGTGTGGATCAGCCTGTACCGCGCCAGCTGCCTGACGCTGGAGCAGTACCGGCACGGCCGCGTGCTGCTGGCCGGCGACGCCGCGCACCTGGTGCCGATCTTCGGCGTGCGCGGCCTGAACTCGGGCCTCGAAGACGTCAACAACCTGGCCTGGAAGCTGGCCGGCGCGATCCGCGGCTGGTCCGGCGAACGACTGCTGGACACCTACACCGCCGAACGTCTGTTCGCGATGCGCGAGAACATGCGCCATGCCTCGAAGAGCGCGGAGTTCATGGCGCCACCGGCACCGGCCTTCGCACTGATGCGCTCGGCGGTGCTGGGTCTGGCCGGGCGCCACCCCTGGGTGCGGCGGCTGATCGACCCGCGCCAGAGCACGACCGTCGGCTACCCCGATTCGCCGCTGAACCAGCCGGAGGCGCCCGGGGAGTTCGCCGCCGGGCCAGCCAGCGGCTTTGCCTTCCTCGATGGCCCGCTGGACGACGGCACGCCGCTGTGCCGCTGCATTGGCCCGGGCTTCACCGCTTTGGCCTTCGATGCGCCGGCGCTGGCAGGCTGCACGCTGGACCTGCCCGGTGGCGCGCCGGTGCAGCTGCTGGCTGCCTCGGCCGGCGGTGTGCTGGGCACGCGCTACGACGCGCGTCCCGGCACGGTCTACCTGTTCCGCCCCGACGGCAACCTGCTGGCGCGCTGGCGCTCGGCCGACGTGCCGACGATCCAGGCCGCCGTGCGGCTGTGCTGTGAAGGAGGTGCCGCATGAGCACGCTCGCACCCGAAGAACTCGACGAGCTGTACACCCGGCTGTGCTATCGCATGGCGCGCGCCGGCGAGGCGGCCACGCCGCAGATCCTGGCCCGCCTGGTGCTGCTGCTGATGCACGAGGTCGGCGACGCCGGCCGCATCGGCCAGGCGATCACCGAGGCGACGCGGGACTTCCCCGAGATCGTCGCCGTCGAGAGCCCGCTTTGAAGCTAGTCGCGCGGGCCGCGCAGCGTGCGCGCAATGGTCGTGGCCGCCTTCTTCAGCGCGCGCGCGTAGCTCGCGTCCGCGGCCTGGCGCACCGCCGGGTAGACCACGCCGATCGACGCCACCACCTGCTTGTCGACCACCACCGGCACCGACACGCCGTGCACGCCGGGCGACAGTTCGTCGTGCGACACCGCATAGCCCTGGCTGCGTACCGACGCCAACTGCTCGGCCAGCAGGTCGGGATCGTCGGCTTCCTCGAGGAAATGCTGGACGACCGCCGGGTCGGCAAAGGCCAGGATCGAGCGGCCGCTCGCGCCCTTGGACAGCGGATGGCGGAACCCGCGCGTCAGCTGCACGCGCATGAAGTGGTTGTCGCCGACGGCCTGGTCGATCTGGATCGCCTCGTAGCTGCCCTGCGGCGCGGTCAGGATGAAGGTCTCGCCGAACTCGCGTGCCAGTGCGGTCAGCGTCGGGCGCGCGGCGCCGATCAGCTCGGGCTCGACGAACTGCGCCAGGTGCAGCAGCGCGGTGCCGGGCAGGTAGCCGGCCTCGACGCGGTGCACGAAGCCGCGCTGGTGCAGCGTGGCCAGCAGGCGGTGCACGACCGTGCGGTGCATCTTGAGACGGCGCGCCAGCTCGGTCGTTCCCAGGGGGCCGTGCTCGGCAACGTAGGCCAGCAGCACCAGCGCCTGGTCTGCGGTCTTGGAGATCTCGGTCATAGGTCGTCGATTATCGACTGACGCTGTCCGCTATGCGGACTGTCACGGAGCCCACTTGGACAAGATACTGATCCACAACATCGGCGAGTTCTACACCGGCGACCTGGACGCACCGGTGCTGCCGGTGCGTGCCATCGCGATCGCGGAAGGCCGCGTCGCCGAGTTCGATCCGCCGTCGCAGCAGGGCTTCGACACGGTCATCGATGCCGCGGGATGTGCCGTCGTGCCCGGCCTGATCGACGGCCACGTGCATCCGGTGGCCGGCGAATGGACGCCGACGCAGGACGCGATCGGCTGGGTCGGCAACTACCTGCACGGCGGTACCACCACCATGCTGTCCGCGGGCGAGCTGCACACGCCGGGGCTGGACTACGG
Source organism: Rubrivivax sp. (assembly GCA_044225625.1). Lineage (GTDB taxonomy): Bacteria > Pseudomonadota > Gammaproteobacteria > Burkholderiales > Burkholderiaceae_C > Rubrivivax. The sequence goes on from JBGAII010000022.1 coordinate 29,533, forward strand.
CCGCATGACGCCCGACCTGGTGACGGCGCTGGCCGAGGTCAACGCCAGCACCTTCGGCAGCCACCGGCCGGCCGGCGTCAAGCTGCATGCCGGCACCGCGTTGCTGGTGCCGGGGATGAGCGAGCGGCATTTCGATCGGCTGGCCGCGGCCGGGGCGCGGCTGGTGAAGTTCCTGTTCTATCCGTTCTCGAAGGACCCGGACGAGGCACGGCGCTACGTGCAGTGGGCGCGCGAACGCGGCCTGCGCAGCAAGGTGCACACCGGCGGCGTGTCGCGCTCGGGCGCCAGCCAGATCTGCGGCTTCGAGATCCTGTCGTGGCTGCAGCCGGACATCGCCGCGCACATCTCCGGCGGGCCGATACCGATGTCCGACGCCGACATGGACCGGGTCATCGACGAGCTGCGCTTCCCGGTGGAGATCTGCTCGTCCGGCAACTACCTCTCGGGCCACCGCGCCGTGCGCCGGCTGGCCGACCGCGGCGAGCTGGACCGGCTGACGCTGGGCAGCGACACGCCTGGCGGCACCGGTGTGATTCCGCGTGGCGCCTGGCGCAACGTGCTGTTCCTGGCCTCGATGTGCGGCCTGTCGCCGGCGCAGGCGATCGCCGTGGCCACCGGCAACACCGGGCGTGCACACGGCCTGGCCGAAGGCATCCTCGCGCCCGGCCGCCCGGCCGACCTGGCGCTGTGCGGGCCGGTCGAAGGTTCGGCCGGCAGCACGCTGGCCGATGCCGTCGCGCATGGCGACCTGCCGGGCATCACCCACGTGCTGATCGACGGCCGCGCGGTGGTCGCCGGCCGCAGCCGGCAGACGCCGCCGCCACGGCTGCGGCCGGTGGTCGCCTGCTGCGGCCCGAACTTCGGAGCCTCCGCATGATGCGCATCCTCGACGCCCAGGCGCTGCGCGAATGCCTGGACATGCCGGCCTGCATCGACGCGATGCGCGCGGTCTTCATCGAAGTCGCCGAGGGCCGCTTCCACACCCCGCTGCGCAGCCGCGTGCGTCCGCAGGGCGCCAGCGCCAACGGGCTGACGCTGATGCCGGCGCTGCGCGAGACGGCGCCGCGCCGCTGGTGCCTGAAGGAGATGGTGGTCACGCCGGCCAACCCGACGCGCGGCCTCGACCCGTTGCAGGGGCTGGTGGTGCTGCACGACGGCGACGACGGCCGCGTGCTCGCCGTGGCCGATGCGCCGCAGCTGACCACGCTGCGCACCGCCGCGACCTCGGCGCTGGCCACGCTGACCTTCGCCCGCCCCGGCGCGCGCACGGTGGCAGTCATCGGCGCCGGCGTGCAGGGCCGCTCGCACCTGCAGGCCATGCGCAGCATCCTGCCCGACGCCGAACTGCGGCTGTGGGGCCGCTCGGCCGAGAAGGCGGCCGCGCTGGCGCACGAGTTCGGCTGCGTCGCGGCGCCGAGCATCGAAGCCGCGGTGCGCGATGCCGACGTGGTCTGCACCGTCACCGCGGCCGTCGACCCGATCCTGCAGGCCGGCTGGATTGCGCCCGGCTGCCACATCAACGCCGTGGGCTCCAGCACGCCGGCGGCCTGCGAGATCGAGCCCGCGCTGATGGCCCGCGCCCGGCTGTTCGTCGACCGGCGCGATGCGGCGCTGGCCGAATCCGGCGACGTGCGGCGCGCGCTGGCGGCCGGTGCGATCACCGAGTCGGCCCTCGTCGCCGAACTCGGTGACGTGCTGTGCGGCCGCTCCGGCGGCCGCGGCAGCGACACCGAGATCACGCTGTACAAGTCGCTCGGCTTCGGCGCGCTGGACCTGGCGGCGCTGGAGCTGGCGCTGCAGCGCGCGCCGGCCCTGGGGGCCGGCTGGGCCACGGAGTGGCGTTCGTGAGCGGCCAACGGCCCGACGATGCCTCGGCCTGGTCGACCTGGGCCGCTCCCTGGCGCGCGGCCCTACGAGAGCGTGAACCCGCCGGTCTGGCGCGCGTCGAGCGTGCTCTTCGACACGCTGGCCGAGACGCGCGCGCCGCCGTCGCCGCCACCGCCGCCGGCCAGCACCACGCCGCCAACTACGCCACCGCCGGCACGCCCACCACGTTTGCGCTGGCCGACGCGGTGGGCGCGCTCGAAGCCGCGCCGCATGCGGTGCGCGTGGCGCTGGTGCCCAGCGGGCTGAGCGCCATCGCGACGACGTTGCTGGCGTTCCTGTCGCCGGGCGACCACCTGCTGATGAGCGATTCGGTGTACGGGCCGGCGCGGCTGTTCGCGCGCGGCATGCTGGCGCGCCTTGGCGTGCAGACCGAGTTCTACGACCCGTGCATCGGCGCCGGCATCGAGGCGCTGCTGCGGCCGAACACCCGCCTGCTGTACATGGAAAGCCCCGGCAGCTACACCTTCGAGATCCAGGACGTGCCGGCGCTGTGCGCCGTCGCGCGGCGGCACGGCGTGCCGACCTGCCTGGACAACGCCTGGGCCTCGCCGCGGCTGGCGCGGCCTTTCGACTGGGGCGTGGACCTGTCGGTACTGCCGCTGACCAAGTACTGGAGCGGCCATGCCGACGTGCTGATGGGTGCCATCGTGGTTCGCGACGAACTGTGGCCACGCGTGCACCAGGCGGTGCGCCAGCAGGGGCTGTGCGTCGGTGGCGACGATGCCTGGCTGATCCTGCGCGGCATGCGCACGCTCGACGTGCGCATGCCTGCGCACGAGCAGCATGGCCTGGCCGTGGCCCGCTGGCTCGCCGGCCGGCCCGAGGTGGCCCGCGTGCTGCACCCGGCGCTCGAATCGCACCCGCAGCACGCGCTGTGGAAGCGCGACTTCTGCGGCGCCAACGGCTTGTTCGGCTTCGAGCTGAAGCCGGCCAGCGCCGCGCAGGTGGCGGCGCTGTGCGATCGCCGGCGCCACTTCCGACTCGGCTTCTCCTGGGGCGGGTTCGAGAGCCTGATCATGCCGGCCCACCTGGCCGACCTGCGCAGCGCGCGGCCGTGGGATGGCGGCCCGCTGGTGCGGCTGCACGTCGGGCTGGAAGCGCCGGACACGCTGATCGCCGACCTGCAGGCCGGTTTCGAGGCGATGGCGGCCGTCAACGAATGAAGACAACGATGAGCGATACCGATCTTTCGCTGGCCGGCGTGCGCGTGGTGGAGTTCTGCTCCACCGCGGCCGGGCCTTTCGCGGCGATGCTGCTGGCCGACATGGGAGCCGACGTGGTCAAGGTGGAACCGCCGGCCGGCGACGGCCTGCGCCAGTGGCCGCCGCTGAGTGCCGGCTTCAGCGAGAACTTCGCCTCGCTGAACCGCAACAAGCGCTCGGTGGTGCTCGACCTGAAGCTGCCGGCCGACCGCGCCATCGCGCGCCGCCTGGTGCTCGACGCACAGGTGCTGATCGAGAACAACCGGCCTGGCGTGATGGACCGGCTGGGTCTCGGTTACCCCGACTTCGCGGCCGAGCATCCAGGCCTGCTGTACTGCTCGATCTCGGCTTTCGGCCAGGACGGGCCGCGCGCCGGCGAGGGCGGCTTCGACCTGACGGTGCAGGCTGCCGCGGGGGTGATGAGCGTGACCGGTGAGCCCGACGGCGCGCCGGTCAAGTGCGGCGTGCCGGTGTCCGACTTCGCCTCCGGCCTGTACGCCGCCTTCGCCGTGGCCGCCGGCCTGGCGCGGGTGCGCGGCGGCGGCCGCGGCGGGCACATCGACGTCCCGATGTTCGGCTGCACGCTGGGCATCGCGGCGCTGCAGACCAGCGAATACTTCGGCAGCGGCCGCGACCCGCGCAAGCTGGGTTCGGCCCATCCGCGCAACGCGCCGTACCAGGCCTTCCGCGCGCAGGACGGCCATTTCGCCATCGCCGCCGGCAACCACAAGCTGTGGCTGCAGGTGCTGCAGGCACTGCAGCTGCCCGAACTGGCGCAGGACCCGCGCTTCCTGACGCCGACGCTGCGTGCCGCGCACCAGGACGAGCTGCGCCAGATCCTGGAGCAGCGCTTCACGCTGCAGCCGGTCGAGCACTGGATTGGCGTGTTCCACGCGGCCGGCGTGCCGCACGCGCGAATCAACACCTATGCGCAGGCGCTGGCCGACCCGCAGACACAACACATGGGCTGGGTGCAGCCGCTGACGCTGCCCAACGGGCACGCGACGCGTACCTTTGCCTCGCCGATCCGCATCGACGGCGCCGGGCTGCCGATCCGCCGCCCGCCGCCGGCGCTGGGCGAACACAGCGACGAGATCCGCGCGGTCTACGGCCCATGAGCGAGCCCCGCGAACTGCAGCTGTCCGCGCACGGGGACTGCCTGCGCCTGTGCCTGCAGCGTCCCGAACGCGGCAACGCGCTGTCGGACACGCTGGTCGCCGCCTTCGAGCAGGCACTGGCGCGCGCCTGTGCCGCGCGCCCGCGGCTGCTGACGATCGAGGGCGCGGGCCCGAACTTCTGCACCGGCTTCGACCTGTCCCGGCTGGAGTCGGAGACCGACGACAGCCTGCTGGCGCGCTTCGTCCGCGTCGAGCTGCTGCTGCAGGCCGTGTCGGCCGCACCGTTCCCGACGCTGGCCATCGCGCAGGGCCGTGTGCTGGGCGCCGGTGCCGACCTGTTCTGCGCCTGCTCGCTGCGCTGGATCGTCGGCGAGGCCGAGTTCGCCTTTCCCGGCGCCGGCTTCGGCCTGGTGCTCGGCACCGGCCGCCTGGCCGACACGGTGGGCACGCAGGCCGCGCAGGACTGGGTGCTCAGCGGCGCGCGCATCGATACGTCGCAAGCGCTGCGCGCCGGCCTGGCGCACGAACGCATCGCCGCCGACGCGCTGGACGAACGACGCGAGCGGCTGCTGCAGTCGCAGCGCCGCCTGGACGATGCGACCCATGCGGCGATCCACGAGGCCGCGTCGGCTGCGCGACGCCCGCGCGGGGCCGTCGGCGATGCGCTGGACCTGCAGCGCTTGGTGCGCTCAGCGGCCCGGCCGGGGCTGAAGGCGCGCATCGCGGCCTACCGCGCGGCCACGCGGCCGGCAACCCCGCGCTGAAGCCGCTGCACGGCAATCGCCCGCGAGCGCATGACGACTTCCCCCGAGACCCTGGCGCCGTTGCGCGACTTCGTCAGCGCGTTCACGGCGCTGGTGGCTGGCCGGCCGTCCGAAGCCGCGCTGGTCGCCGCCGGCTCGTCGCTGCTGGCCACGCTGGTGGCCCGGGACGACTGGCTGCCGCCGGATTGCGCCCGGCCCGATGCGCAGCACTACCAGCAGTTCCTGCTGCATGCGGATCCGTACGACCGCTTCTCGGTCGTCTCCTTCGTCTGGGGGCCGGGCCAGTGCACGCCGGTACACAACCACACCGTCTGGGGCCTGATCGGCATGCTGCGCGGCGCGGAGTTCGGTCAGGCCTTCGCGGTCGGTGCCGGCGCGCTGCGGCCCGTCGGGCCGGAGATGTTGCTGCAGCCCGGGCAGGTCGAGGTGGTGTCGCCGACGCTCGGCGACGTGCACCGCGTGCGCAATGCCTTCGACGACCGGGTGTCGATCAGCATCCACGTCTACGGCGGCAACATCGGCACGATCCGGCGCAGCGTGTTCGCGCCGGACGGCACGGTGAAGGAATTCGTCTCCGGCTATGCCAACGCGCGCCCGCCGGAACTGTGGCGCGGCTGACGCCGGCGGCGCAGGCGCTCAGGCGGCTCGGGCGTCTCAGGCCCGTGCGGCGCAGGCCTCGGCCAGAAAGGCGCCGGCCTCGCGCGGCGTCCGGCCCACGACGGCCTGGAAATCAGGGCTGACCGCCGCGCCCGCGCCGGCACGCAGCCGCTGCAGCACCTCCTGCTGGTGGCGCAGCGTGAACTCGGGCAGGCCGGTCGCACGGGCACGGTCGATGGCCTCGTCCACCTCGATCGGCCGGTAGGCCACCGGGCGCGACAGCAGGCGCTGCAGCAGCGCGGCAATGTCGGCGCCGCCGACGGCGGCCGGCCCCGTCACTTCGATGCAGGGGCACGGCCGGCGCCTGCAGCGCATGCGCGCGCAGGCCGCGGCGATGTCACGCACGTCGGCAAAGGCCACGCGGGCGTCGCCCAGCGCGAGCGCGACGCCGCCGCCGGACAGCGTCGTCGGCGGCGGCGCCCGAGCATGCCCTGCAGGAATGCGTTGGGCCGGATGCACGCACCTTGGCAGCGGCCGGCGCCGACGAGCGTCTGCAACTCGGCCTCGGCCGCGGCATGTGCCGCGCCGATGGTGGTGGGGTCGCCGGGGCGCATCGTCCAGGCCGACCCCGACAGCTTGACGATGTGTCGCACGCCCGCGTCTGCCGCCGCGCGCGCGCCTGGCGTTGCCACTCTGCCAGCTGCGGGTGCACGGGCGAGCTGATCAGCACCGCCTGCACGCCGTGCATCGCCGCACGGACCGACGCGGCGTCGGCCAGATCGCCGGCCACCGCATGCACGCCGCCGGGCCACAGCACAGCCGCACGGGCCGGGTCGCGCACCAGTCCACCGACGCTGTGGCCGGCGGCCGCCAGTTCACGGACCACGAGCGAGCCGATGCGGCCGGTGGCGCCGAGCACCAGGAACTCGACGCTCATTCGAGCTTCAGACCGATCTTCTGGATGACGGCACCCCAGGTGTCGTACTGCTCGGACACCACCTTGGCGAACTTGGCCGGCGAGCCACCGGCCGGCGTGTTGCCGCCCTGCAGGATCTGCTCGGTCACCGCCGGCGTGTCGAGGATCTTCTGCATCTCGGTGTTCAGCCGGGTCACCACCGCCGGCGGCATGTCGGCCGGGCCGAAGAAGCCGATGTAGCCCTGCAGGTCGACGCCCTCGACGCCCTGCTCGGCGAGCGTGGGCACGTCGGGCAGCGCCGGGTTGCGGCTCTTCGTGGCGATGCCCAGCGCCTTGACGCGCTTGGCATTGAGCCCCTGGATCGCGGTGCCGAAACCGTCGAACATGATGTCGACCTGGCCGCCCCAGAGGTCGCGGTTGGCGTCGGCGCTGCCCTTGTAGGGGATGTGCGTCAGCACCGTGCCGGTCTTCTGCATGAACAGCTCGGCCAGCAGGTGCCCGCCCGAGCCGGCGCCGATGGAGGCATAGCTGATCTTTCCCGGGTTGGCCTTGGCGAAGGCGATCAGCTCGCGCACGTTGTTGGCCGGGACCGAGGGGTTGGCGATCAGCACGTTGCCGGATTCGACCAGCTGGAAGATCGGCGTGAACTTCTTCGCGTCGTAGGTCAGCTTGGCGCGCAGGTGCGGGTTCTGCGCATGGGTCAGCCCGTTGGTGAACAACAGCGTGTGGCCGTCCGGCGCGGCACGCTGCACCTCCGACGCGCCCAGCGCCGTGCTGGCCCCGGGCTTGGTTTCGACGATCACCGGCACGCCCAGCGCATCGGCCAGGCGCGTGCCGACGATGCGCGCCAGCGTCTCGGCCTGGCCGCCGGCCGTGAACGGCACGATGATGCGGATCGGCTTGCCGGGGGAAGGGAACACGTCGGCCGCCTGGGCGGTCGACATGCCCATCAACAGACCGGCGATCAGCAAGGGCACACGGCGGCGGGAGCAGGGCATGGCGGGTTCTCCTGGCAAGGGTTCAGGCACAGAGGTCTTCGAGTGGGATCTGCTGGCCGCGGTCGATCAGCGGGCGGCCTTCGACCTCCAGCGATGCGTCGCTCCACATCAGCCAACGGTGGAAGCTGGAGCGCGCAGTGCCGCCCGACAGCGTGTTGTCGCCGAGGATCAGCCGCAGCACGCCCGCGCCAAAGCCGTAGTGCGGCAGGAAGGTGCTGCCGGGCACGGGCGTCAGCAGCGGGTTGCAGCCGATGATCACTTCGCCGAGGCCACCCTTGTCGCCGGTTTCGGCGTTCCAGGCCTGCCTCAGCGCCTGCGAGTCGCCGGCGGTATCCAGCGCGACCACCTGGCCGTCGCGGAATTCGAAAGCCAGCCCGGCATCGGCGAAGGGCTGCGTATCGAAACCGCGGCCCAGCGCCGGCGATTCGCCGTCCTTGCGGCGCGGAAAGACGACACGGCCCTGGGCCGAACCGGCCTCGGGAATGAAGCGGAAGCTGCCTACCGGCGCCTCCTCTTCGCGGTCGCGGCCGCTGGTAAAGCGTGCCATGCGCTCGCGCGAGGCGTCGCCGTAGTTGGTGTGGAACTGCAGGCCGGCGCGGAAGCGCAGGTCGGTGCCGGCGGCATCGGTCAGCCGCAGTTCGCGGCCGCCGATCAGCTGCACCATGCGTTCCATCATGCGGCGCATCCAGTCGTAGTCCAGATGGATCAGCGCCGCCTCGTTGACCCGGTCGTGCAGCAGGTTCACCGGATGCGACGGGTCCGGATAGCGCGGATCCTGGAACCAGTGCAGGTGCACGGCCCGCCCGCCGCGCCATGCGTTCACCACCTCGTCGGACTGCGACGTGGCCACGGTGCGCCGCGGGCTGCGGCGGTCGTTCATCAGCAGCACGAAGACGTCCGCGCAGGCGAACAGCTGCTTCATCGCGGCCGTCTCCGCCTGGTCCAGCTCGCGGTCCGGATGCCGTCCGTTGGGCAGCCGCAGCTGCGACACCGTGGGCGTCCAGTGCAGGATGCTCGCCAGCTCCAGCGCACCGGCGCGCTGGATCTCGCAGCGCAGCGCGTCCAGCGCGGCGCCGCCGTAGTACGGGTCGGTGGAAATGATCACCCGCTCGCCGCGCTGCAGCGCCAGGATGCGGCGCACCAGCGTGCGGGCGATGGCCTCCCAGTCGATGACGTGCGTGGGCACCAGACCCTGATGCTCCGGCACCGGAAACGGATCGAAGACCGCCATGGACCTGAGCTCCTCCGTTCGCCGTAGAGTCCGATAAAAGAATACGTGCGTCCGATATTAGGATGTAAGAGATGCAAGCGCAAGAGCGCCAGGCGGTCTTTCGAACGGCCGCGTTCGTATATCGGTCGCCCTGTCCGGGTGCTGCGCAGGCCGCCGTCGGAATGCCCGATGGGGCGATGACGCGTCTTCAGAACCCGCGGCCGCCGTCCGCACCCGCGTGGCGCGGCAACGTGCGGCACGCGGGTGTGAAAGGCATCACTCCGGCCGCATCGCGCGTTCCCGAAAACGGGCTCAATGGCCTATCGTCCGCGGACCATGGATGCGACAAGTCGACGAGCCAACGTCCTGAGCCGACCCCTGCCGCGCTGGCTGGTGGCCGGGGTGTTCCTGGGCATCGCGCTCGTGCTGTGGCTGCTCACGACACGCCAGCCGTCGATACTCGAGTACAGGCTCTACCTCGCCGGCCCGCGCCAGGCTGCGGTGCTGCCATGGGAGCAGTTGTCACAGGACTTCAGCCGCGCGGACTTCCAAGCGCGCTTCGCCGGATTGCCGATGCGCTGCGACAACGAATCGATGCCCGGGCTCCATTCCGCCGTGCCGGTGCCCGTGCTGCGCTGCTCGGTGGACCTCCGTTCGCTGAATGGCGTGCCGACGATGTACGCCAACTTCTTTTTCGTCGAGGGGCGGCTGGTGCGCGTGGGCACCGGCATCCCCTGGTGGTCGCACGGCACGGCCGAACGGCGGCTGGTCGCCGACCATGGCCCGGCCCGGGCTCGCCAGGCCGCACCCGTTGCCGGCGTGCGGCTGATGGGCTGGCAGCTGCGCAGCGGCGACTACCTGTTCTTCAACGTCGATCGGGGCCTGAACCCGCTCGAGTTCAGCTCCGTGCTATGGACGGCCGCCGCGAGCTGTGTGCCCGGGCCCTGCATCGACGAGCGTTTCACGCAGGCGATGCCCACCACGGCAGCGCCGCGGCCATCGCTGAGGCCGCTTGT